>DASPUY010000297.1:0-48653 GCA_035622655.1 Polyangiaceae bacterium
GCCGGACCACGGCGCCGCCGCCCCCGGCCGTCAACATCGCTGCGGAGAGTCTGTTCCTGCGCTCGCCTGGAGGCCACCGCGCCCCGGACGAGCCCGTCCCTTCCCCCTCGGGGCCGCCGCCGTTGCCCGTCGTCGGCCGCGAGGACCCACGGCCCGGAGGGGACGGGGCTCCGAACACCGCGATCCGAGGCGAATCGTCGGTCCCGCCCATCGAGGACGTCGACGCCGGCTGGGACGACTGAGTCGCGCCCGGCCGGCTCGAGACCGCACGGGCTACTTCTGGCCCTGTTCGATGAAATCGAGGAGGCCACGGGCCTCCTCCAGGGTGGGGTCTTCGCTGATGGCTCGACGGAGAAGCGCGATGGCCCGCTTTGGGTCGCCCTGCTGCCGCGCGATCTCACCCATGTAATGGTACGCGACCGCCTTCGTCATCGGTCCCGGAGTCTTGAGCAACGTGACTGCGCGCAGCGCGCGGGTGGCCAGGTCGAGCTGGCCCAGCTCGAATGCGCGGACCGCCACTTCCGCACAGACGTCGCCATTTTGCGCATCGCACTCCAGCGCGTGGACGAGCGAGAGGGCCTCGGCGTCGCTGTTGCCAAGCTCGTGGGCCGCGCGCGCAAGTCGAACGTGAAGAGGCGCAAGCTCCCGCGCACGACGGCCCCGATGCGGCGCCACGACCTCCTCGAGGCGCGCCGCTGCGTCGGCCGCCCGCCCGGCCGCGATGTACGCGTCGGAGAGCAGCGCGATTCCATCCAGATCGGCGGGTCGAAGTCCGACGGCTTCCTCGAGCGGCGCAACCGAGCCGGTGGCATCGTTTGCGCTGGTCAGCAAGAGCCATCCCGCACGCAGAAGATGGCCGAAGCGCTCCTCCGGGTCGTTGGTTGCGCGCGCATCGTCCGTCGCGAGGCGGGCCAGCTCGTGCCAAGCCCCCGTCACTTCGTAGACCTGCTCGAGGCGATCGCGAACAGCGCGATGGGTTCTGTCTGCGAGGAGCGCTTGCTCGAGAGCGTTTCTTGCTTCGGCCGGTCGGCCCGCTCGCTCGCACGCCTCCGCGAACGACAGCGCCGCGTCCACGGCGGCGGTTCCCCCTTCGAGCGCAAGGAGCTTCGACCACGCCTCGCTTGCCGCATCCCAGCGCTCGAGCGCCGACTCGAGCGTCGCTCGGACTCGCCAAGCCTCCCGGTCCCGGGGGTCGTTCTTCAGGAGAGCCTCGAGGGCCGCTCGGGCGCCGTCGGCATCTCCGGCGAACGGGAGTACCTGCGCGAGCCGCAGACGCGCGTTGCGCACTCCTGCCTCGTCGTCGATCGTGGCCGCGCGCGCTCGCGCACGGTCGAGCTCCGCTGCCAGCGCGGCGGCATGCGTCTCCGGCTCGATCGAGAACGCGGCCTCCAGGTCCTCGAGCTGACCGGTCTGGTCCCCCAACGCGGCCTTGACGCCTGCGCGGGATGCCAGAAGGGGCGAGCGCCGGACGTCGTCGTCGGAGAGGGATCCAAGTACCCCGCTGAGCTCCGACAGTGCGCTGTCGAAGTCCCGCGCATGCAGGAGCATCTTCACGTGATCGAGGATGAGCGGAACATCGTTCGGCGCCGCTTTTCGCGCGAGACCGAGCGCGTCGGCTGCGCTCTTCGGATCGTTCAGCTGGTTGAACCAGATGTCCGCCGCGTCTCTCAGTCGAGCCGTTCGAGCGACGATGTCCTGCCGAGCGCGAGCCTCCCCGACGAAGAGCTCGGCGAGGCGGCCCCAATCTCCGCGCCGTCGGTAGGTGTCCTCGAGCCGGCCCGGCAGGACCTCGCTCTCCGGGTGCGCGGCGTAACCGAGAACCAGGGCACGCTCCGCGGCGGACTCGTCCCCCGCATCGCTGCGAGCTCTCCAGAGAGCCATCGCCATGGACTCGGCCTCGGGTCCCTGCTCCAGGGCAAGGCGTCGTTCCAGCACGTCGGCGCGCTCGGCGGCGTTATCCTCCGATTCCAGAAGCCGCAAGAGAGCGTCCAGCAGCCCCTTGTCGTTCGGTTCCCAGTCGAGCCCGGTGTAGTAGACGCTGCGCGCGCCGTCGCGATCCGACGATTCGACCAAGCTTCCGAGGCGTAGCGCCAATGACGCGATGCATGTGGCGTCTCCGCGGTCCTTGGCCGCGTCGATCTGACGCACGAGCAGCGCGACGAGCTCCTCCCTGGAACCGGCACGTTCGAGGATCTCGGCGAGCAGGAGAGCCGCTTCGATCTGCCCCGGCTCTTCGTCGAGGACTTCGCGCAACAGAGGAGCGGCTTGCAAGTCGCCCACGCCGAGGCGCTGCATCAAGCGCACGCGCTCCAGCCTGAGCCGCGCCCGCTCGGCCTGATCGTCGATACTTTCGATGACGGACTGCAGCAGCGTTGCCAGCTTTTCCGGTTGGTCCTGCCTTCGGTGGACCTCGGCCAGAGCTTGCCATACCTCCCGATCCGCGGGGTCCGCGCGGTGCAATGCCGCGTAGGTTTCCGCGGCAAGGCTCAGGTCCCCGAGCTCATTGGCGGCGATCCGCGCGACCTCGAGTCGCAGTCGCCGACTCTCCGACGGGTCGGCCGTTTCGGCAGCCCTGGCCTTGAGACGGACGGCTCCGCGCAGGTCGCCCGCTTGCTCGCGCAGGCTTGCGAGAGTCGCGAGCGCCCAGGCCAGGGGACCCGCGGCGCGATCGCCGCTCGCCTCGGTGTCGGTGAAGCGAACGAGGATCGATTCGGCCAGTGTCCGATCTCCGAAACGCAGCGCTGCCTCCACCGCCTCGCGAGCTCGGGCCAGCGAGGCGCCCGGGAGCATCGCGCGCAGGCGCAACGCGTCGACGAGCGCACGTTCGTGCCCCGGTTCTCGGCCGACCCGTTCGTAGACATCGAGTATGCGCGTGTCCTGCGGGTCGAGCGCGACTGCCGCGCTCAGAGCCCGTTCGGCGCGCTCGAGCTGCGGATCGAGATCGAGCGCCAGCTTCAGCCTCTCCGCTCCCTCCCCGAGGGTCTCGCGCGAAGCCAGACGAAGCTCTGCGAGCCGATACAGCGCGTCGCTCGCCTCGCGCGTGCTCCCGCGACGCGTCTCGATCTCGATCCGTGACGAGAGAACCCGGGCGCGTCCCTCGATGTCGCCGAGTCGCTCGTAGACCCGGTCGAGCGCCGCAAGAATGTCGCTCGACGAAGGCTCGAGCCGAAGCGCCCGCTCGTAGACGGCCGCCGCGCGCGCGGCCTCACCCCGATCGGCTTCCGCCACCGCACCCAGCCGCAGCAGCAGCGCGAGCGCGAGCGCGACGTCACCCGCGTCCACGGCTTTCTCGACGATCGCCGTCACTCCCTCGACATACTGGTCGACGCGTCCCGTGGTCCGTGCGAGCGCCAGCGCAGTGTCGTGGGCGATCTGCGATCGCGGATCCAAGGCGATCGCGCGCATTCGCATCCGCAGGGCGTCGTCCCGGCGCCCCAGCCGATCGGACAGCACGTCCGCAAGCTCCGTCAGGAGCTTCGAAGCCCCCGGACCCTCGGGCTCGACTGCGAGCCGCGCCTCGAGCACTCGAACGAGCGTTTCGCCATCGCCCCGCGCGCGCAGAGCTGCCTCCAGGCGCGCTCGTTCGAAATCGCTGTCGGCCGCCGTCTCGAGCGCGCTTTCCAGGATCTCGCGTGCTCTTTCTTGCTCGCCGCGTCGGGCCGCGATGGCGCTCAACTCCAAGAGCACTTCGCTGCGTGCCACCGTCTGATCGGAGACTTCCGCTCGACGGCGCAGGACGACCAGCAGAGCGCGGTAGCTCTTCTCGGCGCGTTCCAGCTGACCGTCCTCCTGGGCGAGCCGTGCGAGCGTCTGCAGTATTTCCGGGTTCTGTGGGTCGATGCGTGCGGCTGCATCGAGCTCCACCAGTGCCCGGGTACGGTTGCCCGTCGCCAGCTCCAGCTGCGCCATCTGTCGGTGGATCGAGGCCCGCTCCTTGGGACGCCGGCCGCCGAACGCATCGATTTTCGACTGCACGATGGCCCGCGCCTCCTCGTATCGACCCGCCTTGCCCAGCACGTCGGCGAGCGTGAGCTGGATCGAGGGGTCCTCGGGGGCGATTTCGATCGCCTCCTTCAGGAGGGCGACCGCGCGCTGCGGTTCGCCGCATCGGTTGGCGAACAGCTCCGCCGACTCGAGGAGTCGCTCCAGTCGCGCCGTGCTGTCGGGGCACCGCTCGGCCGAGTCCGCGACGACGCAGGCGAGCTCGAGCCATTGGCCGGCCTCTCGATACAGCGTCGCCAGCCGCTGGCGGAGCCGGTCGGCGTCGCCGGTCTTGGCGATGGCCCGCTCGAGACAGTGAGCCGCGCGCTTCGATTCCCCGGCGGCGACCAGAACCTCGGCGAGACGAAGGGCCACCTCTGCGTACTGCTCGGGCGGGACCACCTCGAGCCATTTTTCCAGCCAGCCCGCCGCCGCCAGCGGTTCCGAGCTTCGCTCCGCGAGCAGGGCCAGGGCTGCGAACGACTCGGCCCGTGGCTCGAGCGCCACGACCTTCTGGTGGTAGGCGGCTGCCGCGGCGTCGTCCCCGAGGCGCTCGGTGGCGATGCGCGCCGCTCTCGCCCACAGGTCGCAGGCATGCTTCGCATCGGAAGCCTGTGCCGCCTGCTCGACCAGCAAGTCGCGTAGCTCCGGAAAGCGAGAGGCGGACTCGAGGACCGTGGCGAGATATTCGACGCTCGCGGCGTCCCTGGGTTGCTCGCTCAGGCTGTCGTGGAGCGTCGCCACGGCGCGATCGACGTCCCCGAGCTCGGCGAGCAGTCTTGCGGCCTCGAGGCGCAACGCGATGCGCTCGGCGGCATCGGGAGCCGCCTCGATCTGCCGCTCTCGCAGGCGCAAAAGGTCGGGTCTGCGCTCGGGCTTGGCGTAGATCGAGACGAGACGCGCGACGGCCTCCGGGTCGCGCGGGGCCTCCTCGAATATCGACAGGTACAGGGCGACGGCCCGTTCTTCGTCGCCGAGCCGATCGAGGGCAACGCGTGCGGCCCGGCGGCGCAGGTTTCGTTTCAATTCCACGTCGAACGGCAGACCGTCGTCAACCGCAAGGGTGTCGACCACCGACCTCGCGTCCCCGGCCTCGTCGTGTAGCCGCGCGATCGTTTCGACCGCCCACTCGGCGCACGCCGCTGCGTCCCCGGTGCTCTCACCGGAGGCCCAGTGTTGCCGCGCGAGCTGCAGCACCGATCGGGCGAGCTCGAGAGTGAGCGACTGATCCCGGACCACGTCGCGCGCCAGCTCGGTCGCTTCCCGCAGCAGTGTCAGGCTGCCCGCAGTCGCCTGCGACAGCGAAATGAGCGTATCGACCAGCAGGCGATCGGGGCGCCGCCTTCGCGATTCCACGAGCGCGGTCAAAAGCCCAACGTTCGAAGGGTCCTCGCTGAGCGCGAGCTGAAGCGACTCCTCGGCGGAGTCTGGATCCCCGCGTCGGTCGCGGTGCCAGAGCGCGATCCGCGCATGGACGTCCCGAGCCGGCAATCCTCGCAACCCGGAAGCGCGAGCGACGTTCGTCAGGGCGAAAGCGGCGGCCTGCCACGCGTCGTGCTCGGCGGCGGCACCCTCGAACGCGTCGAGGACCTCGCCTGCGAACGGGCTCGAAACGATCGTCCGATCGACGACCACACGCGCGCACTGATCCCAGCGCCCCAGGCTTCCGGCGGTGCGAACGGCTGCGCAGGCAGATGGCGCATCGGGGGACATCGACACGACATGCAAGTAGGATTCGAGTGCGCCCTCGAGATCGTGGAGACGAAATTCGAGAGTGGCGCCGATGGTGCTCCAGATCTGAGCGGAGAGGGCGCCGTCGTCGAGGTCGGCGACGGCGCGTCGATAGGAGTCCACGAGGGCGGGCCATGCGTCCGAGATCTCCGCGAGACGAGCGACGTCCCGCTGGACCCGCTCGTCGTGCGGCGCGATCGAGAACGCCTGGCGCATCGCATCGAACGCTCGACGCGCGTCTCCGGCGCGGCCTTCCGCGAGCTCGGAGGCCTCGATCAGAATGTTGACGCGATCCGCCTGCGACGCGGCCAACGTCACGCGCTTCGACGTCAAGGCCAGTATGGCCCCCCAGTCGTCACAGCGGCGCAATGCTGCGAGGAGCACTTGCAGCGCGGACCCGGCGCTCGCCGGGTCGTCCGTCAGCGCCTCGAGCCCCGAACGGGCGCGCGCATTCGTCGGCTCCTCTTCGAGGGTTCTTGCGTAGGCGCCGATCGCCCGGTCGGTCTCTCCGAGTCGTTCCCGCAGAACGTCACCCAGCTCTCCCAGATAGGCGCCCCGCGTAGCGAGATCGCTCGCACGTAGGGCACCTCGGTCGAGCAACTGCGACAGCTGTCCCCATTGCTCCGTTTCTCGCAGCAATGTCGCGAGCTCCGAAACGGCGTCGTCCGCCTCTCCGAACTCGTTCTCGATCGCGATCCATGCCGCGATTGCGTCGTGCGGGCGCCCGAGCGTTTTACCGAGAAGCTTGGCAACGCGGACGAGGTCGACTCGCCGGAGCTCCGGGCTCGTCGCGGCCATGGCACGAAGCTCGAGGACTCGGGCCAGTCGATCGTTCGAACCGTCGACGCTCAGCAAGGCGACGAGCCCGTCGAGCGCGTCTTGGTCGCGCGGATCGGCGGCGAGTCGCAGCTCCCAGGATGCGATCGCCCGCCCCTGATGTCCGAGCTCTATGGCGAGGCGCGCTGCGCGTCCGATCGCGTCGCGCCGGAGAACCTCGTCGTCCTCGATCGAGGCGATCAGCTCCTCGACGTCGAGTTGCTCTTCGAGCCGGCCGGCCGCTTCCAGCAGAGGTTCCACCGTCCGTGCGGCGACGAGCGCATTCGCCGCGCGTGCGCCTCCCCCCGGCGGGAACAGAATCGGCAGAAGCAGAGCGATTGCGCCGGTCGTATCTGAGAGTCGATGGGCGCGTACCTCCGCCGCTTGCATGGCGAGAGTCGCGCGCAACGCCAAGTCGGCCGTCGAGTGGGCCGCCCCCGCCAGGACGTCGGCAAGCCGCTCGAAACGTCCCATGCGGTCCGCCAACTCGGCGAGCTTGGCGCGCAGCGCCTCGTTCTCCGGCGCCAGCACGACCGCGCACCCCGTCTGGTCGATGGCGCTCGCCAGGTCTCCCGCCCGCTCGTAGAGCTCGGCAATCTGGACGTGCCGAGCGGCACGATCGTCGGGCCGACTGATCGTCTCGAGCTCGACCAACAGCACCCGCGCCAGATCCACCTCGCGTCCGGCGGCGGCGTAGTAGCTGCGCAGCCACTTCGCGGCTCGCAGACGTACGGCAGAATGCGACGAGTCTCGTGGCGCTCGTTTTCCCTTCGGTCCAAAGTCCGCTTCCTCCAGCGGCGGCAGCGTCGACCACCGCGCGTCGGGCTCGGACACCGACTCCAGAATGCGCTCGAGCAAAGTCCATGCGCTCGACGTCAAGCCACCGGCTGCAGCAGCATCGCCGAGCAACGGCTCGACGACGTCGAGAGCCGCGCCCGGGTCGTCGAGCTCGTCCAGCCACAAGGTGGCTATCCGAATGCGGGCTCGGCGCGCCTCGTCGCCCTCGAGCGCGGGAAGACGCGCGCCGAGCAACGTCACAAGCTCGCGGTGCTTTCGTTGCCGTTCGTACAGGCGCTCGAGCGCGCTCGAAAGTTTCGGGTCCGATGGTCTTATTTCCCGCAGCTGCTCGAGGTAATGGGTGGCGCGATCGGGGCGATCGGCAAAATCCTTGGCTGTCCGGGCGGCATCCTCGAGGAGTGCCTCCCGGCGCGAACCGGTAGCCGAGCCGAGGACGCGATCGTAGAGCGCGAAGAGATCGTCCCAGCACTCCGTCGAATCGAGCAGCAGCTTGAGCCGATCGAACGCCCAATCTGCATCGGGATCGATCAGCAGCACTCGATCCAGGATCGCGCGTAGGCGACTCGGGTCGTCGAACCATTCTTCGCAAAACCGAACGGCGCGCTGCCCGAGCGTTCCCGCAAGCTCGACAGACAGCGGCCGCCTCAGCACCTCTTCGTAGAGGGCGGCGACCTCGTCGACGCCGCCCTCGACCTCGCGCGCGACGTCGACGGCGCGATCCCAGAGTCCTTCGATTTCCGGCGAAGCACGGACTGCGCCCGATGCCGTGGTCAGCGCCTCTGCGTAGCGACCTGCCTCGCGCTGCAGATCGCAGAGCCTTTCCGACCACAGACTTCGCCTCGCAAGGCCATCGGGATTGAGTGGGATCGCGATCAGATAGGTCAGGATTCGCTCACGGGCGGCCGCATCGTCGGCGCTCTCGCACGCCCGCTCGAGAACCTGCATCGCCGCATCGCGCACCCGTGGCTGCATCAACGCGTCCGCGGCGAGCGCCAGCCCCTCCCACTCCGTGGGAGCGGTCGCAAGGACCAGGCGCAGAGATTCGAGCGCCTCGTCCCAGCGACCTGTGCGCGCGAGGGTGCGGGCGATCTGGAGCTCGATCGTCCCGCGAGTTGGCCCCCGAGCTCGGTCCCGGCGCGTGCGCATGGCGGCGAGCGCTTCCTCGGTGGACTCGGCATCGA
This sequence comes from Polyangiaceae bacterium, assembly GCA_035622655.1. Taxonomy (GTDB): domain Bacteria; phylum Myxococcota_A; class Polyangia; order Polyangiales; family Polyangiaceae; genus Palsa-1150. The sequence goes on from DASPUY010000297.1 coordinate 8,508, forward strand.
GCGACAACCGTGCGACCGCGGCGAGGGCGTCGTCCGAGTCGGGATCGAGCGCCAGGGCACGTCTGTAGAGGACCAGGGCGCGCGTGGGATCCGCGAACTTCGTCTCTTCTGCGCGCGCCCAGTCGAGCGTTCGGACAATCCGATCGTCTCCGACCGCATGCTCGGCGCGCCACTCGAGCAGCCATTCGTGATCGGCGCGCCGGATCGGCGAACCCGCGTCGCCGGCGACGAGAGCCTCGAGGGCCGAGAGCGCCTCGGCGCGGGCCGAGTCCGACCCGCCGTCGTCCTGCACCAACTTGCGATAGACACCAATCGCCTCGTCGATACTCCTCGGGTCGCTCGCGAGCGCTTGCGCGCGGGCGAGCATCAGGAGACTGCGATGGTCGGCGTCAATGGGTGTCGCATCGCTGCTCGCTCGTCGCAGGACGTTGTCGACGGACTGCTCGAAAACGTCGGTGGCGCCCGCCTTCGCGCCGAGGTCCTGGAACGCGAGAAGGATGTCCTTGCGCTGTGGGGCAAGCTCGAACGCACGGGCTGCATGGCGAACGGCGGCATGCACGTCCCCTAGCCGCTGCGACAGGACCTGCGCAGCGCGAAGTGCGTACTCGACGCGCCGGTCGTCCGACTCGCTTTGTTGCTCGAGCGCAAGGTAGAGCGCCGGAAGCTCCGTCCATTCGCCGGCACGCTCGTGGAGCGCGGCGAGCCGCTCCATCACTTCCGCGTCCGTGGGCGCAAGCTGGCGCGTCCGAGAATAGAAGCTTCTCGCGGCGTCGTCGTTCAGGGCGGACTCGGCGAGCTGCGCGGCGCGTTTCCATGCGGCGGCCGCGGCCTGAGGATCGTTGCGGCGATCGAGCTCGAGCGTTGCGAGACGATCCAGCCACGCCACTGCGTCCCCCGCATCGGTGGCCGCGTCCGCTCGTCGGCTCAGCACGGAGCGCAAGAGCTCGACCGCATCGACCCGATCGGCAGCCGCCTGAACCGTGGCGAGGTGGATGGGCTCGAGCCCCGGGTCCTCCAAGAGCCGGGCAGAGTGCTCCTTGACGCGGGTCCCGTCTCCGTGCTCGGCCGCGATCTGCACGAGCTTGACCCGCAGATCGCGGCCGGCATCCCCTCCGCGCTGCGCGACCTGCATCTCGAGCAACTCACACAAGTCGGCCCAGCGTCCAGTGCTCGTATACAGCTCCTCCAGCACGTCATGTGCTGCCGTGTCGCGAGCGTCGCTCTCGAGCAAGGTCTGGAAGGTCGTGATCGCGGCTCCGAAGTCGCGGAGGTCATTTCGCTGGATGTCGCCGATGCGACGCAGAAGCTCGCGACGTCGATCCTCGGTGGCGCGCTCGAGCGCCGCTCTGCAAAGGGCGACGCGCTCCACGGCGTCGCCTTGCTGGCGCAGCAGCTCGTCGATTCGGGCAAGCAGATCGGTCGAATATGGCTCGTAAGCCAGGGCGCGGCGGTACATCTCAATCGCGGGCGCCAGGTTTCCGCTCGCGACGAGGGCCTCGGCGGCTTCCTTCGCGAGCGCGCTCAGCTCGGCGCTCTCCACCGCCCGATCGCGCATCGCATCGACGAGGATGGCGGCCCGTCGTGCGGGCTCGACGCGGGCCTTGCCGAGTCGCTCCAGCCACTCGCCGAGCGGTTGCGCGTTCGACGTCGCCTCCTTCAGGCCTCGCCCCACAAATTCGAGAGCGGTTGCGCCTTCGGATCCGGCGGTGTCCGTCGCGACTTCCGCGGCCTCGCGGAGGACGGCGAGCCGAGTCGCGATGTCGGGCTCGTGAGCGGCGCGGATCTCGAGCATTCGCAGGAGCGCCGCCCGGCTGCCGCTGCGGCGATAAACCGGCTCGAGCACACGCGCCGCGGCGACGCGGTGCTCCGCGGTCGCGGCGAGCGCCTCGAGCGCCGCTCTCGCAGCCTCGTCGTTCGCGTCGATCGCCAGAGCCGACTCGAGCGCGGAGATCGCTCCATCGACGTCGTGGAGCCGCTCGAGGCGGATCATCCCGAGCCGCGAGAGGAGCACGGCTCTTTCGGGGACGTCGCTCTGAGCGATTGCCAGGGAAAGAGCCTCCGCAAGCTCCAACCACAATCCTTCACTCTCGAGCAAGGGCACGAGCAAGCCCAAGACGTCGGGGGCCGCTCCGAAGAGGCGAATCACGGTCTTGCACGCGCCGATCGCCGCCGCCGGGTCGTTGGCTCCGCGAGCGTAAGTCTCCGCGGCGCTCAGGAGAAGACGACGGGCTTCCTCGGAATCCGTGGCGTCCTTCGCGCGCTCCTCCAGGAGCCAGGCCCGCTTGGCCGGCTCGCGCGTCGCTTCGTAGAGGGAAGCGAGGGCCTCGAGCGCTTTCGGTCGGGCGGTGGTGGTCAGGAGCCGCTCGTAGGCTCCGATCGCCCGCGGGACGTCCTTCAGCCGAGTCGCGAGGGTCGCGAGCTGCTCGTCGACCTCGCGCCGCCGTGGCTCGTCGGGCTCCGTCCGGCCGATTCGTTCGAGGATCTCGCACAGGATGCGCGGGTCCTTGTCGTCGCTCCTGATTTCACGCAGGAGATAGGCCGCGCCGAGCACTGCCTCCACGGGCGCGTCGGCGGCCGCCATCACTTCCGCGGCAAGCGACGACGCGCGCTTGATGTCGCCTGCTCGAAGCAACACCTCGGCCAGCTGTACGCTCAGCCGGGCTCGCGTCGCCGGCTCCTTGACGTTGGCCAAGAGCCGCGTGAGGGCCCTGGCGGCATCCGTTTGCCGTTGCAACTGGAGGGCGAGTGCGACGTACCGGGAACGAAGATCGTCGTCTCCCGCATCGATCGCGAGCGCCGAGTCGAAGCATTCGAACGCTCCCGCGGGATCGGCCATCTGCTCTTTGAGACGTCCGAGACGTACGAGCAAGGCCGCCCTCTTTGCGCCGCGGGTGCTCTCGAGCTCCAGGGTCAAGAAATGGGCGACCTCCTGCGGCGAACCGAGTGCTTCGTATGCGCCCGCGAGGGCCGATGCGGCGCGGGCCGCGAGGCCCTTGATGCCCACGAGCTTGTGGGCGACGCGGCGGGCCTCGTCGTGCGTGGGTTCGAGCGCGAGAAGCTGCTCGACGTGAGGCAGGGCGCGTTCGGGCTCTTGCAGCTTGTTTGCGTAAAGGTCGACGACGCTCGAGAGAAGCTTGATCCTCGTTTGCGACTCGGCGACGAGATCGCCGGAGAGCGCCTGCTCGTTGAGGCGAATGAGATCCCGGAAGCGGCCGGTCTTGAGCAGTCGCGGCTCGAGCGACTCGCGAGCGTCGTCGTCGGCGGGGTCGAGCCGCAGTCTCTGCTGGAGCAGCTCTACCACTCGGTCGTCCGAGCCGCCGGCTGCAAGGAGCAGCTCCGTCGCCTGCCGCAGAAACCCCGGCTGCTCCGCCCGCGCGCGATGCTGCGCCGTCGCGGCGTAAAGCTCGGCGAGCTTCAGATGCTGCTCGGAGCTTCGCAGCAGCTCCTCGAGCCGGGCGAAGGAGGGCGCGTGTCCGGGTGCCAGCGCCAGGGCCCGCTCGAAGTACGCTGCCGCAGCATCCAGCTTCCCCAGATCCTCGGACAGACGGCCGGCCTGAAAGAGGAACTCCGCGGCGGCGGCCGGGTGTGTCGCCTTCAAGCGCCTGCCTTGCGCCACAGCGTCGAAGGCGAACGCCAGCTCACTCAGCCGCTCCTCCGCGCGCGCAGTCTCGTATACCTTCTCCCACGCGCCCTGAGGCAGAACGTTGCGCGCGAGGGAGGCGAGCATCGACTCGAGCGTTTGCTCTTCGCCCGTGCCCCTCGCTTCGAGCGATGGCCCCGTGGCCTGTAGGGTGGGGGTCCCCGGCCGCTGCCGAGGGGGTTGTTGTTGCATTGCAGCCCTGGCTGCCGTGACAGAGCGAGAGTTCTTGCCCGGCAGCAAATAGAGTAACCCGGGGACAACGCCGATAGAAACAGAATGAATTCTTGCCCTGGGTTTTTTCTCTTTTGGGTTCTTGGGTCACGTGGTCAACGTGGTCATATGGTCAAATGGTCATGTGGCTCATGTGGCTCACGTGCCTCACGTGCAGCGCGGCAGCATCGGGGGGCGAGTCGCCCCCGGACCCCCCCGCACGCCGCGGCGCCGGCCGCGAGAAACGTCCAGCCGAATGCGACGGCCCGCAGTCCTGCTGGAAAGCGCGCCTTCCCGATTGGGGAAATCGGCCGGTGTCAGGAGATCGCGTCTGGGCCTGCGTCGGGGCGGCTATTTGCGATTGCTCTCTGGTAGACGCGAGTGATCTCGGCTTCGTCGAGAAAGCCGACGATCCGGCCTTCCGGTCCGACGACGACGATCTCCCGCAAGCCGTGCTCCAGAATGGTGGCGAGCGCGCGATGCAGATCGTCGGTGTCCTTCACGCTCACGGCGGGCACCATCAGATCATGAGCGATTGCAAATTCGCCGATGTCGGGATTCGCAGCGATTGTGCGCAGCACGTCGCTGAGGACGATGCCGACGAGTTTTCCCCCGTCGTCGAGCACCGGGAAGACGTCCTGCCAAGTGGTGGTGGCCGCCTTCTGGATGACCTCGGCAGCCGGTGTCCTCGTCGTGAAGGCCGAATAGGGCCGGTCGCGAATGACGATGTCCCCGACGCGAACGTCGGTCAGAACGTCGAAAATGAGCTCGTCGCGATGCGCGGGAGACTCGCGCTTGGTCGGGACTTGAGAGCGATAGAGGCTAGTGCGGCGGAGGGCGACGAAAGCGATCCCCTCGGCAAACATCAGCGGTACGAGCAAATCGTAGCTTCCCGTGAGCTCACACGTCATGACGAGCGACGCGATGGGCACGTGGGCGAGGCCCCCGTAGAAGGTGCCCATGCCGACGAGGGCAAAGGCTCCGGGGTCGATGCGCGGATCGTGCAGGAGAATCTGCGCCGCTCGACCGAAGGCGCCCCCGAAGATGCCTCCGATGACGAGCGACGGGCCAAAATCCCCCGCGCTCCCTCCGGAACCCACCGTCAGGCACGTGGCGACGATTTTCATGGTTCCCAGAAGAGCGAGCAGCTGGACGCCCCGCCAGCCGAGCGGAAACCACTGGGCGCCGGTGATCGCCAGCTGGGCGGCGCCGTATCCTCCCCCCAGGATGCCGAGTCCCTGACCCGGCTGTCCGATCTGCGGACCGATGAAGATGATGAGCGGCGTCGCGAAAATCCCGAGCGCCAGCCCTCCAATGCCGGGCTTCGACCATTCCGGGATGGTGAGGTTGCGTGTGGTTCGCTGCACCCAGCGCAACATGGACAGGAACGCGCTTGCGACGAGTGAAACGATCACGGCGAGGAGCGCGTAAAGAGGCAGATGCGCGGGCACGAAGGGATAGCTGGGCGCGTGCGCGAAGAGAGTCTGCTCGCCGAAGAACGCGATGAACACGGAGTAGGCCACGACGCTCGCGAGAACGCTGGGGACGAGCGCGTCGGCCTCGAAATCGTCGCGGTGCAGCACCTCGACGGCGAGAAGGGCCGCTCCGAGTGGGGTGCGAAAGACAGCGGCCATGCCCGCCGCGGTTCCGGCGACGAGCAGGATGCGTCGCTCACGGTCGGTCGAACGCAGAAGCTGCGCGATGAGCGAGCCGATGGCGCCGCCCATCTGCATGGTGGGTCCCTCGCGCCCCCCGGATCCCCCGGACCCGAGCGTCAGGATCGACACCACACCCTTGACGAACGCCACGCGCTTTCTCACCAGCCCTCGGTGCTGGTGAAACGCGTCGATGATGGCATCGCTCCCCCCACCGCGGGTTTCCGGCGCCAGCCAGGTCGAGAGAGCCCCTCCGAGCAGTGCACCGGCTGCAGGGATGATCAGCAGCAGCCATGGTCGAAAGGGCGTGGGATGGTCAAACTCCCCGAGGATCGTCTCGCCCCCCGCGCGCAGGGGCGCGTAGCCAGCTGTCGATTCGAGAATCAGTCGCTGGAACGCCTCCACGCCGGCGAAAAAAAGGGACCCCATCAGCCCGGCGGCCGCGCCGACGAGCGCGGCCTGAAGCAGCATGCGCCCGAGGATCTGGAACTCTATGGGTCCTCGAGCGACGTTGATCAGCCGCCAGAGCGCGACGCGCTGTCTTCGCGGAGGCGGAGGCTTGGGCGTGGGCGTGGGGAGTGTTGCTCGAGCGCCGTGCTCCATGTGCGGCCCCGGCCCGACGGTGTAGCGCGGGCTATCGCGAGGCGCGACCTACTTCGCCGGCAACACGCAGGACGGCGAGGCCGGAGCTTGGATCCAGGCCGGACTGACCCGAGCGAAAGACAATGCTTCCTGCACCCTCGTGTCCGCGGAGCTTGCGGCTCCACGTGGCCACGTAGGCGACGCCGCGTCGAGTTGCCGACTCCTGTACAATCGGCCAGGTTTGCGGGTCGTCCATCCAATGTCGATCGAAGCGCCGCCGATCGAGCCCGCTCAAGATCTCGACCGTCGCCTCGTCGCAAAAGATCGTGTTCTCCTCGGGTACCGACCGAAGGTACGCGCCGACGGCGACGCGTTCGGGCCAGCCGCGTTCTATCGATGCCCTCCAGTCCGTCATCCAGCGGTCGAGGGCGACACCGACCCAGGCCAGTGAGCCGACCGCGAGCGCAGCGGCGAGCCAACGCCCGCTGGACATGGCCAGGGCGATGGTAGAAAGGCGCGTCATCCACGCCGTCACCGCGTCCCCGACCGCGGCTGCTCCCTGAGCGACGAAGATCGCGTAGAGCGGAACGACGACGACGAAGTGTCGGTCGAGGCCGAGCGAAGATCGTGTGATCCAGCTGACGGATACGAACACCAGGCAGGCGAGCAAGACGCTCACGAACCTTCCCCCTTGCTCTCGCACGGTTCGACCTATGCCGAAGGGCGCAAGCGCGATAGCCGGTCCAAAGAGGCGCGCCGGAACGAACAGCGGGTAGTGCAGAATGTCCGCGAGCACGCCTGGCATCGTCCGGTCAATCGCGGACTTTCCGCGCATCGCGTCGTTGGCGAACGAGTGTGTCTGCGAAAGAAAGCCGAACCAGGAGCCGTCGACGGGTCGGCGGAGCGCCGACCATGCGAGGATGAGAGCCGTCGGCGCGGCCACTGCGAGCCAGGCCCGGCGGGTGACGCGCGTGGCGGGGGTCGCGCTCAACCGGTCACGCGACGCGCTGAAGAAAATGATCGCGGAGATTGCCACGAGCGCGGCCCACGCCTCATAGCGCAGAAGGACGCCTGCCGTGAGCCATGCCGCGGTCATGCCATAGCGCTCGGCCTGGAAAGCGGCTGCCACGCAGAACATCGTGATGGCGAACAGCGGCTCGGGTTGCGCCGTCGTTCCCATCTGCATCGCGATGGGGCACGACGCGGCGAGGATGGAGGCGAACAGCGCCGTCGAATCCGCCGAAGTCGAAGCATGCCCAGGTCCGCAGCGAGCGATCGTCCGCCGCACGTAGAGAAAGACCATGACGGGCAAGGCCGCCGAGGCGGCGATGTTCGCCCAGCGCACGTCGTTCATCGTTCCCCCGAGCGCGATGAGCGGAACCTGCAAGTAGTGAAACAGCGGGAGCCATACCCAGTGAACGGCCAGATCGCCCGGATCGCCGAGGATCGCCCGAGCAATCATGTGGTGGGCGTAGGCGTCCGTATCGACGTCCGGGCCGGCGAGAACGCACGACGCCCGCCAGCCGGCAAGCGCCGCAAGCACGATCGCGAGCGCAGCGGTGCACACGGCGCGCGGACGCATGGCGGACGCTATACCACGCCACGGGTGCGGGCCCGACGCATCATCGCGCTTCGCGTCCTCGAACGAGTGCGACCAGGGAGGCCGCGAGCGCCATCAGGGCGCAGCCCAGCAGCGCGGCCCGCATGCCGCGCAGGAAGGCATCCGCGACGAAAGGCGTCGCGACGTGCTGTCCGCCGCGCAACGCTCGGGCGGCGCCGCTCCCGCCGAACGTGGTGAAGAGAACGCCGGCCAGAGCGACGCTCAAGCTCTGGCCCAGAACGCGGGAGGTGGCCATCAACCCGGCCGCGACCCCTTGGCGATCGCGCGGAGCGGATCCCATCAGCGCGCTGTTGTTCGGCGGCTGGAAGATCGCTCGACCGCCGCCGACGATCACCAGGGCCATCACGATCCGCAGCACCGGCGTCTCGACGTCTGCCAGTGCGAGCCAGAGCAGCCCACCGGCGGCGATCAGCATTCCGCCGGCGGCCAGTTGCCGGGTGCCGACCCGATCCGCGAGGGCTCCGGTCAAAGGAGAGAGGAGCGCGACGGTCAGCGGCAGGGGTGTCAGCAAGATCCCCGTGCGTTCGACCGGCCAGCCGCGGAGCTGCTCGAAGTAGAACGGCAAGACGAACGCGACGGCGAACGTCGCGACCGAGCCGAGCAGCAGACTCGCGCTCGCCGACACGAAGACCCGGTTTCGAAACAGCTTGGGGTCGACGATCGGGTCTGGGCGCTTCAGCTGACGATACCAAAACCCCACGAGGGCGAGGACCGCCGCAACGCTCCCCGCGAACGGCGGAAGAAATGGGCTGCGCAGCTCCCCGCCGAACGAAATCGTGCCGGTCATCGCACCGATGCCGACGGCCAGAAGAACGGCGCCTGCGACGTCCAGGCGTCCACCTACGGCCGTGCGTTCGCTCCGGAGCATCGCGAGACTGGCGAGCACGCCGAGCGCCCCGAGCGGAACGTTGACATAGAAGATCCATCGCCACCCGAAGTGCTCTGCGATCATGCCTCCCAGCGTGGGTCCGAGGCTGATACCGAGTCCGACGACCACCGCGTTGTACCCGAGCACACGCCCCCGCCGCTCGGGAGGAAATGCACCGACGATCATCGCGGGGCTGACCGCCATGATCAGAGCGCCGCCGATCCCTTGGACGGCGCGAAATCCAACGAGGGCCGGGAGCGACGGAGATGCGCCGCAGAGCGCGGAGCCGAGCGTAAACAGGACCAACCCCCAGACCCACGCCCGGCGCCGGCCGACCACGTCGGCCAGACGCCCCGCAGTGAGCAGGAGCGCCGCGACGACGACGAGGTACGCGATGATCACCCATTCGACGGCGCCGCCGAGCGCAGCGCCGAAGTAGCGGGCGATTACCGGAAGCGCGACGTTCACGATGGACGAGTCGATCGTCGCCATCAGCACGCCGATGGCAATGATCGCGAAGGTCGTCCACCCGTTTCGCAAGGCCGGGCTCAGCGCGCTTCGAGGTTCGGAGCGACGTTCGTCCTCGAAGCTCATTCCATGCCCCCGGCCCGGCGGCGCGCGAAGCGCTATTCCGCACAGTACCGGGTCACATCGTCGATCTCGCCGCGCGCCTCTTTGAGCTTCGCCTTGACGAGATCGTCGGTGCCGTCGGGCGGGGACGGGGTGGCCTGCAGCCGAATCGTCTCGGAGAGCGTCTTCAGCGTCGCCTTGGTGCTCGATGCGTATTCACGCAGGGGCTGGTCTTGAAACTGAATGGCCGAGACCGAGCGGCTTGCGGTGTCCACGAGCTCCACGCTCGGCGTTCCCGCTGCCAGTGGCTTCATCGCCGCGAGGAACTGATCGCACTCTTGCTTGCGGGTCCCGTTGCACGACACGAGCGTCACGAAGACTGCCGGGGCGAAACGGACGGCATGCATGGGTCACCTTCTTTGGAAACACCGCCTGGAGAACGCCAGATGCGTCCACCTTGGCCGGGAGCGGACAGTGCGGTAAACGGCGCTCACGACCCGTGCGTATACTACCGCAAGGCGGTGAAGACGAGGCCCCCACATGGTCGCCCCGGAGCCGCCGGCGCAGCGAGGCGGCGACGCGATCCGCGGCTTCCCCGGTCGGGCTTTTCGCCCTGGATTCGCCGCGCGCGACGCTCCTCTACTGGGGCAGCGTCGCGCTCGTGGTCACAGGCTTGTTCGCGACGCGCCTGCTTCCGTGCGTGGACTACCCCCAGCACCTGGCGTTGAGCGACGTCGCCCGCCGCCTGCAGGCGCCGCATGCGCCCGAGGCCGCGACCTACGAGCTCAATTTCTTGACGTACAACGGTCTCTTCCACCTCGTCGTCGCGTGGCTGTCGAACGCCCTTCCGATCGAGCTCGCCGGCCGCGTGGTCCTCGCGGCGTCGCTCGTCGCCATGGCGGCGGCCTGTCTGGCCTTGGTGCGGGTCCTGGGGCGACCCCCGGAGCACGCCGCCCTCTTCGTTCCCGTCCTATTTTCGTTTTCGCTCGGATGGGGATTCGCGAATTACGTGCTTGCGACGGCCATCGTCGCGTGGACGCTCGTGCTCGTCGCACGAGCGACCCTTCGTCCGTCGCTCGCGTCCGTGGCGGCCATCACGGCGCTCGGCCTCCTTTGCGCCTTCGCTCACGTCCTGGCGATGCTCGTGCTCTGCGTGATGGCAGCTGCTCTAGCGTTGGAAGTGGCCTGGCGGCACGCGACCGGGGACTACGGGAGGCGCGTCGCAGGCACGTTGCTGCGGGCGGCGATCGTGCTTCTGCCGCTTGCGATCGGCTGCGCCTACTGCGTGGCGGTCTACCGGAGACAGTACGTGTGGGACCCGGGCATGTACCGGGATCCGACGATCGAGGGAACCGCTCCGCCCTTCTGGCAGAAGGTCGTCATGTTCGGTGCGTTCGCGCTCGATCTGTTCGATGACGCGACCGATCAGGTGATCCTCTGGGTCGTCATCGGCGTCATGGCCTGCGCGGTTTTCTGGCGCCGACAAGAGGCGCGCGCCGGCGCGGTTTCTCCCGAGCGGCCGGCGCCGATCGTCGCGCCGTTCGCCTTGATGACGATCGCGTACTTTTGCACGCCGATGGTGTGCATCGGCACGCACCTCATCTTTCCGCGGCTCGGCCAGTGGTTGATCTTCGGCGCGGTTCTGGCGATGCCGCGGTTCCCGGCGCGGATGGTGGCGCGGGCTCGACGCTACGTCCTCGGCCTCGGAGTCGTGGCGGGAGTCGACGTGTTTCTGCACTGCGCGCTGTTCGGGTGGGAAACGAGCGACGCGTCCGCAGTGATCGACGAGCTACCGGCCGCGCGCGCAGCGACGGCGGTCATCTGGGAGCCCTGGACACACGCATTCCGCAACGGAACGCTGACCCACTTGGCTGCGTACTATGCCGCGCGCAAGCACGGTCAGTGGGCGTTCGCGTTTGCGCGATATCTGAGCGTGCCCGTGCGCTTCAAGCCGAACTCCCAGCCCGCTTGGCCCGCACGGGGCTGGGAATTCGACGCCGAGGCCTACGATCCTCGATGCAAGTACGCGCGAGCCTTCCCGCTGGTCATCGTGAAGGCGCCCGAGGGCGTGCCGAGGGACGCGACCGGCGAGCCGATAGTTCGCAAACTGGTATTCAAAGGCGACGCGGACACCGTACGCCTCCTCTCGCATCACGGTCGCTTCTGGGCATTCGACACGACGGGGCTGCCCGAAGACGGGTCGCTTTAGGTCGAGGGCGGTGCTGCCCGCTCTGCTGACAGCGCTTGGGATTTCGTGGTATTTGCGGCGACCACATGCACGTTTTCGTCGCGGGCGGAGCGGGTTACATCGGGTCGGTGCTCGTGCCTCGATTGCTCGAGCAGGGACATCGCGTCACCGTCCTCGATCGGTTCTACTTCGGCGACTCGCTGGCGGGCTTCCGATCCCGCTTCGGTGAAAGGCTCCGCCTTGTTCGGGGGGACGTGCGCAGCTTCGAGCACGAGCTGCTGCGTTCGGTCGACGGCGTCGTCGATCTGTCGGGCATATCCAACGACCCGTCATGCGAGCTCGAGCCGGAGCTGACTCGCAGCGTGAACGTGGACGGCGCGAAGCGCCTCGCCGTCATGGCCCGAGAAAGCGGCGTGCGCCGTTACGTATTCTCCTCCTCCTGCTCCGTTTACGGCCACGGCGAAGGACTGGGCCTCGGCGAAACGAGCCCGCGTCGGCCCGTGTCGCTTTATGCCCGAACGAAGGCCGACGCCGAGGACTTCCTCTTCGCGTTCGCGCGGGCGTCGTCGGATGCGATGGGCGTCACCTGCCTGCGCCTGGCGACCGTCTTCGGCCTGAGCCCGCGCATGCGCTTCGATCTCGCCATCAACGTCATGACCAAGAACGCATACGTGAATCGACGCATCACCGTGGAGGGCGGCGGTCGGCAGTGGCGCCCCTTCGTTCACGTTTGCGACGTCGCTCGCGCGTTCGAGCTGGCGTTGACCGCGGACCGAGCCATCGTCGCCGGCGAGGTATTCAACGTGGGCTCGGATGCGAGCAACGTTCAGATCCTGAACCTCGCGTTCCGCGTGCGCGACGCCGTGCCCGGCACCGAGGTCGTCCATGCGCCGACCGACCCCGATCTGCGCGATTACAACGTGTCTTTCGACAAGATCCAGCACGCCCTGGCGTTTCGAGCGGAGCGCACCATCGACGATGGCATCCGAGAGGTGCTCGGCGCTCTGAGGGAGGGAGTCGTCGACCCCGACGACCGGCGCTGTTACACGCTGCGGCAGTACGCCTTTCTCCGGGACGCCGAACGCGCGCACCGCGAGCTCGCGATCGACGGCCAGTTGCTGTCGCCGGCATCATGACGACCAAGATCGAGTTCTATCGACACCAGCTCGGTGACGAGGAAGCGGGATCGTGGCGGCAGGTTCTCGATACCCTCTTCCTCACGCTCGGTCCGCAGGTTGCCGCGTTCGAAAGGGAGCTCGGCGAGTACCTCGTTCGAGGCCGCGACGCAGCGGAGACCCCGGACGGCGCGCAGCCTCCGCACGTGGTCGGTACGACGTCTTGCTCGATGGGGCTTCTCATGGCCCTTCGGGCGCTGGACGTACGTCCCGGCGATGAGGTCATCACCACGCCGATGACGTTCGCGGCGACGTCGAACGCGATCCTGCACGCGGGAGCCACTCCCCGTCTCGTCGACGTCGAGCCGGCGACCGGCCTCATCGATCCGGACGCCGCACGCGCGGCCGTGGGTCCCCGCACCGTGGGCCTCCTGCCCGTGCACCTTTACGGCCAGCTCGCGGACATGAAGGCGCTGCGGGCGCTGGCCGATCGTCATTCGCTGTTCATCGTCGAGGATTCCGCCCACGGCATCGAGATGGAGCGTGACGGCGTGCGCCCGGCGCAGCTCTCCGACGCCTGCGTCTTCTCCTTCTACGCGACGAAGAACGTCACATGTGGCGACGGCGGCGCGATCGCGACGCGTGAGGCCCGCATCGCCGAGCGTCTACGACGACTGCGCAACCATGGAGTCTCCAAGGCCGCAACCGAGCGGCACGGCGCCACGTATCAGCACTGGGACCTCGTAGAGCTGGGGTACAAGGCGAACCTCACGGATCTCGACGCCGCGCTCCTTCGGCCTCAGTTGCCTCGAGTCGAGCTCAAGCGTTCGCTGCGCGAGCGCATCGCGCGACGTTACGAGTCGGCGTTGCGCGAGCTCGTCGGCGATTTGCGTTCGCCTCCGCCGTCCGGGTGCCGGGTCCCCTGGCTCGTCGAGGCCCGCGGACGCAGCTCCCACCACCTGTTCACCGTCCACGTTCGACCGGGGCAGCGAGACGCCATGCTCGCCAAGCTGGGCGCCGCCGGGGTCGGGACCGCGGTCAACTATCGAGCGATCCACCTTTTGACGTACCTGGGGGAAATGCTCGGAATGCGTCGGGGAGCGCTGCCCATCGCCGAAGAGATCGGCGACCGGACGATCAGTCTGCCGCTGTATCCGACCTTGACTGCGGACGAGCAGGACCGGGTCGTCTCGGCGTTCGCACACGCGTGGCGCGAGCTGACCGCCGGCGGATGACCGCCGCACCGCTCGTGAGCCGTTCGTTCAGAAGAGGCCGATCGCGAAGTGAAACGCACCGAAGTCCTCGTAAGACTGCTTGGTCACGTTGATGCCGTAATCGAAGACCAGCGGTCCGACCGGCGTGTCCACGCGAACGCCTGCGCCGACGTCCGCGCGCAGGGCGAACGGGTGGCTGAAGGGATAGCTGGGATCGACCCATAGATTGCCGAGGTCCCCGAAGATGGACGCTTCGATGGGCAACCGGATCGGGAAGCGCAGCTCCGCTCGAGGATTGAACATCAGGTTGCCACCCCGAATGGGCACCCCGGTGCAGTTGGTCTGATTGTTGATGCACAGCGAGTTATTTTGGCGAATCTGATCGACGTAGTCCTGAGGGATGAAGCTGTCCTGCAGCCAGCCGCGCATCGAATCGAAGCCTCCCATGAAGAAGAGTCTGTCGGGATAGGTGCAGCTCCAGTGAGCCAGGGGGGTTGGAGGCATCGGAGCGGGCCGCTCGAAGCACCAGGGTGTGACGTTCTCGCCCAGGCGCAGCTCGGCGGCGAACGTGATGGTCTTCGTCAGCGGGACGTAGCCGGCGATGGTCTGGGTCAGTCGAAAGAAATGGCTCTCGTACTGCTCGTCGCCAGGAAAGGCGACGGCTCCGACGGGGTAGGAGTTCACCTGTTCAACGGAGGCGGCGACATAGGTTCCCCTGTGAGCATTGAAGGCATTGTCACGCCGGTCCCACGTGACGACCACGCGAGCGGCGATCACGTTGCTGTCTCCATCAGGCACGCGCAGAAGCGTCGAGAGCGCCGCGACGTCCGGTGCGCTGGATTCCATGAGCGTTATCATCGGACAACCGGGGATCGTCGTGCCTGGGTTCTGCAGCGAGTTCAGATAACAGTCGATCGACTCGTGGGCGAAGAGGTAGACGTCGTTGTTCTCGTAGTCGGCGCTGACGCTCATCTGCACCTCTCGGGTCGGTCGCCAGATCGCGGTCCCGACCGCGGCCGCCTTGCGCAAGGTGAAGTCGCGCTCCAGGTCGTTGACGAACACGCCGTCGACCTGCGCACGGATCGTCGGCCCGAGGCCGATGTCCGGCCACGAGAACGTGAGGGTGTCGCGTGTCGCGATGCGCTGTGCGGTCGAGAGGGTCGAATAGTTCTGAGCGACTCCTTGGTCGAGGATGAGGAAGTCGGGCAAATACGACGCCTGCAAATGAAGGATCATCGCCCACGCCTCGCCCAGAAGGTTGCGGTGGCCGTACTCGAGCACACCGCGGAAGCCTTCGCCGGTCGAGAAGCCCGGGCGCACCTCGACGTATTGCGAGGTGCGCTCGACCACGTCGATGATCACGTCCTTGTTCGCCTGCGGAACGTAGGGATCGCTCAACGAGACGGTGACGCTGGAGAAGACGCCGAGCGTCGAGACGCGCTCTTGGGTCTTGCGCACGTCGCTTTGGCGGTAGGGCTGACCGACCGCCAGCGCGACCCGGCGCTGGACGACCCCCTCGTTGGTGCTTCGCAACCCGCGCACGACGATCGCCCGCACGATGATGAGCTCGCCCTCGGTGACGTCGAACCGGACGCGAGCCCGGGTGCTGTCCGGGGACGCTTCGAGGGCGTATTTCACGTCGGCGTAGTAGTACCCGCGCTCTTTGTACCAATCGATGATATGCCGCCGCACATCCTCGAGCTTGGTCGTGCTGGCAGCGTCGCCGAGGGGGACCTGCGCGGCCTCGGCAATTTCCCGCTCGCTCGCCGCCTTGACGCCGGTGAAGGCCACGTCCCAGATGCGCGTTCTCGGTCCGAGCTTGATGGGCATCACGACCTGCACCGTCGGCGCGCAATCGACCCCGTGCTCCCGGTCGGGTCGACACGTCAATCCCTGCGGCAGCGGCTCGCTCGGCAGCGGCAATCCTGACGGATCGTAAGTGCACGTGTCCGCGGCCGCGGCGGGAGGCGGTAGCGGCACGCATCGCTGCGGCGGCGAGCGCGGATCGCACTGGGCGCGGACGATGCCTACGGGACCAACCTCGGCGTGCAGGAAACCTTCGTTTCGATAGAGCTCCTGCACGTGCTGGGCGGCATGCTCGTACGTGCTCGCCACGTAGGTCGCGTCCGGTCGGAGATCGAGCGGCACCGGAAGCTTTCCGCTACCGACCTGGCCCGAGCCCGAGCCGATGGTCCCCGCCAGTCCGGCGTAGAGCAGGTCGGCGCCTGGAAGCTCCTCGTCGAGATAGCTGTCGATCTCGGTGCCGATGTCCTTGGGGGAACGGGGGCCGCCTCCGTGCAAGCTCTTGATCGCGTCGATCTTGAGGCACGGATAGCTACGACTGGTGACCTGAACTCGGTGGTGCTCGTCGATGTGGAAGACCGCGACCTGCAGCGGGTCCTCCGCCCCGCGCAGCTCGAAGCGCACCTCGACGTCCATAAAGCCGCGCTTCTGGTAAAAGGCCCTGAGCTTGTCGGTCAGGTGGGCCGGCGAGCGGTCGGTCTCGGTGTCGAGCGCGAGCACGGCCGTCAAGACGTCTCGATCGTAGTGCTCGTTGCCCTCGAACTCGGTGGCGAGGAGCGGCCCGGCGTCGACGCGAATGCGAAGCACGACGCTGCCCGCAGCGGGCCCGGATGCCACCTGCGCCAGATCGTGCGAAACGTCCGCTCGGTACCATCCCCGTCCGCGCAGGGCCTGTTCGAGCGCGGTGTCCGCCTGGTCGAGCGCAGGCTCGTCGGCCCGTGTGCCCAGCCGGGCGCCGTAAGGCGTGGCAACCCGGAGTATCTCGTCGCGGCGCGCTCCGAACACGTTGAAGACGCGCTCGTGAATGATTCGCGACTCACGGGGCTCCACGTCGACGAGGACCAGAGCGCGCATCGGATCGCTGGTCTGTCGGACGGTGACGGCGGCCCGCGCCATCGGAAAGCCATGAAGCGCGAAGCTGGTTTCGATGCGTTTCGCGATCGAATCGACTTCGGTTGCGATGATCTCGCCGCCCTCCGTCAGGCCCGCATGGTGCAGCAGCTCGTCGCGATCGATCTGCGCTCCGTGCAGGTCGAGGCTCAGGCGGCCGATGAGCTTGCGGGGCACCACCCGGAGGACGAGCGCGGCGCCGTTGCCATCCGCCCTGACGGCGGCGCGCGCGCTGGCGAAACGACCCGAGCCGAGCAGCTCGTCGAGCGCCCGTCGGGCGGCCGACGCGTTCAGGGCGTCGCCGGCGCGGACTCGCGTGATCGGGGGAATGCGGACATCGTCCCAAACCTGCCCCTCGAGCTGCACGTCGATGCGGACGATCGGCTTACCGGCCAGCCCGGACAGATCGGCCGGTGGCTCGAGGACCGGCACGACCGGCGGCGGCTCGACGGCCGTCGGGCGCGCAATCGGGACGAGACCGCCGGGTGCAACGTCGTCTGCCCGAGCCTCGGCGCTCAACGCGATCGCTGAGAGACCGATCAGCCAATCCAAGAACAGAGTGCGGAATCGCATCCAGTCCGTCGACTGCTACTCGAAATCGAGTCTCCAGCGAAGATCTACCCCGAGATTGCCCAGGGCGGACGACGACACGTCGTTGATGTTGTCGTACGAGCCCTGGATGCTCAGGCGATTGTTCAATCTCCACTCGATATTTGCGCGAAGCTCGCGATCTTCGGTCAATCCCGCCTGGACGCTCGCGCGCAGGTCGTTGGTGAGGCGCTTTCCAATCGTGAGCTGCGGCTCTGTCTTTCCGGTCACAGTCGAGTAGGCGCTGCCGAAACGAAAGTCGTCGATGATGGGGATCGCCTGTTTGACCGCCCGGTTCGCTCCGGTCGCCTCGCCGATGACGTTCAGCGCCACGCTCTCGCCGATGCCTCCGATGCCGGTCGTCTGGAGCTGATCGAGCTCCGCGCGCGTCATTCCCACCGCGAGCAGCAGGACGATGTCGTCCTGAGAGAGTGCCGGCTCGCTCGTCAGCTCGACGTGAACGTTGTCCGCATCGCCGTAGGCGTGCATCGTGATGCGCCACTGGGATCCGCTGCGCGTCGACCCGGCCGATTGGGCCGACGGGCCGCCGCCGGTGGTCGCTCCCGTGGAGGTCCCCGCGCTCGTGTCGCTGTACTGGCGATACTCGGTCACCGCCGTGATGTCGACGTTCGGATCGACGCGGGTCGGATCGTCGAACCGGATGAGAGCCTGCTGCACGTCGAAGTCATTGCCCTGGAAGTGGAAGCGCCCGCCGGGAAGCGCGCGCAGGGCGCCGCGCAGCCCCACGCGCTGATTGGTCCCGGACGCCTGGATCACCCCCGAATCGATTGCGAGCTGGACCTCGATGAGATTGTTCTTGATGACGACCGGAATGCGCGACTTGATCCCTACGCTGAAGACGACGAAGTCCAGCGACGGATCGTACGCGTTGACCAGCGTTCGCTTTGCGTGCGCCGAGGTGAGATCCAGGTTGAAGGTGATGGGCCGGGTGTAGCTGAGCGAATCGATCGTCACGTCCCCCGTGACGTGCGGCAGGGCCGCCGCCACGCCCTCGGCCTTCGGGTCGTAGGCGACCCGCAGATCTCCATCGACACTCGCCACAACACCGTCTTCGGGGTTGAGACGAAGCCCCTGAAGCGCGATTCGCGATTCGAGCGGCCCGAGATCGAAACCACGAACGGGGATGGCGGCGTGGGCCGCGATGGTCCCGCCGGCGAATTTTCCAGTGCCCGATGCCGTGAGCTGGTTCGAGCTCGCCTGAACGTCCAGCCGCAGCTCGCTGAGGGCGCTCGGCAAGCCGCGCACCTCGATTTCGTCACCGATGGCGTGCACTTCTCCCGAGATGTCGGGAGACCTGGCCTCCCCGTCGATGTGCACGTTGCCGTCGAGGCGTCCGCTGGCCCGTTCGATCGAGGGCACGATCTTTTGCAGCACCGCGAGGTCGACCGGCTCGATACGGGCTTCGATCGCGAGCGTCGGACGGGTGGTCACTCGGCTCACGTGACCGCTGATCTGGAAGCCGCCGCGGAAACCTCCCTGCGTGTCCAGCACGACCTCCAGCGTAGGGACGCTCAGAGCGTCGTCGGCGAGAACGAGCGGATCACGCGGCGGCTGTAGCGTGACCGTTTGCCGGTCCCGCGACACGATCGTCGGTCCCAAGAAGAGTCGGGCGCGAGATTTCGACGGTGAGTCGACCCATCCGTCGTCGACGATGAGCTCACCCCAGATCTGCCCACCGATGGCGTGAGCCTGTCGGCCCGCAAGCGAATCACCGGCCTCGGACCTCGACGGGGGCGACACGATGCGTGCGAGAGCGCCGGCGTCGAGGCCGCGGAGCGACGCACGACCGGTGATTCGCGGCTGCCGGGCGCGCGTCAAGACCACCTGGCTCAGGTTCAGCTGTCCACCGAGCAGGCTGCCGTTGACCGTCCACTCGCCGTGCGTCGAGGTGTCGGCCAAGTACGCAGCCCTGTCGAACGGCGGCGCGAGGAGCGCTCCGCACCTGGAACGACCGGTGCTGCGGGTCGGACGCGGCATCCGATGGGTCATCATGACGTCGAGGTGCGAATCGGCGAGCGCGACGTCGCGTACACGAGTGCCGGACACGTCGACCCCCGCCCGGACGGTGAAGCCGGCGTCGGGCGAAAAGTCGTCCACCGTGCCCGTCACGTGCGCGATGCCCGAGACCCGTCCCTCGACGTCGTGCTGCAAGGTCCCCAGTGCGTCGATCCGTCCGAGCGGGACACCCTCGATGGCGACGTTCGCCGCCAGGGCGCCTCCGCGCCGGATCGTGGCGGAGCCTACGACCGTTCCTGTCGCTCCGATCCGGGTCCCGGTGGCGGTCTGTACCTTGTCGAGCACGAACGAGCGCACGTCGATGTCGGCGCCTGCGAGTCCCTGGTCCCGGTCGAACCACTTGAGCACGACGTCCGCGTCACCTTTGGCAAACTGCTCGCCGTAGATCTCGACGTTTCGCAGGTGGCTCCTCGCGCCGACCGCGACGAATCCGCTTGCGCAAGCGTCCTCCGGACCACCCACGGCGACGTGCACGTCCGCGCCGGTCGCGATCTCGGCCTCCAGGCCGTCAAAACGCGGATCAGTCTCGAGCGAGAACATCGACAAGAAGTCCCGCAGGCGGAGCTTGTCGCTGGACGCTCGGGCGTCGACGACGAAGCCACGACCCCCGCGGAAGCTCAGCCGCCCCGTGGAAACCTCATAAGGGCTCTCCCCCCGCCTGGCTCGTACGTCGCTCAAGTCGAGCTCCGGCTTGTCGACGTCGACACTGATATGTCCGGCGCTCAGGTCGCCGAACGCAACGCTGGCCACGACGAGCCCAATCGCCGACTTGACGTCGCCCTGCGGCAGCGGCCGCTGAAACACTCCGCCGACGTGAGCGCTCGCCTCCAGGATTCCGTGCATGGGTACGGGTCCCACGGGTGAAATGTCGTCGAGATCGGCGTGGAGCCGGGGGACCTCGACCCGCAGGTCGTTGTGGAAGCCGAGGGAAACGAACCCGCCGTCCGCGTGCGAGTGGGGCAGGCTCGCATGGAGGTCGAAGAACTTGATCGCGTCGGGATGGATCGTCAGATGGGCGGAAACCTGCGCCTCGGAGAAGCCGAAAAGGCGCTCGCGCGCCGGGTCTTCCGCGGGCCGATCGTAAACGCCGAAAACGCCCGTCTTGGCTGCGAGCTCGCCGTCGATTTTCAGTGGAGCCAGCGTCCCCGTCAGAAGCGGCGCATGGATCTCCCGAATGTCCCAGCCGACCCACGAGCTCGGATGAACGCCCAGGTTGCGCAGAAGCGTCGTGAAGTCGACCCCGGAGGCGTCGAGGCGCGTCCGCTCGAGCCGTACGCCGGCGGCCAGCGGCTCGACGACAGTGTCCGTGAGCGTCACCATGCCGTTCGCGAGGCGCACCGTCGTTTTCGGGCTCCGAACGACATTGCGGCGGACGGTCAGCTCGCTGTGCAGCTCTTGCGCGAAGGCGTACTGCGCGACCCGGATGCCGTGCGCTTCGAGCGTCCCGTTCAGGTCCGGAATGGCGGTGTCCGCGGCATACCGGACGTCCACATCGGCCCCGACCCATCCGTCGATGTCCGGGAGTGGCGCCACGCGGGCCGCGAGAACCACCGGGGCGCGCACGTGCACGTGTCCGCTCACGGCTGGCCAAGGTGAGCCGCTGCGAGGCCAGCGAACGGCGACGTGTCCGAGCGACAGCTCCACGCGGCGCTGGTCACCGGGATCGCATGGAGGCGGCGCCGCTTCGCTCGGGTCGAAGTCGGCGACGGCAACCGCGTCGAAACGTCGCACCACGACGCTGTCCGGTTCGATGCGCCCACGGGTCTCGAGCGAACAAATGGCGTCGTCGTCGCTGACCCGTGCATGGCCGGAGGTTCGCCATCGGTGGATTTTCGCGTCGGACGCGCGAACCGCGATGTCGAATGAAGAGCCCACCCTCCGATCGTCGTCTGCCGTGACGTCGACATCGAGCGAGCGCGCGTGCACCACGATTCCGTCGATGTCGAGGTCGACGACGCCGTCGGTCATGGAGAACGTCGTGAACGGCGCGTGGATGGGTCCGCCCGTGCCCGGCTGCTGCGGCAGGCTCAGATTGGCAACCTTGCTCCCGCGAACGACCGCCCGTATCTGCGGCGCATCGACGTCGATTCCGTCGATCGCGAGCTTGCCGGCGAGCAGTGCGAAGACTTTCGGCCGCACGAGGACTCGGTTCGATACGAGCGCGGGCGCGCCCCCATCCGTCGACTGCACGATCACGCGGTCGAGTTCGACGGAGAGAGGAGAAACACGCAGCGAGGGGGCGTAGGTCGCAGCAATGCCTTGTGCGGCCAGAAGACGCTGGGTTTCACGCGCGGCCCAAGCCCGTGCCCACGACGAGCGCACGACCATCGTTGCCAAGAACGGAAGCAGTCCGAGCAGCGAAAGGACGACGCAGACAGCCCGTGCGATTCGCCGGTCCCACGCCATGCGCTTTCGGCCCCGGCGTTTCCTGGTCGTCGCGGGGGTGTCGGCACGCCGGCTGCGGGTGTAGGGCAGCGTCATCCGTCGAAAGGGCACAATCGCCCTGGAGAGAACTCTAATCCGTGCGCCCTGTCCCAGCGAGCACGGGCGCGGAATTCCCTACACGCCCCGCCGAAACCGATTCGAGGTGCGGCGGGGGCTCTAGGGCTCGTCGGACGGGCGCTGGATTGCCCCATATTTCAGTCCGCACTCTCGCTGGGCTCGAGCGTGCGGCCTAGCATTCGGAGCATGCGGCGCTCGACCGTGGGCGTTTCGTTTGGAGGCTCCGGGGACTCCGTCGATGCGCTCATCGCCCGGGCGGAGGCGCACGATCCCGAGCGCGTCGTACGGCTGCTCGAGCCGATGGTGACGGAGCCCCGCCGCAGACGGCTTCGCGAGGTCATCGCCAACCGCCTCGCGAGCGTGACCGTCGTATTCGACCGGCCCTACGATCCTCACAACGGAGCGGCGATCTTGCGCTCGTGCGAAGCATTCGGAGTCCAGCACCTTCACGTGATCGAACGACCGGGCGTGCGCTTCGCCCTCGCGCGCTCGGTCGCGCGGGGCGCCGAAAAGTGGGTCGACGTCGTGCGCCACCAGTCGTCCGGGTCTGCCCTGGCTTGGGCCGAGTCGGCGGACATCGCGCTCGTGGGGGCGGATCCCGGCGGGGAGCTCGTTCCCGAGGATCTGCGCGCGCTGCCGCGCATCGGACTCGTCGTCGGCAACGAACGAGAAGGCATCGCGCCCGACCTCCTGGCGGCTTGCGCGGCGCGAGTGCGCGTGCCGATGCGCGGCTTCATCGAGAGCCTGAACGTCAGCGTCACGGCGGCAATCCTCGTCCATGCGGCGACCCTCGGGAGGTCGGGCGACCTCGACGCCGCGACTCGGCTACGGCTCTACGCGCGAGGGTTGTATCTGTCGGTCGTCCACGCCGAAGAGGTTCTTGCTGCAACGTGAGCCCGTCGGATTGCTATAGGGCCGCCGTCGATTTACCTTCCGCGCGAGATCGACGATGGCCGAGGACCTCTACGCCATTCTCGGCGTGTCGAAGGACGCCGAGTCGGGCGCGATCAAAAAAGCGTATCGCAAGCTCGCCGCTCAGCTTCATCCTGACAAGAACCCCGGCAATGCCAAGGCCGAAGCTCGGTTCAAGAAGGTGAACCACGCGTACGACGTCCTGGGCGATGCCAAGAAGCGCAAGCTTTACGACGAATTCGGTGAGGAGGGGCTCCGCGAGGGCTTCGATCCCGAGCAAACGCGAGCGTATCGCCAGTGGGCGGCCCGCCAGCCTCGCGACGGAGGAGGCGGAGGAATGCCGGGCGCCGGGCGGCAAACCGTCGACCTCGAGGATCTATTCGGGGGCGCGGGAGGCGGTGCGGGCGGTTTTGGCGACCTCTTCGGTGACTTGATGGGCCGAGCCCGAAGGCAGAGAGGCCCGACCAAGGGCCCCGACCTCGAGAGCGAGATCACGATCGATTTTGCCTCTGCCGTGCGCGGGGCCACCCTCTCACTTCATCCGCAGGGTCAGGGCACCGAGCCCGTGACGGTACGGATTCCCCCAGGAGCGAGCGACGGGAGTCGGGTGCGTATCGCCGGCCAGGGCGCGCCATCCCCGAACGGGGGGCCGCGCGGCGACCTGGTCCTGGCGGTCCACGTGACGCCCCACAAGCACTTTCGCCGGGAGGGCGAGGATCTCCATCTCGATCTGCCGGTGACGGTTGCAGAGGCGTACCACGGTGCGAAGGTCAGAGTCCCGACGATCGATGGGGCCGTGACACTCAAGGTCCCGGAGCGCGCCCAGAGCGGGCAGGTCGTTCGATTGCGCGGGAAAGGTGTGGTGCGCAAGGGCCGCCCGCCGGGCGATCTTTACGTTCATTTCTTGATTCAGATCCCCACGGACGGAGGGGCCGAGGTCGCACGCCTCGTCGACGGGCTCGCCGCGTTTCAGCACGACGACCCGCGACGAGACATCGAGCTGTAAGGGAGGACGGGCATTCCTCGTGGGGAGGTCAGCGCCGCCGGCCCTTGCGGCTCTTCTTGCCCCGCCTGGAGGTGTTCGCGGAGCCGGCGCGCGCGGGTCGGGCGGTTCGGGCTTTTTTCGGCGTCTCGTGGGACCTTCGCGACGCCCGCTCCGAGCGCGGGCCGGTCCGCGTTCGCTTCGGCCCCCGGTCCGCTTCGGCCAGGGCGGGGGCGCGTTTCCCGTAGACCGTGCGACGCAGAATCGACACGTCGACCACCTCGACCGTCATTCGATCCCCGAGAGCGACGACGTCACCCGATCGAGCGGCGAGGGCTCGAAGCGACTCGTCATCCACCTCCCAGTGGTCGTGGCCGAGATCCTCGAGACGAACGAGGACGTCCACGAAGGGCGCGTCCAGCTGCACGAACACGCCTGATCCGACGACGCCCGTGACGGTCCCGACGAAGCGATCGCCGATGCGGTCCTTCATGAGGTAGGCCCGGTAGAGATCGACGATGGCGCGCTCGACTTCCATCGCCCGACGTTCCGCGACGCTCGACTCGAGTGCCGCTTCAGCGAGATTGTCGCTCATGCCGTCGTCGCTGCTCGCCCCTCGTCCCGACAGGACCCGATGGACCGCGCGATGGACGACCAGGTCCGGATATCGGCGGATGGGCGAAGTGAAATGCAGGTATGCCTGGGACGCGAGGCCGAAGTGCCCGATGTTGGCCACGTCGTACGTGGCTTGCTTCATCGACCGCAGGAGCAGCGAGCTGAGCACGGGGGCGAGCGGGTGGTCCGACACCGACTTGAGCAACTCGCCGAGCTTCTTCGGATCGCTGGCATCCTCTGCGTCGAAGTCGATGCCCAGTGAATCGCACATCGACGCGAACCGCTCGAGCTTCTGCTCGTCTGGCGGGCCGTGAACCCGATAGATCGTCGGCACGCCGCCCTCCTGGAACCATCTGGCGACGACCTCGTTGGCCAAGAGCATCAGCTCTTCGATCAGCTGATAAGCAAGCTTGACGCCTCCCTCCTGCGCGCGACGACGGACGTCGACCGGCGCGCCCGTATCGGGATCGAGATCGATCTTGGCCTCGGGCAGCTCGAGGTCGAGCGCGCCTCGCTGCATGCGGAGGGACCGGAGCTTGCGTGACAGCTCGTAGGCGACGCGGAGCCCTTCGACGAGGTCGTCGGCCGCCCGCTGCCTCGGGCCCTCGCTCGAAAGTCCAAGGGCACGGGCGACACCGCCGTACGTCAGCTTGGCGCGAGAGCGCATGATGCCTCGCACGATCCGACTCGACACCACGTGCCCGTGGTGGTCGAGCTCCGCTTCGACGCAGAGGCAGAGTCGGTCGACGTCCGGCAGAAGCGAGCACAGATTGGACGACAGAGCCCTCGGAAGCATCGCGATCGCCCGATCGGGCAAATAGATGCTCACGCCACGGGCCCGGGCCTCTGCGTCGAGCGCCGTCCCTCGAGTCACGTACGAGCTCACGTCGGCGATTGCGATCCAAGCCCGATAGCCGCGATCGCTGCGCTCGACCCATACGGCATCGTCGTGGTCGCGCGCGTCCTCGGGGTCGATCGTGGGAAGCGGCAAGTGACGAAGATCGTGGCGTCCCGCCTTCAGGCTCTCCGGGACGTGCCCGCCGAATGCCTCGGCCTCGGCGATGGATCCTGCCAAATGCGCCTCCTCGATTGCTTCGAGCACGAGGATCTTCGCCACCTCGACCGAGAGGTCGCCGGGCCGACCCAGCACGGTCTCGATCCGTCCCTCCGGCAGCTCGTCGCGCGACTCCGGAAAGCGGGTGATTGCGACCACGACCGCGTCGCCGTCGTTGCCGCTGTTGCCTTCCGGTCCCCCCGCATCGACGGCCCGCGTCAGCATGATGGGACCGCGGATCCGGCCATCGTCCGGCTCGAGCCAGGCGCTCTTGCCCTTGCGACGAAGAGTCCCCGCGACGCGGCTCATCCCGCGGTCCAGGATCGCGACCACCTCGCCCTCGGCGCCCCGGGCGCCGCGCGATCGCACGAGCACCCGGACCGTGTCTCCGTGCATGGCGCCGCCGATGGCATCCGGTGGGACAAAGACGTCGTCTCCCGCCACCCCGGGCGGAAGGCTCGCGACGAAGCCGAAACCCCGCGGATGGACGCTGAGCAGTCCTTCGCGCTCGATCCCCCTCGAGCGGCTCGACGCCGCGCTGAGCTTGAAGCGCTGCCCGGGCCGGGACGCCAGCACTCCCTCGAGGCTCAGATCGTCGAGTAGCCGCTGCAGCCCGAGATAGTCGACCTCGGCGAGCTTGAGCCGCTGGGCGATCTCGCGCGCGTGCATGGCGCGTGATTCGGAGCCGAGCAGATCGAGAATCGCGGTGCGGGTGAGGGGCTGCGCCATCCGCGAGCGACCAGTAGCACGAACGCGTCGATTGCGTGACCCGCGTCGTTACCGTGCGCGTGTTACACGACAGGGGCGCATGACGGAGAAGCGTACCCTTTTCGCTCGCGAGGCCCTTCGATGGCTTTTTCCCGCTCCACAGGCAAGATTCCGATTCGCGCGACCGACGCGCTCGCGCGGTCCTGGACCGCTCTGGTCGCGCTGATCCTGTCGCTCTCTCCCGCGCTCGTCGGGCTCGCGGTGAGCGCCATGCTCGCGGTCGACTACCGGCGGACGGTGCCGATGTTCTGTGCGGAGGGCGGTGGCTGTGAAGTCGCGAGACGCAGCATTTTTGCCTCGTTCTTCGGCATCCCGACGCCGATCTTCGGCCTTGTCGCGTTCGGAACCATCGGAATCGCGGCCCTCTTGCCGGGGCGAGTCGCGCGCTACGCACAGCTCGCGCTTTCGTCGGGGGCGGCGGTCGTGGGCGCGCTGCTTCTCTTCGCCCAAGGTATGCTGGGGCGGTTTTGCCCCTACTGCACCGCCGCTGACGTGAGCGGTCTGGCGTGCGCCCTGACCTCCGGATGGCGCTTGCTTCGTGTCCCCACGGTCGCGTCGCCCCCGGCTCGGGGCCTGGGGGCGTTGGCGCTTGCCGTTGCGGGTGTCGTTCCATTCGCCATGGGATCGAGGGCCTCGGGCGTGCCCGTCGTGATCCGTGCGGAGCAAGCAGCCACCCCCAGGGGCGACGTGACCATCGTGGACTTCGTCGACTTCGAGTGTCCCTTCTGCCGAGAGGCCCAGGCCAGGCTCCAACCGATCCTCGAGGCGCATAGTAACCATGTGCGCCTTCTGCGTCGTCAAGTGCCCCTCCGCATCCACGCGCATGCGCGCGACGCGGCGCGGGCCGCGTGCTGTGGCGAACGCCTCGGCAAGGGCGACGCGATGGCCGAAGCCCTCTTCTCTGCGCCGGTCGATCAGCTCACCCCGGCCGGCTGCGAGAGCCTCGCCCAGCAAGTGGGGCTGGCGCTGGAATCCTTTCGTGCCTGCGTGGCCGATCCGCGGACGGACGCGAGCATCGACGCCGATCGAGCCGAGTTCAAGGCGGCCGGCGGCGAGGCCCTTCCGACGATCTGGATTGGAGGGCGCGAGCTGATCGGCGTCCCGCCGGCGGAATCCGTGGAGCGCGCGCTTGCCGACGCCCTCGCCCGCGCCGGCGGATGAGAGTCTTCGATTGTCGGCGCGGGTGCGGCGCAGTATCGGTCGGCGCAGTGAATCGCCTGGCGCTCGTTGCATGGATTCTTGCGGCGTTCGCCTGCACCGTCGAGTCGCCACCGCGCGGGCCCGAGGCGACCTGCGTCAAGGCGTGTACCGCACGTGCCGGCGCGTGCACGGCCAGCGAGTGCGCCAGGGGCTGCAATCTGGTGCTCGATCGCCTCGTCGAGCGCGAGGGTGACAACGTGATTGCCTGCATGGCGCACCGCCGACCGCCCTGCGACGATCGAGCGTTTGCTCACTGCGCCGCCCGCATCGGTCCGCACGCCGACGGTGGACCGCCCCCCCCGCCGCCGCCGCCGGATGACTTCGAAGAATGAGAGTGTACGACGATCGCCGCCGAGCGCTCGATTTCGCCGCCCCCCCGCGGCGAGTCGTCTCTCTCGTGCCCAGC
The DNA here is from genome assembly GCA_035622655.1 of Polyangiaceae bacterium. Taxonomy (GTDB): domain Bacteria; phylum Myxococcota_A; class Polyangia; order Polyangiales; family Polyangiaceae; genus Palsa-1150. The sequence goes on from DASPUY010000297.1 coordinate 36,148, forward strand.
GACACGCTCAGCGTCGCCGCGCTCGGGTGCGCCGATGCGCTCGTGGGGCGAACGGATTACTGCGATCTTCCGGTCGGGATCGGAGAGCGCGTGCCGAGCGTGGGCGGTACGAAGAATCCCCGCGTGGCCCAGGTCCTGGCGCTCGCCCCGGATCTCGTCCTCGCGAACCAGGAAGAGAACACGCGGGGCGACCTCGAGACGCTGGCCCGGGCGGGTGTACGCATCTACGTCGCCTTCCCCAAGCGAGTCGCCGACGGTCTCGCCCACCTCGCGAAGCTCGCGCTCATTCTCGGTGTTGCCCGAGACATTGGAACGAGAGCGCTGCTCGAGCGCTCTTACGAAGCGTATCGCGCCGCGGGGAGCGCCAGGGCTCGCCAGAGGCCCGTTCGCGTGTTCTGTCCGATCTGGATGCGGCCTCTCATGACGATCCGGGGCGACACGTTCATGAGCAACATGCTCGACGTGTGCGGCGCGGCCAACGTCTTTGCGGATCGCACGCGGCGCTACCCCCTGATGGCGGATCTCGGTCGGGCGACGCCGGTGCCCGCCGAGCAGCTCGGGGCCCGGGACGTCCGCTACCCGAGGATCACCGTCGACGAGGTCGTCGCGCGTGCGCCCGAAGCCATCGTGCTACCCGACGAACCGTACTCGTTCACCGTCGCCGACGCGGAGGCGTTCCGCGCCCTCCGGACGCCCGCGGCGGATCGTGGCGCCATCACGTTCTCGAGCGGTAAGGACCTCTCTTGGTACGGTGCCCGGAGCGCCGAGGGCATCGGCCGCGTTCGCGCTCTCGTCGACGGGCTCCGTTCTCAGAACACCTTGTGAACGACGGTCGGCGAGATCGCGGTGCCGGCCTCGATGGCGGGAGCGATGACGTAGTCGACGCTCCCCGTGTTCGGCTCGGTGGTAACGGTCACCGAGTTCTCACCGGCGGCGTATGGGTTGACCACGCCGACGCTGAGTGAATCCGACGGCGCAAGAACGTACAGGGCCGTTCCGGTCGCCAGCGTTGTCTGGGCCGTCACGTCGAGCAGCCCAGTGCCGCTCGCGAAGGCGGGCATTTGCCCCGCTCCGGTTCCGCCGTCGAGAATGACCACGATCCCTCCGGACTGGGTGAAGGTAGCGAGCGTCGCCGCCCAGCTCGCGCCGAGAGCGCCGAGGTCGACATCGCCGAGAGCGTTGACCTGGTCCGCGACGAGCAGAACGCCGTAGGTCTGGATCTCGAGCGTGCCGGGGATGTCCGAGTCGGTGTTCGTGCTCGTGATGTCGACCGTGCGACCGAGTCCCGCGCCTGCCCCCCCGACGATGGCATCGATGCGCGAGAGCGTCGTCGCGTCGGCATAACGCTCGTAGCTGAGCACGCTCACCGGATCGGTGGGCGCGAGGAGCACGGCGTTGGCCAGCACGCGGGCCTGGGCAGTGCCGGGCATCGTCGTCGCGTAGTCGTGGCCGATGAAGACGACGCTGCCGGCCGTCGATCCGACGCATTTGGAGGCCGTGCAGATCTGCGAAGGACAGACGATGCCGCAGCCTCCGCAATTGAGTGCGTCGCTGGTGGTGTCGACGCACGTTCCATCGCAATCTTGAAGGGGGGCGCACGAGGCGACGCAAGTGAACGTCGATCCCGATGGGGCGCAGAACGGGGCGGCGTCCGCGCACGACGTCGTGCAGTCACCGCACTGGGCCGGAGTGTCGAAGGGGGTGACGCACGAAGGCGTCGAATCGGCCGCTGCTCCGTCCGCTGCCCCATCCGGAGCGGATCCATCGGACGCCTGGCCATCCGCGGGGGTGGCGTCGCCTCTCGAGCCGTCGGTGACCGGACCGTCGCCCGCAGCTCCGCCGGTGTCGGAGCCGTCCAGGGAGCCATCCTCCGGCGTCGTCGAATCGCCGGGGAGGGTGCCGTCGGCGGCGCCGTCTCCGGGAGCTCCGTCGCCTCCCCCGGTCGATGCATCGCCGAGCGCGGCGGCACACTGGCCCATTTCGCAGACGCCGGTCGCGCACGTGAGACCGCAGCTGCCACAGTTCTCCGGATCGGTTTCGAGGTCGACGCACTCGAAGCCGCATTGCGTGAGGGGGTAAGCGCACGCGCCGCCCACCAGCGCGTTGTCGGCTCCACACCCGGCGGCCACCACCCCTCCGAGCGCGACGGCGGACGGGACGAGCGCCCAAAGACCATGGAGGCGATGCCGGCTCACTGCGGGGTGTCCTGGGGTTGCGGCAGAGAGGTCGTCCCGCCTCGCGCGTTTCGGACCTTGGTAATGATGAACTCGACACGCCGGTTCTGCCGCCATTCGTTTTCGCTATGCCCCTCCGCCCGCGGATGGCTCGTCCCGTAGCCGACGGTGGTCAGGCGCCGCCCGTCGACGCCGAAGTGGACGAGTCGCTCTCTGACGGCTTCGGCCCGCGCTTGCGACAGGCGTACGTTGTAGTCCTCGTCCCCACGCTCGTCGGCGTGCCCCGTGATGTCGACTTGCTCGATATCGGGGTTGGCGTTGATGAAGCGCGCCAGCTTCTCGAGGATGGTCCAGGACGCGTGATGCACGTGCGCCTGGTCCGTGTCGAAGTGGATGACGTCGTCGTACTCGATTCGGTCTTTGACCACGTGCACCTGGTCGCCGGCGGGGGGGCAGCCGTTGGTCTTCGGATCGTCCGTTCGAATGCCGGGCACGTCCGGGCACGCGTCCTCGGCGTCAGGGACGCCGTCGTTGTCCCGGTCGGGCGGCGCAGCGGGCGGCGCAGGTGGAGGCGGGGGCGGCTGGGGGGGTGGCGGCTCGGAGAAGACCGTCGCGGGTTGAACGAAGCGCTGGCGCGGCTCGGCGCCTAGCGCGATGTGGACTCCGAACGCGAGCACGTGAGCGTCCTGCGGGCGAAGCGTGTCGTTTGGCTGGATGATTTGCAGGTATCCGACGTAGGGCCCGGCGTCCCAGCGGGTTCTTTCGCCGATGCGCCAGTCGTATCCCAGGTCGATTTCGAAGCCGAATCGATCGAGCTGCCCGGTGCGCACGTATCCCGCGTTGGCGTCCGCCCACGGACCGGCCACCTCCGTGAGCGGGCGAAATCGAAGTCCGGCCATCACCGTCAAAGCCGTGCCGTCACCATGGTCGGCGAACTGCAGGTCCACGGGCGGGTTCGTATGCGGCAGCCATATCCCGCCGACCCCGAGCTGAGTGCCGATCGCGCGCGTCAGAGGCACCTCGAGCGCCAGGCGTCCGCTGGCACCAAGGCCGAACTCGTGCGCCTGGGGGTCGCCGAGCGGCTGGCTTGCGCCCACCTCGAGGTGGACCTGGACGGGATCGGCGACCGCGCGCCCGGCGAGCCCGAGTGCCGTCCCCAAAGCCCACACGGCCGCGAAGCGCGCATGAATCCGCACTGGAACAGCATAAGTTTCGGCGCGTCCAGCGGTCAAAAGATCGCTGCTGCCCCTAGCCTGCGGGTAGGCCGTCGCTCACCAAGAGAGCAAAGAGTGCGTGATCGAGCCAGCGCCCCTGACAGCGTTCCGCCTCGCGGGCAATCCCCTCGAAACGGAAGCCGAGCTTCCGGATGACGCCAAGCGATGCGACGTTGTCCGTGGCTGCGGCGACGCGAACTCGATGGGCATTGAGCCGCTTGAACGCCCAGTGGAGCGTGGCCCCCGCGGCCTCGGTCATGTAGCCGCGGCGGACTCCGTCCGCGCGCAACCAGTACCCGAGCTCTGCGCTCTGGTGCAGATGGGCCAGCGACTCCAGGCCGACGACGCCCAGAAAGCGCCGATTGACGCGGTCGCGGATGGCGAATCGAAGGGCGCGGGAATGGTCCCAATCGTTCGCGCTCGCTTCGCAGTACCTCCAGCTTGCATCGAGATCGGTGTTGAAGGGCACCCATGGAAGCCATCGTTCCAGGTGGCCGCGCGACGTGTCGACCGCGAACCATAGGTCGGACGCATCGGTCGGCTCGACGGGCAACAGGATCAGGCGCTGCGTTTCGAGCGGACGATGACGGAGCTCGGCGCGATTGGGGACGACCAGCATTTCCAACTTGGCAAAGTACGACGAAAGCCCCCGGCGCGCGAACGCGAGGCCCAAGCGGGCGCGAGGCTGCCCGCGAAGATTATCGCTCGGCCCTGCTGGGATGCCGTCTCCAGCCGGAATGGCTCCGCGGCGCAGGGTAGTCGCCGACCGTCGCGGCGCTGGGCCGCTCGGTCGCCTCGAGAGGGCTTGTGACCAGCTCTCGGCCATCCCCCGCAAAATAGATCGATTCTCCGACCCGCGGCTCGCCGGGGTTGGGGGCGATGGCTCCGTTGTCGAAGAACCTGAGCCCGCCCTCGACGCGACGGTGGACCGCCAGGTGGCCCTGCAAAAACTCTCCGGTTCTCCGATCGCGAACCGCCACGCAGCAGCTGTCGCGCACGTGGTACTCGGTGTTGCGCGTGATGTAGACCCGGTGGCGCCGCCGCTCGGGGCCCGTGTATCCTTGACCTTCGCCGCCCTCGAAGCTCTCGAGCTCGTGCGCGCGCGCCGTGTTCGCCTCGGTCCTCATGGCGACGACCATGCGCCGAACGTCGACCCTGGGCCAAGTTCGCGCCCCGCGCGCGCGAGCGGCTGGTGCGCGCCGCGAAGCGCTACCCCGTTCGACATCCCACCATCGAAGCATTATAGATCGCTGGAAAGATTGGAGCCCCTATGGCCGGCGCAAACGTCCTCGAGATCAATGATCTGAACTTCGACGGCGAGGTTCTCAAGTCGAGCCTACCGTTTCTTCTCGATTTCAGCGCCGTGTGGTGCGGTCCCTGTCGCGTGCTCGCCCCGATCGTCGACAAGATCGCCGACGAATTCACCGGCAAAGTCCGCGTAGGCAAGCTCGACATCGACGACTCTCCCGCGACCGCGACGAAGTACGGCATTCGCGGCGTTCCGACGGTTCTCGTCTTCAAGGACGGCAAGGAGTCGGCCCGCCACGTCGGCGTCGCGAACAAGGAAACGCTGGTCAAGCTGATCGGCGTTTGAGCACTTCGACTGCAGACGTCCATCGCGAGGCCGAGGCCGCTCCGCCGCGCGAGCGAGCTCATCAGCGTAGTCGTCGCGCCCGCATGGGGCGATTTCTGCGGATCCTCGTGGCGATCACGACCCTGATCCACCTGCCGGTGGCTCTCGGAGCCGGTGATCTGCTCATGCGCCTCGGCGTGCAGCGCCCGTTTCTGTGGGGAGGGCTCTGGGCGCTGCTTGGCGTGGCCGCGTTCGTGGGCAGGGCGCGCGCGGGCATGCCGGACCGGCGACGCAGAGCCATCCTCGTTCGTCTGGTCGATATTCCTTATTTCATCCACTGGTGCGCGGCGGTGTTCGCCTTCGTGCCGTCCGTGCTGGCGACTCTGGTGGCCCCCCTGGCCGCGCTCGTTTTGGGCGCGCCCGCTCGCGTCCCGATCGATGTGTACATGGCGAGCTACATCGTGGGGCTCGTCGTCTGCGGATACGGTGTCCTCGTCCGGCGGCGCTGGTTCAGGGTCGTCGAGCGAGTGGTGGTCATTCCCGCGCTCGATCCGCGGCTGGAGGGATTTCGCATCGCCCACCTGTCGGATCTGCACATCGGCACGCTGACGCCGCGGAGCTGGGGCCTCGGCTGGGCGAGATCCGCCAACCGGAAGAAGCCTCACCTGACCGTGGTGACGGGCGACTTGGTGACCAGCGGCAATGATTACCATCCGGACGTTGCCGATGTTCTCGAGCACTTGCAAGCCGAGCACGGCGTGTTCGCCTCGATGGGAAATCACGATTACTTCGGCGACGGCGAGCGGCTCGTCACTCTGCTGCGACGTCGCGGCGTCCGCGTGCTTCGCAACGAGGGCGTCCTCATCGAGCACCAGGGGGCGCGTCTATGGCTGGCGGGTCTCGACGACACCTGGACGCAGAGGGACGACCTCGAGGCCACCATGCGGCATCGGCCGCCCGGAGCCCCAGCCGTGCTCCTCGCGCACGATCCGACTCGCTTCGACGCCGCCGTCGATGCAGGAGCGGCGCTCGTCCTGTCCGGCCACACGCACGGCGGCCAGATCGGGCTCCCTTTTCTGTACCGGTTCGTGAACGTGGCCGCGATGTACAGGTACCGTCTGGGCTTCTACCGGCGCCGTGCATCGGTTCTCTACGTCCACCCAGGGCTTGGCACGACCGGTCCGCCGATTCGTCTCGGGGTCGTCCCCGAGGTGACCGTCCTCGTGCTCCGCTCTATGGGCTGACCCAGGCTCCCGTGTCGACCCACTCCATACGCGCGAGCGGCTCGTCCTGCGCGTAGACGACGAGCGGCGCCACCGCACGTGCGATGCTCTGCACGGCCGGCGGAAGGGCCTCGAAGGCTGCGCGCTCGCGCTCCGAAGGCATGCCCGTGACCGCGTCCAGGGCGCGCTGCAAGAGCGACCGCTCCTCGCGCGGCAGCTCCAGGATGGGAGCGTCTTGGGGCAGCCCCGCGGCGCTGCGGGCTGCGTCGAGGGCATCGCGAAGGCCGCCGAGGTGGTCCACGAGGTGGTGCTGGATCGCCTGCTGCCCCATCCACACGCGGCCTCGGCCGACGGCGTCGATCGCTTCCTTGCTCATGCCGCGTCCCTCGCTGATTCGATCGAGGAAGGTGTCATAGAACTGCTCGACCTTGTGGGTGAGCTCGCGCTCCTCTTCGGGCGTGAATCCGCGGAACATCGACTCGGCGTCGGCGCGCGGCGCGGTCTTGTACGTGTCGACGGTCACGCCGATCTTGGCCAGCAGGCCGCTCAGGTCCGCCTTCCCGTAGAAGACTCCGATCGACCCCGTCAGCGTCAGCGGCAACGCAAAGATGTTCCGGCTCGCGCTCGCCACGTAATAGCCACCGCTCGCAGCGACCGTCCCCATGGAGACGACCAGCGGCTTTTTCTTGGCGAGCAGGAAGAGCTCACGCCACATCACGTCGCTCGCCAAGGAACTGCCGCCGGGGCTTTCGATCCGCAGCACCACGGCGCGCACCGACGAGTCGTCGCGCGCCTCACGAATCGCGTCGGCCATCGAATACGACCCGACCAGACGCATGTCCAGAAGTGGAATATGCTCCGAGCGCCCGTCGACGATGTCGCCATCGAGGTAGAGGAGAGCCACGCGCCCGCGCGAGCCGAAGCTGTTGGGCGCGACCTTCTCGTCCTCGTACTTGCGGTATGCGATGTCGCGCCCGACGAGCTCTTTGGTGGCGCGATCCAGCTCGTCGTCGAACACGAGGCCGTCGACCAGCCCGGCGGCCCGCGCCTCGGTCGCGACGAACGGCCCCTGCCGCGCGAGCTCCCGCGCGCGCTCCTCGCTCATGTGCCGAAAGAGCGCGAGATTCCGATCGAAGACCGCTTCTTGCTGCCTCAGCATGTCGAGGTGGTCCTCTTGCGCGACCGGTCCTGCATGTTCGTTCGTGAACTGCTCGGGCGCGGTCTTGTGCGGACCGATTCGAACGAAGTCCGCGCGCACGCCGATCTTGTCCAGTAGACCCTTCAGGTAAATGTACTCGGCCCTGAGCCCCGCGTAACGGACGCCGCCGGCGGGCGTGACGACGATGCGGTCGGCGCTCGCGCACGCGTACAGTGCCCTCGGCCCCGCGTCCTCCACCGAGCACAGGACCTTCTTGCCGTATGCCCGCAGGTAACGGATGGCGTCGGCCAGTTCCTCTGCATGGGCAAACGAGTTCGCGGGCTCTGCCCGGAGCACCAGGGTCACGGCCTCGACGTCCCGTGCTCGCGCGAGAGTCCACAGTCGGCGGAGCAGGGCGACGTGGCCCCGCGTCGAGGGCGTGGTCTCGAGCCGCAGCCACACGGCCCGTACGGGTCGGGGAATTCCCGGTTGACGGTAGGCGGCCACGGACGCGGTCACGTACTCCGCGGCGGTGCCGCTACCGCCGAGACCATCGCCGAAGAGGGCGCCGCCGCCAGCGCCGAGCCCGAGAAAGTGGAGCTCCAGCCCTGCGCTGCCCACGACGCCGCGACGCTCGTCGCTCGAGAGATGCGCGACTTGGATTCCCGCGAAAGCCCGCCCTACGTCGGGGATGTCCACCCCGAGCGTTCCGCTTTCCGTCCACTGACGGGCGCCTTCCCAGTATTGCGCAGAGAGGCCGATGTCGATGGCGCGCCGGCCCGTGGGCCGGATGGCGACGGCCAGCGCGTATCGCCCGTCGAGGATGGGCAGGGAGTCCGTCGACGGCGGTTGAGGGGGTAGCAAGTCCGGGCTCGGACGGTTGAAGTCTCGCGCCACCGCGGCGAGCGCGATGTGGGTGTCAGGCCGCCAGGAGAGCGCCGCGCTCAGCCCGAAGAGCCCGTCGAGATCGAGGGACTGCGAATAGGAGCGCTCGAGCGAGACCCCGAACGCCGCGTTGTCTCCGAGCTTGGCGGCGACGGCCCACGTCACCCATACGTAGTCGTTCGCCCGGTATGGAAGCGGCACTCCCTCGGTCAGGAGCGGTCCCCACGGCGGCTGTACGAGGTCTACGCGCAGCGCCGTGGAAAGACCGAAAGGCAGCGGAGTGCCGATCGCCCAGGCATGGCCGCACCCCACTTTGACGGCCTCGTTCGGGCAGTTGACCCACGTCCAGCGCAGCTCCGGAGCCGGGAGCCATGCGAGGTTCGCCGGGTTGAGCACCACGGCGTCCGTCGTATCGTCGGTCGCAATGCTGCGCCCGGGCGTATCGACGTGCTCGGCGCTCGTGGGAAAGGGCTCCGACGCGACGGCGTTCCCAGGGAAGAGCGCCAGGCCCGTGAGCCCCAGCGTTGCAACGCCGACCGCCTGTTTTGCTCTCATCCGTCCGAGCCTCGTATCACTCCGGGGGCACAGTGTCGCCCGGGGCGTTGCTGGCGGTCGCGACCGCCGCGTGCCGGAGCAGGTCTTGGCGGTGCGCTGCCGGCCTTACTCGCAGGCCATGATGGAGTTGCCCTCGATGTCGATGTCGCTCTGACAGGTGGTCCCAGGGACGCCGGCGCAGCTATTTCCGGCCGCGCAGAGCGAGAAGCACATGGTATCGCCCTCGCTATCGTAGTTAATGCACGCATTCGCTTGCCCGGTTTCGTTGACGCCGGCGCTGAAGCTGCCCTTGCAATCGGAATTGACCGCGCACTCGTTCTGGGGGGAACACCATCCGGCGCAGGTCGTCGGCGTGCAGTTCTCGTTGTCGTTGACGAACTGATAGCCGTCGTAGAGGCACTCGAGGCCGGGGACGCAGTTGTCCCCCGAATTGCATTGATCCCCCGCTCCCGAAGCAGCGCAAATGGCGCAATCTGCCGTGTTCGAGAGCGCGCCGCACATGGCCATGGCCTCGAAGAGCTGCAGCGCCTGGGACGATCCGCTGCTGCAGTTGCAGGGGCTCGCCGTGCACGTCTGGATGCACGACTCGATGGCCATGCAGCCCGCGTTCGCCTGGCAAGCGGTGTATGCCGAGCAGCACGCCGTCTTCCAGCATGCGATGCACGTGGGATCCGTGGCCTCGACCGTGCACGCCCCGGTTCCGCCTCCCGCATCGCCTCCGGCATCGCCCCCATCGAACACCTCTTGCTTGCCGGAGTCGGCCGCGCGGCCGTCGCTTTCGGCCGCGCCGTCCTCTTCGACAGCGGCATCGTCCTCGTGTCCGCCCGTTCCCGTCGACGTGCTCTGGCTGCTGGAGGTGCTCTGGCTGCTGGAGGTGCTCGAGCTGCTGGCCGCCACGGCGGCATCCGGTGAAGTCACGAAGTCGTCGGTGCCCACGAAAAGCTCGCACCCGGCAAGTGCGGCCGCGAGCAGGGCGGCCGTAGCCACAGCCGCAAGCTGCGCGGAGCGTCCGGTAACGCGAATTGCCGGAGAACTGCTGCCGACCTCACCCCGACGGGCCAGAAATCTCACGGGAAGCTCCCTCCGATACCGGCCGAGCCGGGCGCGATCCAGGGCCGAACCTCGAGGTGCGCCGTCTTGGGGGGGGCGCTCTCCGAGTGTGCAGTGACCAACAGAAAAGTTCCGACCGCGATGCCGGCGACTCCCACCGCCCAGCCGGCCGTCGACACGATGGGGTCGGTCTTGTACGCGCTGATGTCGCTCTGCGAGCTGAGGGGACAAGTCAATCCGTGACAGTCCGACTCCAGCCTCGACTTGGCCCCAAGGGCAAGGACTCCGAATACGGTGCCAACGACGACTCCGGCCGCGCCGACCGACAGAAGGACGTATGCAGGCACGCGGTTCGGGGGCTCCGGCGCCGCTGGCTCGGGGCCCGACGGGCCAGGGCTCGCGGTCGCGGTCGCACCGGCCTGGGACCCCGCGGGTGCCGCCGCCGTCGGAGCGGGCGGCTGAAGGTGGAGACTCACCGATTGCGTTTGCCCCTCGGTCAGCACCACCTCCGTCTCGACCGGTGGCGATCGAGGCGCCACGGCCGCGACCCGGTGAGTGCCTGGGTCGGTCGGGCGATCGTTGTCGAGCAGCACGATGGGAACCGACTCCCCATCGACGGTTACCCGGACATCCGATGTGGCGCCGCCAGGTCTGTCGACGTGAATGCGCAGCTTGGGAATGCGCGGGGTCGCCGCGTCGAGCAGCGTCTGGGCCTGTTGCCTGGCGTCGGTCCACGACTTCGGCGCGCCGGACGGGAGCGTTTCGTGCACCACCCGATTGAGAATCTCGGTGCCTGCCACCAGCTTGCCGAGCTTGATGTCGCATTGAGCGAGGGGCACGGCCGTAGTCGGTGCGTGGACGAGCGCTTCCGCGCGCGTCAGCTTGTCTACGGCGGCCGTACAGTCGCCGCTGAGCGCGAGCTTGACCCCCTCGGTCCCGAGGATGCGCGCCGCGGCCTTCTCGTCATCGCTCGGCGGCGACGACGCGTCTGCGTGGGTCACGGTTCCCCAGAACCCGAGTCCGAAAAGCGAAGAGATTGCCATGGCCCGCGTGGCGAAGCGGTTTGTTCGAGGCATGTGGGAGACTCGTGTAGGCTCGTTTAGTATCCGAGATCGACCGAAGTGGGCGGTTTACTTGGGGGCGGAGAGGCCGGAGCCTGAGGGCGAGTGACCGCAGGCGTGTGCGGCTCGCCCGGCGCGGGTGGCGCTCGACGAGGAGACGTCGACGCGCTCGGCGGAGCAGGCGTGTGAGCGGCCGCTGACGGGGCGCTCGCCGCCTGCTCGACGGCCAGGGGAGCGAGAGTCGCCGACGAAGGTCCCGTCGAAGATGCGGCCGGCGGTGGGCTGGTGGTCTTCGGGCCCGCCGCCGCCGTCGTGTTCGAGTCCGCCGCCGGAGCATGCCGTGCGTGCCGCGTCGAGAGCGCGAACAGCGTGAGGCCGGCGGTGACCACGAGACCCGCGAGCACGCTCACGGCCACCGCAATCCCCGTCTTGCCGTGTGCGCGTGGAACGCCGGCGCTCATTGCGACGCTGGTCTCCGCTACGCTTTGCACGACGGGCGCGGCTGGAAGGCGCCAGGGGGCGTCCGAATCGGCGACCACGGGCGGAGCCCCAAGTTGCGCGCTCAATGCGCCGCTGGCCGCCACCGAGCCGACGGCTCGCATTCCCGCTGCTGCGCGCAGCGAATCGATGAACTCCTGCGCGGAGGCGCACCGCTGCACCGGGTCGCGCGCACACACGCGTTGCATCCAAACGTCGAGGCCGGGAGGTACGTTTGTCGTGATCCGCAGTGTTGGAAGCGGCTCCGTGCAGATCTTGAGCAGGATATCGCCGAACGATTCACCGTAGAACGCGATCCGGCCGGTGATCATGGTGTACGCGACGATGCCCAGCGAATAGAGATCCGTCCGGTGGTCGATGTTCTTGAGCCCGCGCGCTTGCTCGGGGCTCATGTAGAGCGGAGTCCCGAGCACGGCTCCGGTCCTCGTCGCGGACTGGTCGGCGACGCCGGCGCCGCTGGCCATCGTGATCTTCGCCACGCCGAAGTCGAGCACCTTGACCACATAGCTGTCATCGTCCGGCGACTTCGAGAGGAAGATGTTGTCGGGTTTGATGTCGCGGTGAATGATGCCGACCGAGTGAGCTCGTCCGAGGGCCTTGCAGCATTGCCCGAGAATCTCCACCGCCTCCTCGATTGCCAGGGGCCCGGAGCGGTCGATGCGCTGCTGCAAGCTCTCTCCCGAGAGCAGCTCCATGGCGATGTACGGCGTGCCGTCCTCGAGCGTCCCGTTGTCGTAGACCTGAACGACGTGGCGCGACTGGAGACGCGCCGCTGCCTTCGCCTCGGCGTCGAAACGCCGCAGCGCTTCCGGTGATCGCACGAACTCGCGCGAAACGAGCTTGATTGCAATCTGGTTTCCCAGCCCGAGGTGCGTCGCGCTCCACACCGAGCCCATGCCGCCCTGTCCGATGCAGGAGTCGAGGCGGAATTTGCCCGCGACCACGAGACCCGCCCGTGCCAGATCCGAGGTAGGCGAGTCCTGCATGCGACAGCCCAGCGTAGCAGAACCGGCCTTTGCAGGGCCTGTCAACACGCGGCCCCGCGGGCGATTGGAGCGCCGCTCCCCCCACACCGTCTTGCCCGTTCTTGCCCTCTTTTGCCCGTTCTTGCCCCCCCTCTCTCTTGCCCCCCTCT
>DASPUY010000298.1:0-42847 GCA_035622655.1 Polyangiaceae bacterium
GAACGAGTGCGCGCGAGATCACGCGCGCAGGGTCTGCCGCACGTTTTGGAGGTCTCGAGCGGTGCGGTGGTATCCGGCTCCCCGCCCGCGCGCGCGGCGGCCCGAGGTCCCGAACCGGCATACCCGACCTCCGGAGCGGCGGCCGCTGACGGCCCGCGCATTGCCGTTCGTCCCGAACCGGCGCCTCCGGTCGTCGAAAGCGTCGACATCGGAGCGAGCGGAGTCTCGAGGCCGGAAGGATCGCTGGGAGAGTCGACGTGGACTCCCGTACCACCCGCAGGGGAGCCCGAGATCGTCATCGATGTCGAAGAGCCCGAGGCCGCCCGCACGGCTGCGCGAGACGGCGTCGACATCGCGGAGTCCGTGCCCGAGGCCGAGAGCGATCAACGACTGCGAGCCGCGGAGGGGGCGACGTCCGAGCCCGAGGTGGAAGCCGCCCGTTCGATGTCGCCATCGGACGTCTCCGGAACCGTGGACGCCAGTCCGTCGGCATCGAGCGCGGAGCTCGAGCCCGAGGCGCCGACCCGCGCGGTCGACGCCCCCGATGAAGAAGAGCGGGCCCCCGCTTCTTCGCGCCGCCCCGTTGCGCTTGCGGCCGAGGATCATCTCGCCCAGATGGCCTTCGGGTCGGAGGAGTCCGCGATTCCGCACCACACGCCGCCTCCCGAGTCCGGGAGGCTTCCTTCGGCAGCCGTGGACGAGTTCGACGATGCGACCGGCATCCGGGGCGCGCGAGTCGAAGAAACCGGGCGCAAGGTGATCGCTCACTTGGCGGCGGAGTCCACGCGCGCCAACCTCGAGCGAAACGATCTCGTCGTCGATACGGTCGGCGAGGCCCGACGCTTCGCACCCGCGACGTTTCTCGAGCTCCTCGAAGCCAGCCTGGAGCTGTGAAGTCTCATCAGAGCCACGCCACGTCGGCGCGTTTCAACCAGGTGCGCTGCCGCCTGGCGAACACGCGCGTGGCGCGCACGATGGCCTCGAGGAGATCGGCTCTGGACAGCCTGCCGTCGAGCATCGCTCGGATCTGTGCATACCCCACGCTGTTCATCGCCCGTGCGTCGCCGTAGCCCCGTTCGAGGAGCGACTGCACTTCCTCGATCCATCCACCCGACAGCCAGGCGCGCGCCCGGCCCTCGATCCGGTCCGTCAGCGTGGCGCCATCGCACCGGATCGCCAGAAGACTCGCCGTGTGGCGAGCGAACGCAAAACCGTGCTCGCGCTGCCACGCGCTCATTGGTCTGCCCGTGAGCTCGTGCACCTCGAGCGCGCGGCTGACGCGGACGATGTCGTTCGGGTGCAGGCGGGCGGCGATTTCCGGGTCTACTCCGAGCAGCTGGGTGTGCAGCATTCGGGGCCCTTCCCGTTGCACGATGGCCTGGTGACGAGCTCGGAGCTCGGTGCTTGCGCCGGGTACAGGGGCCAGCCCGAACAGCAGTGCCCTGACCCAGAGGAAGGTGCCTCCGCACACGATCGGGACGCGTCCGCGATCTCGCACGTCCGCGATGGCCTCCGCAGCGTGCTTTGCCCACGTCGCCGCATCGACGTGGGCCATCGGGTCGATGGTGTCCACGAGATGATGCGGGGTGCGACGTAGCTCCTCGCGCGTCGGTTTTCCCGATCCGATGTCGAATGCTCGGTAGATTTGGACGCTGTCCGCGCCCACGATCTCGCCCCCCACGCGATCCGCGATCTCGATGGCGAGCGCTGTCTTGCCGCTCGCCGTCGGTCCGACAATGGCGGCGAAGTCATGGGTGCGCGTCTGCATGACACGCAGCGCTTGCTCAACGACCGACACGACGCTCGAGCTCATCGTAGCCGATACGCGTGATCACCGGCCGGCCATGCGGACAATGGCCCGAAAAGTCGATGCCGTCGAGCGCGCGAAGGAGAGCCACGCATTCCTCGCGACCGAGCGCATCTCCGGCGCGGACGCTGCCGTGACAGGCCATCGTGGCAATCACATGGTCCGCCGCCTCGGCGAAAGGCCGCCTTGCCAGATACCCGAGCTCGGCAACGACGTCTCTCACGAGCCGCTCGGGGCGGTAACGCCCCAGCAGGCACGGCACCGAGTGTACGGCGACGGCGTTCGCTCCGACGGCGCGAACCTCGATGCCGAGCGCGGCGACATCCGGAGCGTGTTCTTCGAGCGCGGCGACTTCCGCAGGGAGAAGGTCTACCACCTCGGCAACCAGCAAGCGCTGCGTGGCGACCGAACGCGATTTGAAAGCATGCCTGAGACGATGGAAGGTCACGCGCTCGGCGGCGGCGTGCTGATCGAGCACGTACAGGCCGTCCGCGCCGCTGCACAGGAGAAATGTCGCGCGCAGCTGCGCGACGAAGTCGAGCGAGGCATAGAAACCCGACCGGTCGAAAAGAGTCGGCTGCGATCGGGCGTCGGCCGGCCTTTCGGCGATGGCCACGACGCCATCGTCAGCCTTCGACGTCGCCGCCCACGTGAGCGAGCCCCGAGGCGCCTCGCCACCGCTCCAGGTCGTGCCCTTCTCTTCCGAAACGCCGGGACTCGGAGGCGGCAAATCGAGAGCATCGCCGCCGCCAAGCGGGAGCGATCCGTAGCTGGACCCGTGCGGGCGCCCGAGCGACGGCAGCGAGAATGCCCTGCCAAGCCCCGCATGCAGCTCTCGCATCA
This sequence comes from Polyangiaceae bacterium, assembly GCA_035622655.1. Classification (GTDB taxonomy): domain Bacteria; phylum Myxococcota_A; class Polyangia; order Polyangiales; family Polyangiaceae; genus Palsa-1150. The sequence continues at coordinate 2,651 of DASPUY010000298.1, forward strand.
CGGCGTCGTGAACGCCCCGCGCCTCCGCGAATCGAACCTCGGCCTTCTGTGGGTGAACGTTCACGTCGACGAGCGCTGCAGGGAGGTCGACGTACACGACACCGACCGGATACCGACCCGGCTCGAGGACCGAGCCGTACGCCTGGGCCACGGCGCGGGCGAGCGCTCGATCACGCACCGGCCGCCCGTTGACGAGCAAGTGAAGGCCCACGGCCCCGGCCCGCGCGCGCTCAGGGGCCCCGAGGTGGGCCTCGATCCGCAGCGGGCCCCGCTCGCCGACGCAAGATTCGAGTCGCTCTCCGTCGAGCGCCTGCGCCGCACGCTCGCGTCTTGACCTGACGCGCAGCCACTCGCGCGCGGTGCGGCCGTCTCGAAGGAGAAAGAAGCTCACCTCCGGTCGAGCCAGAGCTGCGCTGAGCAGCGAGTCGCTCACGTGAGCGGCCTCCGTGCCGATCGCCTTCAGAAACTTGCGCCTCGCGGGGACATTGAAGAAAAGCTCGCGCACTTCCACGCTCGTTCCTTCGGCGGCGGCGGCCGGGCGCGCGGATGCAGGCGCGCCCCCTTCCGCGATCACCTCGGTGGCCTCGTTTGCGCCTCGCATTCGCGTCAAAAGACGCAATTTCGCGACGGACGCGATGCTCGGGAGCGCCTCACCGCGGAAGCCGAACGTCCCCAATGCGAAGAGGTCGTCTTTTCCTCGGATCTTGCTCGTGGCATGACGTTCGAGTGACAGCACCGCGTCCTCGGCGTCCATGCCGCGGCCGTCATCGCTGACGTGCACGAGGTCGATTCCGCCGCGTTCGATGGCGACCTTGATGCGTGTCGCCCCGGCGTCGAGGGCATTTTCAAGGAGCTCTTTGACTACGCTCGCGGGACGCTCGACCACTTCACCGGCCGCGATCTGATTGGCGAGATCGCCAGGCAATCGTCGGATCTCGCCCATCGGCGTTCACGAATCGCCGAGGACCTCGGTCCCGGCATCGAGGAGATCGCGGGATCGGCGGCGAGTCAAGGCCACGACGATGAGCGCGCTCGTGATGGAGTACAGCGCGAGCTCGACCCCCGGCACCGCCGGCGCCACGCTCGACAGCGTCCGGAGCGTCTCCTCGGTGCGCGCGCCGTCCGGCGGATTGGCGCGGATCCTGGCCGCCTGCCACGCCTCCCAGTAGCGAAACTCCGCATCGAAAACGTCGTGCAACAAGAGGAGACTCAACGCATTGGTGGCTGCCTGAGCCATGACCAGCTGGATCAGCACGGCGCGCGATCCGGCGCTGCCGCCCATCGCGCGGATCGCGAAAGTGAACAGCGCGCCCCCAAGGATCAACGTGGCTACGGCCAGAGGCCAACCGCGAGCCTTTTCCGCGTCGAGCGTCTGCAAAAACGCTTGGGCCCTCGCGACGACCGCCGCGCGGTCCGCCTCGTCGGCGATGCCCTCGCCTGCGAGCGACATGTCCACCGGTTCTCGATAGAGCTCCACGGCTTTCCAACCTCGGCACGCACCCATGGATCCGAGAGCCAGGGCTCCGAGCAAGGCGAGCACCAGGTACCAGGGGCGCTTGCGTGCGGGGGCGGTCATCCGTCTCTCTGCCGATAGCACGAGAAGGAGGCGGCGCCGCGGCTATCTCACGATCGTCTGGCAGCCGAGCACGATCGTCACGATGCCGTTCGGATCACTCTTGAGCTCCGTGCACGTCGTCGGGCAAACGTCGATCATCGTGGGTGTGCCCCCCTCGGCAGGGTCGGCGTCATAGTACCAGCCACCCGTGCTCGGGTTGCACGCGCCAGGAGTCTCGACGTAGCTCACGGTCGAAATGGCTCCGGCTCCCGACGTGTAACTGACGTTGAGTTGGCCGAGATTGACGCCGGCGGCCGCGGGCAGCGTGAACTGGCATGGCAGCGAGGCGGCGCGGACCTGCGCCAGCGCGTCGATGAACTGTTGGGCCACGCCGGCGCCGCCGGCCTCCGATGTCGCGTTGATGATGAACGGCGACCCCGTTCCCCCGGACGTCGCGATCTGATTCAGGGTTGCGGTTCCCGCCGCGACGTCGTCGGGGGTGAACACTCCGATCGCGAACGTCTGAATGCTCGGGGTGCCGGCGAATGCTGCGGCGGCCACCTGGGCCACCTGCGCGTCGGCCACCGAAGGGTCGACCTCGGCGCAAAGGCCGGTGGAGGAATCCGCTGTTTCGTCCGGCGCGCCATCCGTGGCGAGAACGATGACGACAGTGTCGCTCGGATGGGCCTGAGCGTAGGTCGAGGCGGTATTGACGGCGCCCTGCAACGCGGCCTGCGTCGGGGTGCTCCCCGCGGGGTGGCGGCCCTGCAGGGAGGTGACCAGCGCGCTTGCGGACCCAGGGAGCGATGCGATTGGAACCGAGGCGTGGGCGTAGTCCGCTGGCGAGCAACTGTCGCCGTTGGCGCAATACGATGTCGTGAGCGCATCGCCACAATTGCCGAGGTCGAATCCGTTGGGGTCGGCGCCGCACGGGGCCCCGAAGTTGACGCAGAGGGTATTGGCATCGTTGGCGCACGTGCTGATGGGTACGCAGGCGACGCCCCCCTGACAGTCGCCGCCGCTCGCACAAGCCTCCTCGTTGGCATCGCTGCATACGCCGAGCAGGCAGGGACTCCCCGGGCCGCAGTCCTGATCGTGGGAGCACGTGGTCGGAACACCCGGTAGCGTCGTCGGAAAGTATTGCAATCCCACGCCCAGGCCGCCGGATGCCGGGTCGTCGACGAAAGCGGTGAGTGCGGAGACAATCCCGCTCCACTTCGACTCCTGCGGCCCCACGAGATCGTCCATCGATCCGGAAGTGTCGATGACGAAGTAGACGTCGACCGGCGTCTGGGTCGCTCGCAGGGTGCTCGTGGCGCAGCCCGCAAGCGCTCCCGGGGCCGCGTCGGGCGAAAGGGCGCCGTCTCCCTCGAGCTCGTCCGGGGGGCTGCTTGCATTGGTGCTGGCGTCGGCCGTGGCAGAGCGAGGTCGCGTCTCGTTATGCGACGAGCAAGCCGCGATCAACGCGACCCATCCGGACGCGCCGATTCCTGTCCATTTCGCCCTTCCTTGGATCATGGTCGTCGCCTCATCGCGACGTGGCACCTCATGCGGCCTACGCACACGGCGCAGCCGCTCGTGAAAGCAACGCGCGTGCTGGTCGTCGCGCCGAGGTCCACGACGCATCGCGGATCGGAGCCCATCGGTGCGCACAATCGCCTCCGGGTGCCGAGAAGCCACACGCTCGACGAAGAATTCGCAAGCCCCGGAGGCCCCCGGCGATGATCACATCGGACGCGCGCCCGGGAAGTTGCGACCCTGGGGTCCCCAGAATTACTTGTGCTGGGAGCCTCCGACCGCCTTCTTGATCTCCTCGAGAAGCGGGTCGGCCGGTGCACTCGGCGTCGGGTCAGCCGTGGGCTGTGCCTGAGCGGTTGCCGAGGGCGCGGGCTTGGGGGCCGGCTCCTCGATGGTCGCCGACGTCGCCGGCCCAGGCGACGAGGTCGAGGGTGCCGGAGTGGCCGATGCCGCGGACGGCGTTGCGGCGGCGGGTGAACCGGACGCCGACTCGGAGGTCTCGGCGTTTTGCCCCGTAGCGGTCTGGGAAGCGGCTGCCTGCGAAGGAGCCGCAGTCGCGGCTCGAGGTGGAGGGCTCCTGACGGCCGCAGCGCTCTGGGGCGGCGTCCACCGACGGACCATGGGCGCCGGAACGCGCGGGAGATCGTTGACATTGGCCGTTGCAACCAGCGGGTTCGCGGGCGTTGGCGCTTGTGCAGGCGGGCCCCTCGGGCTCTCTGCCGTCGGCGAAAGTGACGCTGCGGCTTGCTTCTGCGCGCCCAGCCCGCTGGGTTGAGCCGTAGGGCCGTCGAGCCTCGCTCCCAACAGGATCCCGGCCCCCACCAAAACCCCGGACAGGGCGATCCCGGCCACGATCAAGACATAGCGAGGCGGCCCACCGTGTTCGGCCGGCCGCCCCGTCACCGGCGACGGGATGGGAGCGACGAACGGGAGAACAGAGATGCGCGAGGGCAGAGGAGTGGCGGCGCTGCCAGCGGGTGGCTGCGACGCAGCCGGCTGTGAAGGCGCGGGTTGCGACGGCACGGCTTGCGACGGATACGCGTCCACGCCCGGCGGCCGCGCAGCTCGCGCTGCCGCGGGGAGCGGGGGAGGCGCTGGGCTCACGCGGGGCGCTTCAGGCAAGCGCGACTTCGGCGCATGCGCCGGTGCTTCAGGCGTCGCGGAGGCGAACGACACCTCCTTGGGGATCTTTCGGAGCACCATCTTCCGCGTAGGAGGGGGTGGCGCTCCGGAATCGGACATCGACATGTTAATTCTCGCGTGAGAGCCCGCTCAAGCGCGATCACTTTCTGTCACAACGAGGGGCCTGCGCAAGCGGCGATAAGCATTCGTTGCCCGTGCCGCGAGGCGCTATCGACGGGTCTGCCCGTGTGTTCATGTGTGAAGCGCCTTTACGTAACTTCACGCGGCGAGCCCACGCCGATCGACAACGACGCAGCATCGTTCTTCTCGAGGGCGGCGTGGTGCCGCCGAAGGAGAGTCGACCATGCTCGGTTTCGTCATCGGCGGGATCGCCGCGATAGGGTTCATCAAACTCATGCACCGGCGCCATGCCGGCGGATGCGCCAGGTTCTACGGAGGCGATTTCGGCGCGGTGCGTCGAGGCTTCGGCCCTCGCTTCCTCTTGCGCTCGCTATTCGAGCGGCTGGAAACGACGCCGGCCCAGGAGCGCGCCATCGTCGCGGCGCTCGAACGTCTACGTGAAAATCGTACACTCATACGCGACGAACTCCGGCAAACTCGCGACGACGTCGCGCGCGTGATCGAGGGAGCTCTGGCGGACGACACGATGCTGGACGAGGCGTTTGCTCGGCACGATCGGCTGCTCGCGCAGCTTCGCGTCCTGTGGGTCGAAACGCTCAAAGCGATCTCGGAGACACTCGACGAACGGCAGCGCAAGGAGCTGGCTTCGATCCTTCGAAGGCGGCACTTCTTGGGCCGCGCGTGCCGGGACGTTGCCCATGACTTCCGGCATCCGGTCGCCCCCGCGTGGGACCTGTAGTCCGCGTTCCGCTTGCGCGGAACGAGCGGGTGGGGGGAGCGGAGCCGCTCCGCCCCACGCCTCCCAGCCGAAACTGGTTCGCCCAATTGCAACCCACTTCGGTGATCCGCGGCGGCCGAGCGAGGTTTCGCCCGAGCGGCGCGGGTGGTGGTCTCCGCGATGATCGGCCACAATCGCTCGTGTCGAGGAACGCGTGGCGACCAAAGAGATGGATCGGGCAGCGGGTGCGCTCGAGCACTTTCGAGCGATGCTTCAGGCCTACATGGCCAAGAAAGGCCTGAGGTCCACCGATCAGCGCAAGCTCATCGTCGAGACGTTCTTCCAGGCGAACAACCATGTGAGCATCGAGGAGCTTCTCGCGCAGGTGCGCGCCAAAGACCCCCGCGTCGGTTACGCCACGGTGTATCGGACGCTGAAGCTGCTTACGGAATGCGGCGTGGCCAACGAGCGCCGCTTCGGCGACGGCCTGACTCGTTACGAGCTTGCCGACGACGCGACGCACCATCACCACGACCACCTGATCTGCGTCGAATGCGGAGACATCGTCGAGTTCGAGGAACCGCGCATCGAGGAGCTCCAGGAACGGGTGGCGCGCAAGTATGGCTTCGAGCTCCGCTTTCACAAGCACGAGCTCTACGGATACTGCCCCCGCTGTCAGGCCGGACGGCGCGCGGACAATTAGTCCGCGTTGCGCCTGCGCGGAACGCTCTGGCGGGCGCCTTTCGCGATGGGCCTCCTCAGGCGGACGCCGCGAGCACGCGCCGCTCCGTCACGACCCAGGCCCCGGCGACATCGCCTTCGGTCTCGGGCGTCTCGGCGACCAGCTGAAAGTCGAAGGCGACGACGACCACCACCCCCGGAGGCGCGACCCGCGGAAGCGCGCGATCGTAATGGCCCACCCCGTATCCGATTCGGTGTCCGCGCGGATCGACCGCAAGGGCCGGTGCGACGATCGCGTCGAGCTCTCCACGCTCGGCCACGGGGTCGTCGCCCGTCGGCTCCAGCAGCCCGAGGGCGTGCTCGCGCATGGCTTCGAGATCCCCGACGAACCGGAAGGACATCGCGCCCGTCTCTTCCAGCCGCGGGTAGGCGACTCGAACGGAGCGCGCGCGCAGGCGCGCGTCGAGGGCTCTCAGGTCGACCTCATGGCGGTCGACGATGGGCCAGAACAGCGCCACCGATCGGGCGGTGGCGACCGCTTCGAGCGCGGCGAGGCGGGCGACGATCTGCGACGACTTGTCAGCGCAAGCGGACACGGGGAGTGCGCTCCGCAGCGCCCGCATCCGCGTCCGAAGCTCGTCCTTCACGCGGTGGCGCAGCGTATCCTCCGCCGAGGATGGGACGAATCCGTGATGAGCGGGTGGCATGAGAAGAGCAGACTTGTGCACCCCCGATGGGGTCGAGGCAAGGGCGACCCGAGCTCGTTACCACGCGTCGAGGATGCGTTCGACCGACCGACGGGGGACTGCGAACGTTGCATCGACGCCGGCCAGTCGCGCGAAGTACGCATCGAAGGGCCCCACCTGGGTGGCGGCGCCGATCGTGATGATTCTTTCCACCGAGCCTGCGTCCGCGCGGACGATCGCGTCGATCTGAAGCGTCGGCCGATCGAATCCCTCGCTCCGCGGCGGCGCGCCCGAATGGAGGGCGTCGTGAGCATAGAGCGATACGACGGCTCGGCCGAGCTCCTCGGCCCGTCCGGCGTCGCGCGGTCCGCCGGCCGGTTCGGTCGCTCGGGCGCCCATGTCGATCACTCTTCGCTCTCCGTCGTGAACGAGCGTGACGCGCGTGAGAGGCGCCGTGTCGAGCCTCAGCCGGGCCCGATCGATGGCGGGGTGCGACGCCAGGACCCGCAATGCGGCCGGGGCGATGAACACGCCCGGGCCCTCGAGCGTCTTGGCATAGAAGCCGCCCGCATGCTCGTCGCCGAAGATGATGCCCACCTGCCTCGGACCGGTGAGACCCGGTCGCGAGCTCAGCGTGACAGCCACCGTGCAGGCCGTCGGAGTCTCGAATCCGAAGGCCCCATCGTCGGTCTCGGAGATCCACGCGTCGGCTTTCGCATGAGCCATCGCGTCCGCGATGTCCGCAGCCGCTTGTGGATCTACCGAGAAACCGGCGGGCACGTTCATCGCCCACCGGCCGTCGCGGAGGTCGAGTCGCTGCGGTGTGGGCCCACACGAATCGTCGATCGCCGTCACGTCCGACGCGTCGAAAGGCGCATAGCCGATCGCGCGCCCGTGCGTGGCGATCGGGTGAGGGTAGAGCCTGCGGGCCACGTCGCGCGGTAATCGCAGCAGGGCATCGTCGTCGAGGCGCCGCGCGTAGGCGATTCCATTGTGGCCCGTCGGGCCGACCTCGACGACCTCCGTCGTACTGCTGCCCGTGCGCACGATCGTGGCTCGGACCCGTGCGGGACCGAGTGCAGTGCCCCCGGGGCGTGCATCGAGTGCCTGTGCCCGCGCCAGGTCGGCGACGAGCGCACTGACGGAATCGCTTTCGTCGGGCGTCAAATCGCGCTCGTCGGGGGCCCGCGCCCGCCAGGACGACCCACGGCGCGCGAGATCCACTCGAGCGCCGTCGCTCCCGAGCGATTCGAGCCGGAGCTGCTCGATCTCGTCGGCATGTGCAAAAAAGAGGCTCCTATCCACCAGCGTGTCGGGCTTGCTGGCGAGCCGGCCTTCGACCATCCTCGGGATGCACGCCGTAACGTGCGACGCCCCGTCGCGCGTGACGACGAGGTCCTCGGGCCGGCCGGGGCACGAGGAACCGAAGCTCAGGCGGACTCGAGTGCGCTTGGTGTCAGTCCGGATGAAATCTACCGACAGCGCGGACTCGAACGCGGCGGCTGCATCGATTTCGTTTCGGTCGAGGAAGACGTCCACGCGCGCATCGGCCAGCGCGCCGAAGATCTGTTCCACCGCCTCGCGGGACGCACGCAAGCTTCCCGCTTCCGGGACGCGGAAGCTCGACCCTTTGCGCTGCAGGGTGTAGCCGCCGTCGCGCATGCCGACGTTCAAACGCGCGACTTCGCTCGCGCCGTAGGGAACGAGGGTCCGCTGCCGGTAGGCATCGGCCGATCGGAGGAGCTGCACTTTCAGCGTGCGATCGATCACGAACGTTCCTTCGCCCTCGATGCGCATGTACGCGGCACCTTCGGGCCGGGGAGCATCGTCCTCGAGCTCGAAGTCGTAGCGGAGCCTTGCGATCACGATCCGTCCGCGGACCCGCGTCGCCGCACGCGGCGCATCCTCGGACCTGGCGGGCGCCTCCCGGAGCCGCTTGGCCATCTCGAGCTCGCGCAAAAGCACGTCGACGGCGCTCGCGTCGGCGGCTTCGGGGTGGGGGGAGGTCATCAGCCAGATGGATCGGTCGTCGGGATTGCGCTGCAGCACCAGCCGCTCGCCCGCCTGCTCGAGCTCGATGCGCGTGACGTCCTCGACGCGAAAGGACGGAAAGAGATCGCGCTGTCGCTGCGTCCGGTCCGCATCCGAAATCGTTCCACGGTCGATGAGGTAGGCGTAGGCGGATGCGCCAGCGGCCGCCACGACCAGCGCGACCGAAGTCAGGGCGCGGAGCGGCTTCAAGAGGGCTCTCCGCGGCGGCGCGCTCCGATCGGCTCGTACGGCCTGTTCTCGGACGAGCGCCTCCAGGCCCAAACCGTCACTCCGAGAAGGGCCGCGGCGGCTGGCATTAACAGCAGCACGTAGCGCCGAACCTCTTCGCGCCCTGATTCCGACACGCGCATTCCTGCAGCCACCTCCGCGCGATCCGGCACGTCGACGATGGCCGGTCGGGCCGCGAGCCACGAAATCGCGCTGTCGACGAAGAACGCGGCCCCGTGCAGTGCGCGGGGCTGTCTCCAATTGTCGTCGGCCAGCACGAATCGACTGCCCACGACGACGGCGCGCGACGGGTGGGCAGAGCCGGCGGGGCTCGGACGCTCGCCGGCCATCGCGACGACGAACGGGCCCGCGGCGTCGCCCGAGGCGCGCGCCGGCGCGTCGGTCCAGGTCGCGGATCCCACCGTGCTCTTCTTGGCGAACGCGCCATCCGTGGTCACGAGGAGCTCGGCGCCCCAGCTCGCGTCCGGCGCGGAGACGTGCTGGAGCGAGCGCGCGTAGAAGATCGCGACGCGCGGAGGATGATCGTCCGCGCTCTTGGCCACGAGGCTTGCCGTGACTGGATGCGGTCGCGCCGTGACGAAGAATCCCTCCCCATGCGTGTCGGGAACCGACACCTGCGGGTCCAGATCGTGCACCAGATCGTCCTCGATGCCGATGCCGAAGGGGCTCAGCGCCGCGTCGAGCCCTGCGGAGACCATGCCCGTGGGCGAGGCTTGCTCGATGGGCCCGACGACGGCAAAGAGGCTGCCACCGCTGAGAAGCCAGGCGCGCAATCGGTTCGTCTCCTCCGGGGTGAACGGAGCGTTAGGTCCGGCGATGACGACGACGCTGCAGCCGACGAACGGCTCGTGCGCGTCCGGCGCCGTCGTGTCGACGCTCGCGAGCTCGTAGTTTCCCTTTTGCAGGAGGTCGCGGACGCTGCCGAGCGACTCCCGCTCCTTGCTGTCGTCGAGCGACAGCTCTCCGTGGCCGACGGTGAAGCAGAGCTTCGCCTTCTCGCCTGCGCAAACGTGGCGGATGGCCTGGGTCAGCACGCGTTCTTCTCGCGGTTTCACGTGCACGTCGTCGGGCTGCTCGACCAGGTCGGCGGGAGTGAGAAACCAGTGTCTCTCCCCGCTGGCGACGATCACGACGGCATCCGTCGCGACCCGGCCGTCTTCCGTTCGACCGGCCTCGAGGTCGAATCTTCGCGTCAAGTCGACCAGCTGTACCGTGTCGCGGTCCGGATCGATCCAGTGAACCTCGATCTGCGAGGACGCCGCCTGATAGGCCGTGAGCATCTGACGCAGGCTCTTCTCGAACGGGTCGCCGGGTCCGGCGATGGCCCAGACGTCGATCGGCTGATCGAGCCCGCGCAGCGTTTCGACGGTTGCCGGGCTGAGCGACCAGCGGCTGTCCTTCGTCCAGTCCCAGCGCGCGAAGTGGCGTGCAGCCAGGATGTTTGCGACTCCGGCGAGCAGCACCGCCGCGACGAGGCCGGTCAGCTGCAGCGCGTGCACTGCGCGCTGGTCGTTGCGCCGTTCTCGAATCATCCCCATCTCCAGGCGTCGACCGCGCGAGTCGTGATGAACAGTGAAAGCACGATGAGCGTCCCGTAAAAGACCAGGGGCCGTGTGTCGACCAGTCCGCTCGCGAAGTCGTTCATGTGCGCCCAGACCGAGACGTGGGCGCAGACATCGTGCATGACGGTGCCTTCGCGCGTGACGAATTCGCCGAGGCCGAGAATGAAGAGCACGAGCAGAATCAGCGCGGTCCAGATCATGGCAAGGAACTGCGAACGCGTCAGGGCGCTCGCGCAGCAGCCCAGAGCCAGATAGGCGGCGCCCACGAGCAAGACGCCGAGATAGGCGCTGGCGGCGGCGTTCCAATCGACGGGGCCGGTGCGCCCGAGGATCACCACGTACAGGACCGTGGGCAGCCACATGGCGACGTAGGTCGTCAGCACGGCCGCGTACTTCGCGAGCACGACCGCGCTGCTCGACACCGGAGCGGTCATCAGCGTCTCGATCGTCCCGCTGCGTCGCTCTTCCGCGAAGAGGCGCATGGTCATGGGGGGAATCAGTACGAAGAGAACCAGGTAGAGGAGGACCGTGTTCCCGAAGAACGCCGAAAGGGGGGTCTCGTCGCTCGTCGCGTCCGCTTGCCGGGCGAAGTGGTCGACGAGCAGGAAGAAGTGCATTCCTTGCACCAACAAGAAGACGACGATGAGCACCCAGGCCAGCGGCGTCACGAAGAACGCGAAGAGCTCGCGCTTGTAAATCGGCCAGAACGCTCTCATGGCGCGGGATCTTCGGGCGCATCCGGATCTTCGGGCGCATCGGGTGCATCCTGCGTGAGCGCCGCGAACGCGTCCTCCAGCGATCCGCCCGCAGGCCGGACCTCGCGGACGCCCAGGCCGCAACCCACGAGCGTCGCGACGGCGCGTTCCGTCGCCCGCGCCCGCTCGTCGCTGCCGAGCTCCGCCCCGAACGCGACCCGCACACGAGTCAGACCTTCCCGTGAGCCAAGTTGCTCGATTCGTCCAACGCCCTCGGTCGACGCGAGGGAGCGCTGCGCCAAGTCGGCGTCACCCCGCACGACGAACTCGACTCCGCTGACCTGACGCAAGGCTCGGATGGCCTCCGTCGTTCCTTGCGCCACGAGTTTTCCACGGTGAATGAGCAAGACGCGGGTCGCGCACGCTTCCACCTCGCTCAGCACGTGCGTGGAAACGACCACCGTATGCTCGCGGCCGAGCTCGCGAACGAGTGCGCGTGTTTCGCGAATCTGGTTCGGATCCAGCCCGGCCGTGGGCTCGTCGAGGATGACGATCGGCGGTTTTGCCAGGATCGCGTCGGCCAGCCCCACGCGCTGCCGGTAGCCTTTGGACAGATGCGCAATCCTCTTGTGGGCGACGTCCACGATACCGGACCTGCCCATCGCGTCGTCCACGTGTCCGTCGCGAAGCGCGCGCGCCACCCTTTTCAGCTCGGCGCGGAAAAGCAAATACTCGACGACTCGCATCTCCGGATACAGGGGCACCGCTTCCGGCATGTACCCGATGCACCGCCGTGCCTCGAGCGAGTCATCGGCGATGTCGTGTCCCGCAATCGTGACGGTGCCGCTCGTCGGCCCGAGGAAGCCGGCGAGGATCCGCAGCGTGCTGCTTTTTCCTGCGCCGTTGGGCCCCAGGAAGCCGACGACCTCGCCTCGACCGATCTCGAACGAAACGTCGTCGACTGCGGTCTTCCCCCCGTAACGCTTCGTCAAGTGAGAAACGCGGATCACGAGCGCCTTGTAGCGCGCGGAGGAAACGAGAGGAACGGGTCGGTTCGAGACGCCGCGCTTTCGGCACGCGGACGGCAGCCGGTTCGGCTCAGCCGCGAAAGGGCGGCCCGGCTCGTCGCGCGCCCCTTTGCCCCCGCGTGCCCTTTGCCCCCGCGTGCTAGCAAGGGCGCGAGCCGTGCGGTTCCCCGGGCCCGTGACCTGGATGTTCGCCCTGGGCGGGCTGGCGTGTGGACGCCTCGAAAACGGGGGATCCGTGGTGCCGAGCCGGCCCGCGGTCTCGCCTGCCGTCGCGAGTGAGGCTCCGAGTCCGGCCGGGAGCGCGGGCCTGGCCGTGGACTCGCATCTGCGGGATGCTTCCGCCGTCGCGCTCGACGGGGCGCCGGAAGGTGCGGCTGGGGTCGAGTCGGCCTCCGCAGGCGCACCCATGCTTGCACGCGCGCCGCGCGCGGACGGGGACGGCTCGGCAGCAGCTGCTCCCGAGGACATGCGGCTCGTTCCCGCGGGCCCGTTCACGATGGGTGCGGACAGTGGGGGACAGGAGGACGAGCATCCGGCCCACACCGTGACTCTGGCGGAGTTCTGGCTCGACCGCACCGAGGTGACCAACGCCCAGTGGGACGAGTGTGTCGCGGCGCACGCGTGCCAACCGAAGTCGGAGGCCGTGCGCGCGGCCCATCCGGACTTCAATGGGCCCAACCAGCCCGTCAGCGGGGTATCATGGGACGATGCGCGTGCCTATTGCTCCTGGCGGGGCAAACGGCTGCCGCGTGAGGCGGAGTTCGAGAAGGCCGTGCGGGACGGGGATGGCCGACGGTTCGCCTGGGGCGACGAAGCGCCGACCCACGACAGGACCGTGTTCGCGAGCGCTCGCACCGAGGACGTGGGCACGCATCCGGCGGGGCGCGGGCCCTATGGGCACGACGATCTGGCGGGCAACGTCTGGGAGTGGATGGAGGACGAGTACGATCCCTATGCGTACCGTCGTCCGACGGCTGGCGTGGGCCTTCCCGCCGGGTGCACCGAGATTCGAGCCGCGCTCGACGAGCTTCGCCGCCAGCACAAGCAGGGGTTCACCGGCACGAATCCGATCCCCGTGGAGTGCGAACACTCGATTCGCGGGGGCGCCTACAACTACGATGCGGACGGCTTGCGTTCGACCAACCGCGTTCACCACCCGCGCCGCTACCAGATTCCAATGCTCGGCCTACGCTGTGCCAAGGACTCGAGCCCGTGAGGCGTGCTCGAACCGAGGAGCCGCGGACGAGCCTAGGAGCCGCGCACGACGCGTACGCGATGAGGAGGGCCGGGGGGGATTGGGGACCGGCGCGAGCCATGGGTCGGGGCGTGTGGCTGCGTTGACCCTCGCCTGTTCACACCATCGTAACAACCCCGTCGCTTGCAACCCGGCCACGGGGAGGTAGCCTCCCGCGGCATAGGGGAGGGTGCACGTCCGCATCGCACCCTCCGGGCGAGCGCGGCGTACCGAAGCTTTTCCCGCCCCCGGCCTCCCGGCACCTCCGCCGGCCTCGAAACGGAATCATCATGCCGACTCGGTACATCGCCATCGCCCCGGAATCGGGCGTGAATCCATCGGATCTTGCACGCGTCAGCGCGGCGTTGCAGAAGCAGGTGACGCGCGACCTCGGGCCCGTCTGGCACGTTTCCGCCACCGTCGATCCGTTCCCCAGCCTCGAGGACGTCCCCGCCGGGTACTGGCCGATCATCCTGACGTTCCGCACCCTTGGGACCGACGGCGGTATCCACATCGACTCGAACGGCCAACCCTATGCGCTCATCGAAATGTCGCCTAGCTGGTCGCTCACGGCGAGCCATGTCGCCATCGAGATGATCACCGACCCCTTCGGGAGTCGGTCGATTCCCGGCGCCTCGCCTCGCGAAGGCCAGGGGGACGTCGAGTTTCGCGGAGGGGTCTGCGATCCGTGCGAGCACCCGGACTCGGCGTATCTGGTCAACGACGTCCTCGTCTCCGACTTCTGTACGCCCGCATTCTGGGAGCCGGCGTCCAAGGGTCGTCGGAGTTTCACGGGCGCGATTCAAGAGCCCTATCAAATTCTGCCGGGGGGGCATCTGTGCTGGTACGACCCCGCGAGCAACACCTGGTGGCTGCGCCGGTCGGCGGACGGAGTGCTGACGGACATCGAAGTCGGGATGATTGATCCCGAGCATGGAACGGTACGCGAGTTTCTCTGCCGCCACTCATTGCACCTGCAGTCGACGAAGCTCTCTCTCGAGGCGTTCGAGGCGCGCGTTGGAATCACCCGTCAGCGCGCGATGCGTGCCTCCCAGTCGCGGGCCTATTGGCTGCGAGCTTCACTCCAGAGAACTCGCAACGCGCGGCCCATGGAGCTCGAAGCGCAGGTGCGCGCGGAGCTCGCCGCGGCTCCCGCCGCCCGCGAGGTGTCCCACGCACCCGGGCCTCGGGATCAGGCCCATTCGTCGCGGCCGCCGCCTCCTGGCCCTTTCCCCCGGGTGGGGGGCGACTACGCGGTCGACGATCGGGCCGACGGGGAATACGACGCCGTCACCATCGACACGGTCGATGCGATTGGTGGCCGTCCGAGTGCGAAGAGCTCCAATCGCGCCGGCGAGAGCGACTCCGTGACGACGGTTTACGAAGTACCTTCCGAAGCAGGGCACACGACGGGCGAGCCTCCCGCGGTCAAGCGCGTGGCCGCGCCGGTGATGTCCGAAGGCATTCCGGCCCCGGAGCGCGCTCCAGCGATCGAGCGTCCATCCAGGGCGCCGGCCGCCGCCGAGAGCGTCCGTTCCACACCGCCTGCTCCCGAGCCGATGATGGATCGGTCAACGGCGGCGCTTGCGCAAGAATCGGTCCCTCCTTCGACCGAGCCGGGTGCACAATCGCAGCCCCCTCCTTCAAGCAGTCGGTCGCGAAGCGTGCCGCCACCGCTGCCGGGTCCGCTGCCGCCGTTCACGCCCCTGCCGCCAAGAACCTCGTTGCGTGCGGAGGGGCCGCGCAGCGACGACTACCTCCGTGGGTCGGGGACGACGATCCGCCCGGCATCTTCGTCGATTCCTCCACGCCGCCAGGCCGTGGCGTGGATTCCGCTTGGCTGGGGCATTCTCCTTGGATTGCTGGTTGCTTCTCTGGCTGGCGTTTCGGTGATTGTGCTGCATCGTGGCGAGGGTGCGTCGGCGGCGGCGGGTGCCGCAAGCTCGCTCGGCCTGGAGCCTGCGGCTACGGCTCCGGCTACCCCCTTCCCCGCCCCGGTGGCCACGGTACCGATGCAGAGCGTCGGGGTGCAGGTTCTGACGGCTCCGCGGGTGACGCCTCCGCCCGCGGGCACGGAGCACGCGGCGACACTTCCTCCCGGTGTGCTATCCGGACCGGTGGTCGCATCGGCCGCGACCGTGAACGCCCCGGAGTTTTCGAGCGTCGGGAAGGGTGGCGCCACGATCGCTCCTGCGGCTGCGGCTCCGGTGGCCGCGGCTCCGGTGGCCGCCGCGGCAGCGCGCCCCACGGCTCCGGGCCGTGTCTCGCCGAACCAACCGCTCCCCACAACCGGCGGGGCCCCGCACTCTGCCTCCGCTGGGGCCCGCGCCTCGGCCCAGTCGACCGGATCCGACATGGAATCGATCGTGGACGACTTCGGGGGACGAAACTGACGATGCGAACGGTCGGCGTGATCGCTCTCGCGATCGCGGGATTCGTGCCGGCCGCCGCCCGAGCCCAGCCTGCCCGAGCCCAGTCAGCGGACTTGGCGGAGGCACATGCCGCTTCGGCCGACCTCGGGGGGGCCGGGGCCGCAGATTCGTCGGCGCGTGCTGCCTCGACGGACGTCGGGGCGCACACGGCGTCGAACGATCGGGTCGCCGGAGGCGCCCAGTCGGCGGCGGACGCCGTCCAGTCCGGTTCGGTCCGACCGAGCGATCGGGTCCGCGCGGACGTGCTTTTCCGGGTGGCCCAGGAGCTCCGCGCTGCGGGTCTGTATGCCGACGCATGCCCGAAGTTTGCGCAGACGCAGCGCCTCGTGCCCGGGATCGGCGTCACCCTCTACCTGGCCGATTGCTACGAGCACCTGGGGCGACCCGCCTGGGCGTGGTCGGAATTTCGCAAGGCCGAGCGATTGGCCCTGCAGCGAAAGGACAGTCGGGCCAGCGTCGCCCGGAGTCGCGCGGCCGCGCTCGAGCCGAAGCTGAAGCGTGTGACGATCTCCGTGTCGAAACCGACGCAGCAGGATGGACTGGAAGTGACCTTCGATGGAGCCTCCGTTCCGCCCGACCGCTGGAACGTGGCGCTGGCGGCGGACCCCGGCGATCATCTCCTCGGGTTTCGTGTGCGAGGGGGAGACTTGCGGACCATTCGCGTCCGCATCGACCCGAATGCGCCGCCACTGACGGTGCCCGTGGACGAGCCCCTGGCTCCGGCGGCGTCGTCCTCCGGGCCGCAGGCGACTACCCCCCATCCGCCGATTCCTGCCGCTCGGCCAGTCGGCATGCCTGCCCCCCCGACCGCCGCGCCGCCCGCGGCGCAGGCCGCCGCCCCACCATCGACGGTCCCGAGCCCGACGACAGCGTTGCCATTGGCGGCAGATGCCGGCACCGGCTCCGGTCTGAGCAGCGCTACGCGCGTGACTCTCGAGCTTGGGTTGGTCGCAGGAGGCGTCGCTGCGGTTGCGCTGGGCGCGGGCTTTCTCGCCATCCGGAATCACGCGATTGAAACCGACCAAGCGTCGAGCGCCGGAGCGGTATCCGCTGCAGCGTTCGGCGTCGGCGCGGCAGCGCTGGTGTCGTCCGTCGTGCTGTACCTCACGGCCCCGAGTGACAAATCGAGCGCCGTCGTCGTCTCTGCTGTGCCGCTGGTTGCCGGTGCTGGGGCGATGGTCGGCGGACACTTCTGATTGTGTTCGACGCGACGTTTGGGGTGGATGGATCTGGGCTTGCTCTATCGAATTTCCGCGTGCGTCCTGCCCGAGGGCCCGCGACCGGCGCACCACCGTCGCCACATGCTGCGATAGGCGCTTTCGAGATTCCCGGCGAAGCGCGGACCGTCCATGAGGGGCGATCGCTGCATCCGCGTGCGAAGCTCTCCCCGCAGACGCTCGAGCCGCGGAATGTCTCGCCCGAGACGGAGCGCGACTTGCGCGTACTCATCGAGACCGGTCGCCGCGAGCTCGCTCAGGTCGAGGTTTGCGGCGTAGCAGCGTCCGGCTCGCCCGACCGCCGTCCGGCCGACCAGTGTGACCACGGGGACGCCCATCCAGAACGCGTCGAGACTCGTCGTTCCGCCGTTGTGGGGGAACGTGTCGAGGGCGATGTCGATGGAGCGGTACAGAGACAGGTACTGGGCCCGCGGCTGGAAGTCGACCATCTCGACTCGCTCCGGGTCGACATCGTGCTCCGCGAATGCGCGGCGTGCTCGATCGCGCGACCGGCCAGGTTTCGCGAAAAGAACGAGCCGTGAGCCTTCGAGCGATCGGAGAATTCGCGCCCACGTGGCCAACGCCGCATCGCTTGCTTTTGCAAAAGTGTTGAGCGCCCCGAACGTGATGCACCCGTTGCGCAACGCAGGGAGCGGCCCACAGGTCGGCTCGTCGGAGAGCGGGTCGTAGCACCAGAAGGTCTCGGGCAGTCGAACGGACTCCTCCGTGTAGTCAGTTGCGGCATCGTCAGGCGGATCCAGAAAAACGTCGGTGATCCGGTAATCCATGGCGTCGAGCCCCGTGGTCCCGGGATACGCGAGCCAAGTCACCTGCACCGGAGCCGGCTTGTACGCAAAGGTCCGCAGGCGGCACCCCGAAAGGTGCATGGCCACGTCGACGAGGATGTCGATGCCGTCGCGGCGCACGAGTTCCGCTGCCTGAGCATCGTCGAGCTCGTGGATATCGCGAAACTCGTCGCAGGACTCGCGCACGCGCTGCGTGAATGCGTCGGGGGTTCGTTCGACCGCCGAATAGGCGAAGACCTCGACCTTGGCACGATCGTGATGCCGAAATAGGGGAAGCAGAAAAAGACAGTGACAATGATAGAGAAAGTGGGGCGAAACGTAGCCCAGGCGAAGCCGCCGATCGGGAGAGGCGTCGTTGGCGAGAGCGAGGCGCGATGAGCGCCCCACCGCGTGCCGCTCGGACCAGCGCCTGCCTTCCTCCGCGATGGCCCGCCCGTCGCTGTCGGGGGAGAACGCGAGGACGTAAACGAGATTGCTATGCGCCACGGCGTAATTCGGCAGGCACTCGAGGGCCATGCGGAAAGCGTCCACGGCCTCGGCAATGCGTCCCATTTCCCGGAGAGCAACGCCACGCCAATTGTGGGCCTCGGCGCAGCGAGGGTCGATCTGGAGCGCCTGGGTGCAGGCGTCGAGGGCTTCGTCGATTCGTCCGAGGTCGATGGCGACTTCGGCGGCGCGCGTGTGGGCCTGGCTCCAGCGGGGACGGAGCAAACTCGCTGCTTTGTAGCCGGCCAGCGCCGTGTCGGCCTGTCCTTGTGCCCCGGAGACGAGGCCGAGCGTATAGTGCGCCTCGGCAAGATCGGGCTTGAGCGCGACCGCGCGACGAAGGTGCGCGCTCGCATCGCTCAATCGTCCGAGCCGCCGGTACGCCTCGCCGAGGTTCGCGTGGAAGATCGCTTGATCCGGTGCGCGCTTCAGGGCGCGCTCGAGCCACTCGGCCGCCTCCGCGGCCTGCCCTCGCTGCAAGAGGATGGCGCTGAGGAGATGCAGCGCCGTGAGCTCCCCTGGATCTTTTGCCAACACTTCGCGGTAAAGCGACTCGGCGGGGCCCAGCTCGTTGGCCCGCTGGTGTTGGATCGCACGCTCCAGCTTCCTTTTGACCTTCGGCGCGTCCGTGTCGTTTCGGTTACTACGAGCCCGGCCCGAACGTAAAGTGACAATCCCGCGACCCGCTCAACGCGTCTCCGCTTCCGGCGACATCGCCGTCGCGGACTCCCACTGCACGTGTCGGCGCTCACGGCGTGGGGTCTTCCAGTACTCGCCGAGGAGGGTTTTGCTCTCTTTCTGCAGATGTCTCGCCCTCGCTGCTCGTGCCCTTCCGTGACGCGGCTCTCAGAACCGGCGGCAGGTTTTCCGGCGCCTGAGCGATCGCGTGTTGATAGGCGGCTGGGTGCGTGGGGTGCAGTTCGGTCAACGCCCGGTCTTTATCCCATTCGAGCCACACGTTTTCGTACCAGCCCGGGATCACCTCGCTCGCATGACTGAAGCTCGTAATCTTCTTGAGAAGTTCTTCGTTGGAGCGAGCGTAGCTGAGGTGATGACAGATCCCGACGCGCTCGTCGATCAACGCCCGCGATGAGGCATCGACCTGCCGGTTGAGCGTGAAGCGTGCGTGCCCCACCTTCACGAACACGGCCGGCTTGAGTGGTTCTTTCGGATCGATTCGATAGGCCGGAGACTTCCAGTACGTGAACAACGAAAGGTGCCAGCACTGGATTTCAGGCGAGGCCGCGACGACGCGCTTCATTGCCTGCAAATGCGCAGGATCATAGATCTCGTCGGAGTCGAGCACGAAACAATAATTGAAGCCGGCCTCGCGGAGCAGGTCCAGGCCCGCATTGCGCTCTGCCGCCTCGGTCGCCCACGACCCCCGGACCACGGTGATTTTCGAGTCCCGATCGGCGAGGGCCTCGACCGCGCCCAACGTGTCGGTCTGATCCCGCAAAGGGCCGTACCAGGGACGATCATTGAGAAAAATGAAAATGCGATCGCACTCGGAGTACACACTTTCGATCGATTCGGATAGCCACCTATGATCGTCGTACACGCAGACGACAGCTGCGAACGTGGGCGTATGCGGCTGTTCGCAGGAACTCGCACTGCCCCCTGCATCGGCGACGGCCGAGGACTCACCGAGGACCGCCTCTAGGATCCGAGCCATGGGGCGCGCGCGAATTCTCGCCAAGCCGAGCGTCGCGATCGCTCGGCGCTCTTCGGCACGCTCGACGTAGTGTGCGCACGCGTCCGCGAGCCGTTCATACGGCGCAAGCACGAGCGCACCGGCGAAAAACGATGCGTCATCGTCTCCTGGAGCCTCCTCGGAGATGACGAAGCGCTCATTCGCCAGAAGGTAAGAGACGCGCACTATCTCGAACGGGCTGCTGTCGAAATAATGGACGTTGAGCACAATCTTCGCGCGCGCCAGCCATGCGTCGCGCGGGTCGGCGTACACGCCTCTCAGGACCTTCACCGAAAGCCCTCGGTTCACAAGCTCGTCGAGGATCCGCGCGCGTCGCTCGTTGATGCTGCCCACGAAGACGACGTCGATATCCTCATGGGTCGCCAACGGCATCCGTGTGAGCTCCGGCACGTATCCCAGCGGAACGTGATGGACGTCGGCGACGCCCAGTTGTGCCAGTGATCGTGTGTTGGTGGAACTGTAGTCCCAGACCGTATGTCGACGCAGAAGGTTCAGATACCTTGGCGTCATCCATTTCGTGGAAGCGAGCTGTTCAGTATTGTAAATGACGGCATCCGTCGGAAGGGTGCAGTCGACCGAGTTCAAAAGATGTGCGCCAAGCACGATGTGAAGCCGCGACTCGTCTTCGCGACTCGACGAGAGGCGCGACTCTCGACCGGTCGCAATGAAAGCGTAATGAATGCATTCGGCCAGCTCTTTCAACGCCAAGACATGAAAATAACCGGACGGCGTGACCGTGAAGATCGTGACCGGACGGCGTCGGTCGGCTCGTCGTGCGCGGATGGCTGCAAGCAGCGCTCGTCGGTTGGCACCGGCTGCCGGATGGTCGGGGGCGAGCGCCAGCGCCCTTGCAAATGCCTTTTCCGCATCAACAAACTGACCCAAAGCTGCTCTTGCGACGCCCAGGTTGTTCCACGTCTCCGGACTCAGAGGGTCGGCCTCCAGCACGACGCGGAGTTCGGCGATCTGCGCTTCCAGGTCCGCTCGCGACGTGCGTTCGTTCAGTGAGGAATGTTTGAGGTCCATCTGAGCTGCTCTCCGAGGGCTCGGTGAACTCCGACTTTCTCATGGCTCACTCCTTCGGTCGCGGAGAAATTCGCTCGCATGCTGCAACTGGAATCGAATACCGCATTACGAGCCATGCAAAGGCTTCGATTGCGATGCGAGCCTCGCGCGCGCACTTCGCACGCGCTCGATGCATTCGGTAGCGTTGGCCACGATCTGCTGCGCCTTCCACTGCTCGACGGTGTCCGGCGCGCGCCATCCGGCAACCGGCGGCGCGGTGGCGCGAGCCAGCTCGTTCGCCTCGGTCACGTCGACGCCGGCGTCCCGGGCGCGCGCGATGGCCTGGTGCAGGAACGCATGCTCGACGCGGAGCAGCTCCACGGTTTCGCGCGCCTCCTTTCGCGCGCGCGCCCACTCGGCCCGCCGGTCCCACACCTCCACGCCGAAGTTGCACGTGCTGCCGGCATGGAGCGCGACGGCGCCGACTACGGCCCAGACCTCGCCGCCAAGGGCGCGCCAGCGGCGGCAGAAGGAGTAGTCCTCGCTGTATCGAATGTCTGACTCGATGATCTCGCCGAAAAAGTTGGTCAGCCTCCAGGTGCCGCCATCGGCGGCCGCCGTCTGATAGCCGAGCTCGGGATGCGCCGCCGCCATGAGGTCGAACACCTCGCGCCGGATGAGATTTGTCCCGAAGCCGCTTGCCTCGACGCGCACGGCCCCTCGCCTTGGCTGCTGCTCCAGGTCGGTGAGCACCACGTTGTATTCCGCGGCGTGATCGAGCGAGTATGGCCGCCGCCTGAGGTGGCATGGCAGGACCACGAAGGGCTGGTCCACCTCCAGCATCCGCTTGAGCGTCGCCGGATCGGCAAGGCCGTTATCGGCGTCGATCCAGAGAGAGTGCGAGCAGCCCGTCCTGAGGAAATGCCCCGCGAGCTCGTTGCGCGCGGTAACGATGGTTCGGTCCGACACAGGGATCCACGTCCAGGGGGTGCCGCTCCCGGATAGCGCTTGCGACAGGTCGATCAGGCTCTTGACGTACTCGAGCCCGAACCCGCCGCGGACCGGAGTCACGATAGCGATGCTCGGATGGGCCATCTCGAGCGATTTCATCGGCACGTCCGATCGACGTCAACCTCTTCGAAGAGGTGCTTGGATACCCACAAGCTTGGCCCATTTCGCTCGCTCTTGGCTAGGGAAGCACATTGCAGTCGGACAGTGGGTCGACGGTCCCCGCGTTGTCGACACATTCGAGCAGGCTACCGGGGGTTCCGCCGGACGTGTCGCCGATGACGGCGATCGTGAGAACGCTACCCGATGCGGCGCTCACTCCGCTCACAGAGACGATGTCGGTCGATGCGCCGTGGGCGTGTGCGCTCAGCGTTGCATTCGAAAGGGTCTTCAGAGAGAAGTAGCCGTTCCCATCGACACTCGAGGTCGTGGCACTGGCCCCGGGGGCGGCATCGCCCGCGGCGGCGTCGCTCGCGCTGGAGGCATCCGCCGGGCGGGAGGCATCGGTCATCGGCGCTTCTTGGGCATCGCCGTGCTGGCCGAACGGGATGCCCGTAAACAACGCAGCGAAGTTCGATTCCGCAAGGGCCCCCGTTCCGACGTCGAGGCTGGGCACCGCCGGCGCAGCGTTCACGAACCGCAGCGCGACCGCGCTCGCGCCGAGGTCGTCGAGAAACCCCACGACGCTCAAGGGCGCATCGCCCCCGGTCGTGACCGATTCGCCGACAAGCGCGACGGTCTCCGCAGCGCCGATGGCCAGTGAAGGTAGGCTTGTCGCATCCCCCGCGATGCCGGTTGCGCAAGTCGCCGCGCCCCCGACGACGAAGCGCACGTCGTATTGGCCGGGAGCTAGCTCCACGTAGGCGCTGACGGAAGGAAAGCCGAGTGCCGTCGTGCTCGCATCTTCACTTGCGGCCAGTGCAGCCACAATGGGCCCCGTGAACGTCCCCGTCCCATGCAGCGCCACGCACGCGTCCACCGCTGGCGAATTGGGTGACCAGTTGGCCAGGCGAAGCAACCCCGCGTCGGCGGGCACAGTCTGGAGGAGGAACGTAGCCGCATCGCCGTCGCCCGCCGCTGCATCGAGGTTTGCATCCGCTGGCGTGTTTTCGCTGCTGGAGTCCACCGGCGCGTCGCTCACCGAAGCGTCCTTGGCGGATGCGTCGGCCGGCGCAGCGCCGTCGGGCACGGGCGATACCGTATCGTCGCCAGCCCCACACCCCGGCACGCACGGCAGCAGGCATAGGGCTGCGATCGCGAGCCAATCGGGTCGAGCGGCCATGAAGGCGGCCTTCGTCTACCACGAGGGGCGGCGCTGCTTCTGCGACGGTTTGGTGACGGCACGAGTCAATGCGCATGGGTCCATGCGGCGGCAATTTCCCGCGCAGCGTCTTCCAGCGGGCGGTCGCGCAGCACGTCGCGTGCGAAGCGCGCTGCGACGATGCCGCTCCCGCGTGGGAGAGCGAGGGCACCGACGTTCTGGCCTGTCGTGAGGGTCGCGCGACCGCTGTTGCCCAGCACGATAGGGAATTGTCCCTGGGCTGCCTCCACGACGCCGAACGTGCCCGACGGTCCGCCGACGACCGGATCGAGATGCGGATGGAGAAAGACGAGCGATGGATGGCCGAGCGCGAACGTCGCCTGGCCTTCGACTCGATTGCCGATGTTGCCTACATCGCCGCCAAGAGTGCGGATCCATACCTCCTCCTCGAGCTTCCCCGCGATCTGCCGATCGACGTGCGCTCTCGTGTACGTCACGATGCGGCCGTTCTCCCAGAGAGCGTGTGGCTCGAGGGGGGTGACGACGGCAACTGCGGTCGCGCGCCGGACCAGATCGTCGAAGGTCACGATGACCGAGACGCTCGCGCTCGCGGGATGAAGCTGAAGCGCTCCCCCGCTCAGCAGCGCGACCCACACACCGATCTTGCTGCTGATGGAGCGCAGGCGTCTCGAACCGCGCCTTGTGCGGATCCAGGCCCCGAGGGCAATGGTTCCGAGCATGACGAGTCCGCCCGTGCCGAAGTGCGACCCTTGCCCTATCGCGCAGCCGAACAACGTGTCGCCGTTGGACGTCGGACTGTCGCTGGTGCCGGCGTCGTCGTCTCCGCCGTTGAGGCCCGCGTCGACCGATCCGCACTCCTCTTCGAGCCCGAGGAGCGGCTCGGGGTTACAGCTGGTCGCGGCGACGCTGCCGATTTCCGTGCTCCTGGAGCCGTCCGGCGGGTAGATCGCGCAGATGCCGGCCACGTCGTCCGGTTGAGGAACCGTCGACTCCGGATGGTAGAACGCGTACATGACCGCGGTCTCATCTGCCGTATGCGCCAGGCCCAAGAAGTGCCCTGCCTCGTGTGTCAGGATGCTGGCCAGGTCGTACGCGCCACTCGGCGGTGTCCCGCTCGCGATAATGCGGTAGAGGGCCGAGTTGATCTCGGTGTCGGCCCCGAGGATTTCCCCCGGCAGCGCGTTCGGGTCGCCCGGGCACGGCGGCTGGATGCAGACGGTGAGCGTGGTGAAGCCGATGGCGTTGGCGCTGTCGTCGTAGGGCCACACATCGTCGCGGAACATGATGACGTTGTTGTGCAGCTGCGACGGGACGCTGTCGCATTCCACGGGCGGCAGCTCGGCTGCCGTGATGCTTGGCGATCCGCCCCCCGGGCACGTGATGGAGCTCCATGCATTGAACGCTGAAAACGCCACGTTCTCCGCGTCGGCAAGCGACACTTGCGTGCTTGCGTTTTGCTGCATGCTGAAGCCGACGCACTGATTTCTCCAGAAGAGGGGAGGCAGCTCGCTGCCCCCGTCGGGATTGGCCGTGAAACATCCGGCGTCGACGGGGTTGTACCCGGGCGGAGGGCTCAGCGTGACCTCGCGGCAGTAGGCGTGGGCGCGGCTCGTCTCGAGCAGCGCCGTCAGCGCAAAGAGCGCTGCCACGATTCGGCGTCGGGACGAGTGCGCGAGGAACACGTGACCACCACCGCTCAGGTCAAAAGCCCGCGCGAAGGATGGCGCCCGCGCCCCCCTCCATCGGTGCGGGTCCGAACGCCCAGCCCACCTGCGACTTCTGGTTCGAACCGGTCAAGAGGAGGACGGCCGAAGAAGCCAGTGCGGCTCCAGCCACTCCGAAGGAAATGGTGGCTCCGGTCGACGCCTCGTTCTCGAGCGAGGTGTCGCAGGGGCAGTCGTGACTGATGAACACGCTGCGCCGGATGAGAAAAAACGTCCCGAAGCCCGCGCCGACGGCTCCGAGACCGGCCAGCCCGATGGCGATCCCGAGCCGCGTCCCCGAACCGCTCTGCGCCGTCGATCCGCCCGCGGGCGCAGTCACGTCGTGCGCCGAAGATTCGTTAGGCTCCGGCGAAGGGCTTGGGGTCGACCCGGCCGCGGTCGGCGGGCTCGCGACAGCAGGCCCTCCAGCGGGCGCCACGACGGCCGGGGCCGGCGACGCGTTCGCGACCGCCCCCGACGCCGCTGGTGCGCCGACGGCCGGGGCCTGGGCCGGCGTCGTGACGGTGGCCGGCGTCGCCTCAGTCGGTGCGCCGACGGCCGGGACCTGGGCCGCCCCCGCGACGGGAGATGCGGCGGCGACAGGTACCGGAGCCAATTCGTCCGCATTCACGAGGACGGTCGGGTGAGACGCGTCGACATGCACCCTTCGGGGCAGCCCGGGGCGCCCCGGCGCCTGCACGAGGACGAGGTGATCGCCCGGGTCCACGGCGAGGGGCGTGTTCCATCGATCGGCGGGAAGCACAGCTCCGTCGACCACCACGTGCCAGCCTTCATGCGGCCCGGCGCCTGTGGTCACCGTGAGCCGATCGAGGTTTGGCGCGAGCGCCAGGGCGCGCTCATGGGCCAGATCCGCGCGCCGCACGTCTCCTCGTGCGCGCGCCATCCTCTCCGCGGCGCGAAACTGGCTCCAGGCGCTGGCTGTGCGTCCGAGGTGCTCGTAGCAATCGGCTAGATGAAGCGACACGCCGACGCCGGGCGCCAGGCGATTGCTTTGTGCAAACATGGGGCACGCGTCGGCAATCTGTCCGCTCTTCTGGAGTTGCATGGCGGCTTCGAAGAGGGTCTGGGCGTGCGCGTCCTCGGCGCTGTCCGCGGCGACCGCGCGGACGGGCAACAACGCCGCGAGCGCGAATGCGCTCGTTACGAGCGTTCGTCTCATCGAGAGGATATGCGCTGCGCTACGACCCGTCATGGGGCGTTCCGATTATTTCCTGCGCGGGAGTCGACACCAACGCGCCGGTGCTTCCTTCGAATCGCTGTCGCCGGACTCTTCGTCCATCGTCCCTTTCGTACGCGAACTCCCGTCGACTCACAAGCGATCGTTCACGCGGGCTATGGCCGATGGATCGCCCGGAACACCGCTCCCGTGGCGCTCCCGTGGACTTTGGCGTCACAAATTTCTCACTGAGTTGACACACACCTCGCGCTCGGGACGGCGAGCCTACGGATGGGCTATGGGAGGCACTGCGGGCACGTATCCTTTCCGCAGGAAAAGATCTCGTTCGCCATGCCCGACGGCTCCAGGGTGTTGGTGAAGTCCTTGTTGATGATGTCGCTGTTGTCGGTATGCAAAAATCCTGCAAGTTCCTGGGTTTTGCAGTTACCGTTGACCGCCGTCGCGGTCGCGCAGGCGCTCGGGCCGCCGCCCTCGCTGCCGCAGTAGCAGTTGGTCAGCCCACCGTTGGCGGCCGTTCCGCAGCCCGTGGAAATGACGCACTGGGCGGTGGCGAGGCACGTCGTCGTCGAGTTGACGCTCGTGCCGCTGCCGTTGGTGAAGGTCGCGGATAGATCCGACGTGCCGGTCTGGGGGTCGACGCCGCATTCGTGCCCCGTGTCGCCGAACAGCTGGTCGTCGAGGCATCCCGCGCTCAGCAGGCACGCGTAGCACGCCCCCGTGTCGGGTTCGGGGCCCGCCGCCGTCACGAGGCCCTTACTGATGTCGAAGTTGACGAATATGGCTTCCGTCGAGGTGCATGCGCCATCGTTGTTGCCCGAGCATTGCACGCTGCTCGCCGGGCATGGCGAAGAGGTGCAGGCGGTCAAAGCCGCCGCGCCGTCGACCGCGGCGGCGTCGGCTTCGGCGTCCGCCGCGCTGCTCGCGTCGATCGTGCTCGTGCCGGCGTCGATCGATGGCCCTACCCCGGTGGGCGCGTACGTGCCCGTGCAGGACCGAACGCTGACGCTCCCGAGCGCGAATGGCTGGCAGACGGGTCCCGAATACACGAACGTGGCGCTCCCGCCGCTCGTCGTCGGACATGCGGGAGAAGGCCCGCTCACGAACTCGGGCAGCGACGTAATGCCGGGCAGCACCGAGACCGGCGGCGCCGGCTGGATTGAAAATGCACCGGCTGGCTGGATCGCCAGACTCACCGACGCCGTGGCCGTCCCCGAATTGGCCATGGGAAGGGCAAAGCCGCTGGTACTGTCCGCGACGTAGAAATTCCCCTGCGAGCTGGCATTGGGGCCGGCCCCTTCGGGAAGGCTCAGGACTGCGCCGCTCAGCGTCCAGGCGATGGGAACGGTGAACGTGGTGGCCGCGGGAGAGGTGGCCACGGTCAGGATGAGATCGTCCGCGTACGGCGCGGAACCCGGGAGCACTCCCTGGCCTGGGATCACAGGCTTTGGAGTGACGACGATCGTCGTCGCGCCGTTCGCCGCCAAGTTGCCCAGGCCCGAATCGACCAGCGTGTACCAAGCTCCCGATGCAAACTTCACAGCGTAGGAGTAGGCCTGATTGGTCGAGTTGCTGAGCGTCACCGACTGCGCGCTCGGTGGGTCCCCACCGCATTCGGTCGTCGGAAAGACCAAGCTTCCCGCGAGCGTGAAGGCGGCGCTGGCATTCGACGTGCCCGACAGGGCAATCGTCGGCATGTTCCATTGACTCGGCAGCGGCGCGCACAGACTGTCGGGCGCCGACAGGACGAGCTGCCCGCTGTCGGTCCAGCTCCCGTTGCTCGAGGGCGGTGTGAACTGCCCGACGAGCTCCGTCACCGCGAAGGCCTGGACCGTCGTCGGATTGTTTTCCAGCCCGAAGATCGACGGCTGGGTAAGCCCCTGTAGGCTCAGCGTCGCGGATGCGTTGCCCGTATTTTGGATCGGCGTCGTGAACGTGCCAATCGACCCGGCACCCACCGATCCGAAGTTCCACGTGGTCGATAGGGGGGTGTTGGTGATGACGGCGCCGCGCGCCTGCATGACCAGGGAGACGGCGTGGGGCGTGTCTCCGGCCGCATCCGTCGCGATGGTCAAAACGTCGCCGAAGACGGACGGATCGTTGGGATCCGCGATCGACGGAATGGCCTCGGGAGTGATCGTCAGTGTCGTCGTCGCGCTGCTCCCGGTGAATCCCAAGGTGGGCAGAGTCGTGGCCGGGCCGGACAGCGTGTACGGGGAGCTCGAGCCCTTGCCGAGAGTCACGCTCGTCAGGTCAAACGACTGATTTCCGACGTTCGAAATCGTCAATGATTGCGTCGTGCCCGTGGAGCCGCAGCTGACCAGGCCGCGTGGATCGCCGGGTTGCCCGAACGTCAGCGTGGTCGCGGAGAGAGAGACGGCGCCGGCTGTGCCGGTACCGCTGAGGACGAGAGGACTTGGCAGGGGAGCGCACAGCGGGTCCGACGTCGAGAAGGTGATGATGGCGGGATCGGCCATGGCAGTCGCCGGATCGAAGATCACTGTTTCGATGGCCGAGCTGCCGGCGCCGAAGCTGCCGCCTGTCTGAAGGGGCTGTGAGTACGCGGAGGCGCCCGCACCGCTCAGTGAAAAAGTAACGTTGGCGTCCGAGGAGCCCGGGTTGGCGTTGTTGACGACCGCAAAGGCATGGCTGACGCTTGTCCCGATCGGGATCTGTCCGAAGGCGAGTGTGCCCGCCGAGAGCGAGAGCTGGTCGCCGATGGGGACTTCACTCAACGACACGACATGGGGCACGTCGAGCGGAACGTCGGTGGTGACCGTGATCTGCGCGGCGAGCGCAGCCAGGCTGGGCGCTGGAGATCCGACCGCCGTGGCGGAGACCGTCACGACGGCCTGGGCATTGGGAGCCAAAACCCCGGGGGGTGGGTTTGCGGTCACTTGGTATTGGCCTGTGCCAAGCCCCGTCATGCTGCTCAGCGCCCACGTCAGATTAGCCGTCCCGGAGTTCTCCACTACGAAACTCTGGGATTGGGGGGCGCCGCCGCCGCACGTTGCCGGAAACGTCAGCGAGGTCGGTGTCACCACGGGTCCGCCGCCGCTCGCCGTGCCCGACAGGGGAAGCGGTGCAGGGAGCAGCTGGCAGAGTGTCGTCGTCGAATCGACCCCCATCGAGAGAGAGCCCGTGGTGGCGGTCGCGGCCTGCAGGGGCGTGAACGTCAGCGCGTCTTGCAGGAGGCTCGGCGTCGGCGGCGCCGTCGGCGCGGCGATCGAGAACGATTGCACCGCGAGCGAGAAGGCGGCGAGCGCTCCCGAATCCGGTGCCCCGGCCTCGCTCGCCGCTTCGTTGTCGGTCGCGCTGAGCGTGACGTTCGCCGGAGCATTGCCCGTGTTAACGACGCAGAAGAATTCGGGGGGACTCGACTCCAAGAGCAGAACCGGGGTCGTGAAGTCACCAAAGTTCGCCGCCATCGTGCAGCCTGGCGTCGACGGCGTGGAGAACGCGAGGACCGCTCCTTGGGGCTCCTCCGTGAGCGTGATCAAGGTCCCTGTGGCGGACGCGTCGGTGCTGATGGTCACCGTGCCCGTGACGGTGCTCAGCGATACCGAAGGATTCGACGTCGTCGGAGCCGGGACCGGCGGCGCACCGAAGGTGAGGGTCAGCGTTCCGCCTCCCGGTGCGATCTGCGCGCCGACCGCCGCGTTGGTCGTGAACCCTCCGATGGCGCTCGTATCGACCTGGGTGATGCGGGCCGCGGTGGCTCCCGAATTGATCAATGTGATCGTCTGCGCGGCGGGAGCCACGCCGTCGCATGGAGCCGGTCCGAAGTCGATCGTGTTGTTGCTGGGCCACCCCGAAATATTGCCGGTCGCCGTCTGTCCGGTGAATTGCAGCGCGGTCAGGCTCTCGCCACAGGTCGGTCCGGTCGCCGTGATCGCCACCGTCGCCGTGGTGCCGCCCGCGGGGCTGAGCGCGACGGGCAGGTAGACCGCGCTGCCGTTCAGGGTGGACATGGCGTTCACGACGGTCCCTCCGGAGGGCAACCCCGAGAGGGTCACGCTGGGATCGGACGGCGTTCCGAACGCAAAGGTGGCGGGCGCATTGCCGGTGTTCGTCAGCGTGATGCCCACCGCCGGCGAAGCGACGCCGATCTCCGTGGAGGCGAACGAGTATTGCGACGTTCCCTGCAGTGTCGCGCCCGTCGGTGTTGCCGAGAGCACCAGCGAAATGTTGGGGTGCAGCGGATCGTTCGTGAAGAGCGACAGAGATCCGGTGACCGTGCTCCCCGCGCTCGCGGAGCCTGGAATGGTCGCGGTCACCGTGATCGTGCCCGCCATCCCGCTCCCGATGGACAGGGCCGTCGAGCCGCTGATGGAAAACGCCGAGCCAACCTCGGTCGCGGACACGGACAGCGTCGAGCCCCCCGTATTCGTGATGGTCAGCGTTTCGGCCATGGATGTGCTTCCGCATGCCACGGCGCCGAAGTTGATCGAAGTCGCGCTCAGCGAGGCGGTTGGAGGAGCCGTGGAACCGTCGCCCGCGTCGGCGGTCGTCGCGTCTGCCGCATAAGACGCGTCGCCGGCATCTCCCGCCGTGTGGTCGGCAGCCGCGTCCGTCGCCGCGTCCGTGGAGGGCACGGGAACGACGCTGTCGTCGCCGCTGCCGATGCAGCCGTCGAGCAGCCCGCAGAACGCGAACGCGACGAGCAGGCCGCTGACGGCCGAAACCAACTTGTGGGCAGTCGAACTCGATCGAGGGGACATCGGGCGCGCGCTCCGCTCCTAAGATCAATCGAAGCGACGCTTCTTACGACAACAACGCCCTACCGCAAGACTTTCATGGGCTCGCTCTCCGTCAAGTCACATTCTCCTCACGCAATGGACACGCAGCGCCGCTTTGCCGCTCGGAGCTCGCGAAAAACGCTTCAGGGCCCCGAAACGACGACGCTGGCATCGACCACCACCGACCCGGTCGTGACGTCGGGAATGTCGGACGGAGGCGAGTCGCAGACAATCGTGAGTGTCGTGCTGCTGATCTGGCCTGCCTCGACGGCGAAGGGCGGCGACGTTCCCGTACAGGGCTCGCCGCTCGTGTCAGTGGCCGTGATCGTGAGCGTATAGCCGGCACCCTCTTCGATCCCGCCGATGAGCCATTCGATCGACTCGGCATCGCCGATGGTCACCAAGCCCGTGTACGCGTTGGGACCGTTGATCGCCCAGTCGAGCCACGTCAGATGACCCCCACTAAGGCTCAGCTCCACTGCGCCCGAGCCGCCGTCGCCGCCGCCCGCCCCCGCCTGACTATCGCCGCCGCCCGCGGCGTCCGCGCCGCTGGCCTCCGCGCTGCCGGTCGCGTCGGCGTTGGCCCCGGCATCCGTTCCCACAGCGGCGTCTCCTCCGCCCTGGTAACCCGTCGCCCCGTCTGCGCCGTCAGTCGTTTCCGCGGCGTCCGCGGGAGGCGGCTGGGAGCTGTCGCCCCCACTGGCGTTGGCGGTGCTTGCGTCCTGACCTTCGCCGCTCCCGGTGGCGTCTTCGCCGCCTTCCCCGGTGCTGCCGCCATGGCCGCCGGCGCCATCGCCGGCGACCTCCGCATCGGCGCCGCCGCCACCGAGCGGCGGGGTGGCGTCGAGGTCCTCGAGGCCCCCGCCGCCATTCACGAGCCCGACGGCGCCATTGAACGGGCCTTCGGGGTTCTCCACTCCGCAGCCCCCGATCGCGCAGCCGCCGATCATGCAGAGAGCCGCCGCCCCGAGCACAGGCACGCGATACCCCCGTATCGCCGCGAAGGATTGTCGAGGACCGAACACCGGACGTTTCCCCGAGCGTGAAGCTGGCTTGCGGGCGGCAGGCCGGCAACAGAAAAAAACACGCGGCGCCACAAAACGAGAAAGGGCGCCGGATGCCCGGGCGCCCTCTCTCGTCACTTCACGCGCTTCAGCCGATATTCGAGCCGTCGACTACCCGGCCCCCAGGCCGAAGACTGCAACCGTGAGACTGCAACCGTGCTCGACCGACGCAGGGCCTAGTTGAGGCACTGCGAGCAAGTGGTCTTGCCGCAGCTGAAGATCTCGTTGGCCATACCCGACGGCTCCAGCGTGTTGGTGAAGTCCTTGTTCACGATGTCGCTGTTGTCGCTGTGCGAGAAGCCCGCCAGCTCCTGGGTTTCGCAAGCGCCGTTGACCGCGGTCGCCGTGGAGCAAGCGCTTGGCCCGCCGCCCTCGGAGCCGCAGTAGCAGTTGGTCAACCCACCGTTGGCGGCCGTTCCGCAACCCTGGTTGATGACGCACTGAGCGGTCGCGAGGCACGTCGACGTCGGGGGAACGCTCGTGCCGCTGCCGTTGGTGAAGGTCGCGGGCAGGTCCGACGTCGTCCCGCCGGGGCCGATGCCGCATTCGTGGCCCGTGTCGCCGAACTCATTGTCGTCGAGGCAGCCGGCGCCGAGGAGGCACGTGTAGCAACCGGCCGCGATGTCGGCGATGGCAGGCGTCGCGGATGCAGCGGTGATCTTGTTCACGCTGATGTCTTGGTTGACGAAGATCGCTTCGGTCGCGGTGCAAGCGCCGTTCGTGTTGCCCTGGCACTCGACCGTGCCCGCCGCACAAGGCGCCGAGGTGCACGCCGTGGCCAGCGGGGCGGTGCAGGTGCCGCCGGAGCATGTCGGGGTGGCTGCCGGGCAGACATGTCCGCACGATCCGCAGTTGTTGTTATCCGTGTTGAAGTTGGTGCAGAAGGCTCCGGCGTCCGCACCGGCGTCGCTGACGCACTCGTTCGGCGTCGGAGCGAAGCACTGGAGTTGGCCGCCCACTTCGCAGTTGACCGTGGCGCTCAGCACCTCGAAGTACGCCGCAGTGCCCGGGCACACGAGTCCGGCGTCACCGCCGCTCGCGCTCACGCCGTCGAGATTGACCGTGAGCGTTACGGTGACGTTGCCCGTCGCTGAGCCGCAAGCGAACGTGGCGTTCGCCGACGTCGCGTTGGTGATCGTGGCGCCGGTGTTCGACGACGTCCAAAGGAACGTCTCGGTACCGCCGCTGAAGCTCGTCGAGACCGACGCCAGCGCGGCCGTCTGGGGCGGGAGGATAGATGCCGGGCTGATCGAGAACGAGGAGATGCCCGGGCACTGGTACGGCGACTGACCGACCAGGGTGACACCCGCCTCGACTCCGATGCTGCCGGTCGTGACGTCCGCAGCGAGCGCGGCGTCGGTCGGCGCGGTGCACGTGACGAGCAAGGCAATTTCGGTCGTCGTGCCCGCGGTGACGGTCACCACGCCGGACGTACCCGTGCACGGGTCGCCGTTGCTATCGCTGCCCGAGATCGTCACGGTATAGGTGCCGGCCTGAATGCCACCGGCCACGAATTGGACGGCCGTTGCCGAGATGCCCGCGTCGTTCGTGATTTGAATGTTCCCGGTGTAGGTCGGGCCGCCGGCGGTCGTGCTCGTGATCGTCCACTGGAGCGACGCCACCGTAACGCCGTTGCCGATCGTCAGGTTCCCGCCGATGGCTCCGACGTCGCCTTGCCCTTGGTTCCCGTTGAGAGAGCCCACGGCGCCGCCGCCGCTCCCTCCGGTTCCCGTCGACCCCGTCTGGGTCGAACACGCCGCCACCGATATCGCCGCTGCGGCGATGCCGAAGGCAAATAGATTGCGAATGAGTTTCATCGCGAGACCTCCACGGAGAATGTTTTCATCTTGGAATGTGTCGGGACCCACGTCGGGCGCCGAGGTCACTTGCGGGCCGGCCTCTCTTCAAGGATCGAGCCAGCTTGTCGAGATTGAGAGTTTGCTCGAACTCCCCCGAGTAGCGGGCGCAAGATGGCTCATCGCGGTTCGATTGTCTCCTCCGATTTTTGGAATCCGCCTCCGGGTTTCGGAGTGCCATCCGACCTCCCGGGGGGTTGCATCCACCGCCGAATTTGCGATCTTGTCGCTCCGGCGATAGGGCCCCAATGTTAGGAGCACGACCCCCCGGTTTCGAGCCCTTCTAATGCAACGATTTGGAAACATTTTTGCCATTGTTGTGATCCTCCTCGTGGCCGTCGCGAGCTGCGCGCAGGAGGAGTACCCGCTCGCGCTCTGGATCGCGCAGCATCCGTCGCCGGAGGCCGGCACGACACTGGCAGGCCCGCCGGGTGTGGCGATCTGCACGCAGGCGCGGGCCCAGTCGCTCCCCGCACGCCTCATCGCGATGTCGGGCAGCGCGGCTCCGAGCAGTAACGTCATTTTTGCGTCGACCCTGTTCACCGAATACTTCGTTCCCGCGTGCGGGCCCTGCCACGGTCCCGCCGTCGATCCGCCGGGCCAGGGCGGCTTCCAGATCAGCACTGCGGCGGAGTTTCCGTCGCTGATGACGGCGACGGTCATCGCGCACGTAACCGGGGCGGTCTGTCCGACGGCTCCGGAGCCGGGAGTCGCGACCGATCCGATGCCCCCGTGCAGCAGCCCGGACGGGCAGACCTATTCGGAGCGGCCGGAGACGGACATCGTCAAGCAGTTCGCAGAGCTCGTGCTGCAATGGCTTCAGGCCGGCAGCCCGCCCTCGTTCACTCCTTCCGACGGCGATGCGGGAGTCGCGACTGCGTCGGATGCCGGCAGTTCGAGCTCCGCCTATACGATGGCACCCGCCAACGGCAACGCGATGACGAACATCGGCAATTGCGTACCGAGCACTGCGATGATCGGCACCCAGCCGACCCAGATGGCGATGATGGACGCCATGTTCGCGAGCTTGCAAGCGCAGCCCGGAGGAACGCCCGCACAGGCCCTCGGGCTTCCCGAGCACCTCGGGCAGACCGACCTCTTTACGTTCGACAGCGCAGCCCTCGCTGCGAATCGCGTGATTGCTTACGCTCCCGGGTACCCGCTCTGGTCCGACAACGCGGGCAAACTCCGTTTCGTGCGCGTGCCCGTGGGACAGTCGATTCACTTCAACAGTGCAACGCAGCAGTTCGAGATTCCGCCCAATACGCGATTTTACAAGACGTTCATGAAGCAGATCGTCGACACTGACGGGAGCTATCGGTATCGCAAGATCGAAACGCGAGTTATCGTGTCCCGCCCCGACCAGAACAACTCGGACGGAACTGTCACGCAGACCGCGCTCTTTGGCAGCTATCTCTGGAACGACGATGAAACGGACGCCGTCCTCGTCGAGACGCCGCTCAACGACGGCGAGCCGTTCGCCGACACGCTCCTTCTTTACAACACGAACGAGCCGCTGGCGGCGGATGTCTTGCAAAGCCAGCCTGCGGACCCGGAAGAGCAGCTCGTCGAGTACGGCGCCGCGAGGCACTACGCGATCCCGTCCAGCCAGCGCTGCATGCAATGCCACATGGGGAGCCCGAGCGAGTCGTTCGTGCTCGGGTTCACGCCCCTGCAGATCAACCGCATGCCCACCGGGACCCATGGGGTCATCGAAGAGGCGGGCCCGGACGAGCTCACGCAGCTGCAGCGGTTCATCGACGCCGGCATCGTCACGGGGCTCGACTCGGCGAGCGACGCGCCGCTGCTCGAACAGTCGCAGGGCGCCCGCACACCTCGCAACTACTACGAGGTCACCGCGCAGGGCTACGTGCTGGGCAACTGCGCGCACTGCCACAATCCGCGCGGCTACCCCACGCAGCAGAACCCGCTCCTGCTGAACGTGCTCGATTTTCTCCCCACGGCGGGTCCCGTCGGCGGGCTCTTCCAGTTTCCACTCGAGTCGTACAGTCCGAGCATCTTTCGGGGCGTGAGCGGTTCGACGCCGATTCCGTTCATCACCCCGTCGCTCGTCGATCTGCCGAAGTACAACCCGCAGGGCGGCGGCCAGGTCGGCGACTGGTTCGTGGATAGCGCGGGCAGCGGCTCGGTCTACTGGGTCAATTATGCGCCCTGGCGGGCCATCATTTACCGCAATGTCGACAACGCCTTTGCGTACACGGACGACGAAGCGTTGTTTCCGCACATGCCGATGAACGCGCTCGGATACGATCCGAGAGCCAAGCAGATTCTCAGCGACTGGATGGTCAGTATCCCCTCGGTTCGTAAGCACCCCGAGATCGTCGAGTATGCGTATCAAGTCGATACGAACGTCGGCGACAACATCAATAGCTCCGTCGTGGACACGACTCCTCAGCCTTATGTCGAAGTCTTGCCCGGAGACCCTCGGTACGATGCGGCGGTTGCGGCCGCCGAGCAGCGGCTCGAGATCCTCCACACGGGGGTCAATCCCGCGGTGCCGACCCTGGGACCCGGATACTCGCGTTATGCCGACCCCGGGCAGACCGCGGACACGCTCGATCCCCAGGTCACGGCGGATCCGATCTGCCATCCGATCCCCGTGGGAGATGCCGTCCTTTACGACACGCCCGTGCCTGTGCATCCGCAATGGGTGGTCACGGATCTGACCCAACCGCCCGGCCCCTGGACCCCTCGGCGCGCGGATTGGGCCAACGTTCTCGTCGAGCAGCAGATCCCGCCGCCGAGCACGACGTGCAGCAGCAGCGCGGCTGCGACGTCGGCGTACGACGACCAGGTCGACGCAGTGCGACTTTTGCAGAGCGCGACGCTCGAGCAGGTGGAACCGTACATCACTACCCCGGTGCCGTTCGGCCTCTGGGAAGCGCTTCCTGGCTGCGACTTCTCGCAGCAGCCGACTGTGCAGTCGTTCAAGGGCGACACGCGCCCGCACTGGATGGATGTCACGAATCCCCCGCCCGACGCTCCCGTTTACGAGGAGTCACCGGGGGCCGCGGTCTTCAAGATGATTTGCATCAACTGCCACGGACCGCTCGGTGATGCCAACGGGCGTATGGCCCAGAATCTTGCCACGATGACCGGCGGTCTCGCACGCGTCGCCGATTTTAGGGACGGTCTCTTTGGCCCGGTGGGGTCCACCCCGGCCAACGACAACCGTCATCTCGTGTTCGGCTCCGCGGAGCTTCCGAGCAATGCGCCCTCCAACTGGACCTCGATCACCGACGACGATCGCGCGGCGAGATACATGCCGTGGATGGCTCTCGGCGGCACAGAAGTCACCATCCCGCAGCCCATTCTGGCCATCGTGGCCGTCACCCAAGTGCTCAACGAGCAGCGCGTTCTGGTGTCTTCCAATCTTTCGGCGAACATGCTTTCGGAAGCCAAAGCCCTGTGCCTGAGCCTGCTGGGTCCCTCGTACAATCAGGTGAGCGCAGCATCCTTCAATCCGACCCCCGGCCACGCGTACATGGATGCAGGGATCGATAGCCTGAATACGTCGCTCATTTGGTCCAACGGAGATGCCGAGCTCTGGCTTCAGCTGTGCTCGCTGGCCAACCCGTCTCCCGTGCACGTCCTCGCGGTCAACGCGCGTGGCATCGAGGTCCCGAGCTATCAGGACGAAAATTACAACGTCGCCCTCGAGCTCAACGGGGGCGCTTGGGTCCCCTCCACCAGCTATCCTCCCAGCGCGCCCGTCGGCAACCAGCAGGGCGGGGTCGATGCGACCCTGCTGGCGACCAACGAGTGGCCGTGGTGTCTGGACCTGACCGCGGCTTCTTCCGTGCAGGTGGAATATTACGCCAGCATCAACGCGCCTGTCTGTCCGTCGAGCGTCGTGACCCTGAGCCATGCGTGCGCTACGAACACGGGACCGAACTGTTTCGCGAGTCCGAGCGCAAACCAGTGGGCCGTTCGCGGAGCCATCAACGCGGGAATGGCGGTTTTCATGTACGTCTCGTCGGTGCTGGAACCGTCCGGGCCTGCGCCTGACTACAACCAGTGCAACCTTCTCCCGTGACAGCGGCGCCGGCGGGCCGCGAGCCGTCTCCCTCCGGGACTGAGGCGTTGGGGCGCGGGCCGTCCACGTCGGCCGCTGTGGACCTGCCGACGCTGCGCCGCAGCACGTTTGAGAGCGCGGCGCAGCGGACGCTCACCGTCCTCTGGCTCGGGGTCCTTCCCGCGCTGTTGGCCGCAAACGTGCTCCGATACCTCGTGCCGCGCGTCGGCGGAGGGGTGCCGGGCCTCGTGGCGGTCATCGCGCACCGGCAGCTTCCTTACCTGACCGCCGCGTTGTTCCTTTTCTTCACCGGTCTCGCGCGGTACTGGCGCTGGTGGCTTCCGGGCGGCCGTTACGGGACCGCCTTGCCGGCCCATCTGGTCCCCGAGGAGCAAGACGGCGAGCGACTCGCCGAGTGGGCCCGCGACGCCGTGCTCTACGAGCGCCTGCGTTCCGGGCCGGTGCGGCACGGGCTGGAGCGCCATCTCGACGGGGCGGCAGGGGCCGAGCTCGATCGCGCGCTGCTGGAGCTCCATGCCGCGCTCGAAACGGGCAATCGAAATCGGGCGATCGACGCGCGGCGGCGCGTGCTGTCGGTCGCGGGGTCCGCGCTCGCGTCGAGGCGCCGGCGCGGCGTGTGGGTCTGGGGGCTCGGGGTCGCAACGCTCGCCGTTGTGCCGCTCGCCGTGCGTGCGTGGGTCGTTCACCCCTACCGGGTGCTCAGTGCGTCGATGGTACCGACCCTCGAGCCCGACGACCTCGTCGTGGGCGACCAGCTCGCCTACCGGCGGGCTCCGGGTCACCTTCCGCGCCGTGGCGACGCGATCGCGTTTCGCTCGAGCGCTGTGGCGCTGGGCCGACGACGGGACGCCATTCCCGAGTTTCTCGTCAAACGCGTCATCGGCCTGCCCGGAGATCGCCTCACGATGCGAGGTTTCGTTCCCGTCATCAACGGCTGGGAGGTGCCCACCTGCGATGCGGGGGATTATTTTTACCCTATGCCGGACGGCTCGGCCCTGATTGCGGGTCGATTGCGGGTCGAGTTTCTCGACGACCGGGCCTACTTGACCCTGCAGCCCAAAGTACCGATCCGCCCGGCGCCGGAGTACGTGGTCAAGAGCGGCGAGGTCTACGTGCTCGGCGACAATCGGAGCAACAGCCTCGATTCGAGGTCGTACGATGTCGGGGCGGGGGGAGGCGTGCCCCTCAGCGCGATCGAGGCGCGCGTCCATTGGTTTTTGGCTGGAGCGAACCGCAGTGGAGACGTCGACCTCGGCCGCCTCTTTCGGGAGGTCGATGGGGTGCGACCCCCCGTCCCACGCTTTCGGTTCGCCGCGGTCGACCTGCCGCCCGTCGAGGCGGGCATCGCGCGGTGCCTGGACGAACGTCCGCAAAACCCCCGGCCGCCCCCGAGCGCAGCGCCGATCGCCTCGCGTGGCGGGCTGTGAGGGCCCCCTCGACGCGTCGATTGATCGCGACGCTGGGGGTGACCTTGGCGCTGGTCGGAGTCCTCACGTGCCTGTGGCTCCTGCCGAGGCGCGAGCTGCAGCCGGTTCGTCGGACGGCTTTCGAGCTCGACGTACCGCCCGGTGACGGTTCGGCATCGAGCAGTCCACAATAGCCGTGGTTGCGCAGATTTCCGATTTTCAGTCGTCGATGGCCGACTGAAAATCGGAAGGTTTTTCTAAAAATCGGACGCCTTACCCGGGTTGCGGCGCCTTCCGCCGAAGGCGCTTCGCATGCGTTCGCAAGTGTTTCTGCGGCGTTGCGCTGGCACGGGGGGGCCGGTGGGCGCCGGTCCGTTCCTTGAAGAGGGCGACCGTTGCGCTTCGTGCGCAGCCCCGGGATGGAGGCGCGCGGTCGCGTGGACCCGGTACTCAATGGAGGTTTCGGAAATGAGAAAGTCAATAGCGATTGCTACGGCGCTGGCGGCCGGCGCGGGCGCAACCGGCATCGGGGCGACGGACACGATACCGAATCCCTGGTACGGCTCGGACACAGTCGAAAATGTCGTCAGGGACGGCATTGCCAACGCGGTGAATCTGTCGGCGTCCTTGAAACCCGACTATGTGGCCGGCGGCTCGGGGACCGGCCAGTCGGCGATGGTCGCGGGCACGCAATCGATCACGCCGATGTCGAAGATGCTCACGAGCAGTGGCGGGGCCTGCAAGTTTGCGGGCGGAGCGAGCGGCTCGTCGCTCGAGAACGCCAGCGGAATCGTCATCGGTCTGGATGCCGTCGACGTGCTCGCTTCGGTGACGACCGGCGCGCAGGCGGCCTGTACCACCCCGAACAGCACCGTCGCCACGAGCGACGGCCTGGCGGTCAACGGGTCGTCGATCTGGGGACCGAACGGCAATGCAAGCAATACGTCCCAGAACTGGAAGTGGGTGCTGGCGCTCGTGTACGGCGGCCTCGATTACAGTACGGGGCT
>DASPUY010000299.1:0-30709 GCA_035622655.1 Polyangiaceae bacterium
CGCGGGGATGGCCGTGGAGAATGCAACGGCTCTCAAGGAGGCGGAGGAGGCACGGACTCGCGAGCGCCTCCTGCGCAACGAGGCGGAGGTCGCCAACCGGGCGAAAGACGAATTTCTGGCCACCGTTTCGCACGAGCTCCGCACGCCGCTCAACGCCATCCTCGGCTGGACGGTCACGGTGCGTCGTCGGGGGCTGGGCGAAGAGGTGGATCGCGCCCTTGCGATCATCGAGAGAAACGCGCGGGCCCAGGCGCGACTCGTCGACGACGTGCTCGATCTCTCTCGGATCATCAGCGGGAAGATGGTGCTCAACGTAGGGCCGACGAACGTGGCCGACGCGGTGGCCACCGCCGTCGAGACGGTATCGCCTGCGGCGGACGCCAAGGGGATCACCATCACCTCCGACGTTCCCGAAGAGCCGCTCACGATCCTCGCAGACGCCGATCGCCTCCAGCAGAACGTGTGGAACCTTCTCTCCAATGGCGTCAAGTTCACGCCCAGGGGGGGAGAGGTCTCGGTAAAGGTCTGGCGGGAGGGGTCACATGTCTGCATCTCCGTGCGAGACACCGGCGAAGGGATTCGCAGCGACCTGATTCCGCTCGTGTTCGAGCCCTTCCGGCAGGCCGACGCCTCGACCACCCGGCGCCACGGAGGGCTCGGTCTCGGCCTGGCCATCGTGAAGCGGCTCGTGGATGCTCACGGTGGCGTCGTGCGTGCGGACAGCGAGGGCGAGGGGAAAGGGTCGACGTTCACCGTGAACCTGCCGGCGAAAGCGGCGGTCCCGGCGGTCGTGAACCCGGCGCAGCTCGTGACCACCGTCGCGAATCTCGGCGGACGGAGCCTGGACACCCATGGCTTGGGTAATCGAGGCTGATGTCCAATCGACTGCGCGACGTCGGCGGCGCCCCCAGTCGTCCGGGCCGGCGACTCCTCAGCCCGAGAGGCATCCGAAGAGCCGTCCGACGGCCGCAGTGACCGCCATGGCCAGCGCTCCTCCGATCATCACGCGCGCGGCTGCGCGGCCCACAGGCGCGCCTCCGAGTCGTCCGCCCAGAGCGCCGAGCGCCCCCAGGCTGAAGAGAGAGACCACTCCGATCACCGTAATGCGCAGCGTGTTGGGCGCGAGCAACAGTCCCACGATGGGGACGAGCGCGAACGAGCTGAAGCTCGCCGCCGAGATCCACGCTGCTTGCAGAGGGCGCGACAGGGACGATGGGTCGAGGCCGAGCTCGTCCCTCACGTGAGCGCCCAACCGATCATGCACGCTGAGCTGCTGCGCGACCTTCATGGCCATCTCCCTGTCGAGCCCCCGCTTGACGTAGATCGTGGCGAGCTCCTTGAGCTCGGCGCGCGGGGCGGTGGCCAGTTCCCGCTTCTCCATCTCGATGTCGGCGAGTTCGGCGTCCCGTTGCGAGCTGACCGAGACGTACTCGCCCGCCGCCATCGACATGGACCCAGCCACCAGGCCCGCGATCCCTGCGAGCAATACTGCTTGTTTCGAGGCAGCGGACGCCGCAATCCCGATCATGAGGCTCGAGGTCGAAACGACGGCGTCATCGGCTCCCAGGACGGCAGCGCGGAGCCAGCCGGCTCTCCCGCTTTGATGTCGTTCCGCGTGCGCTCTTCGGTGTCGTTCCGCCATCTTCGGCGCGGAGGCTAGAACGCGCGAGCCGAAGGGGCGAACGAAATGCGCACCCCGAATGATGAGCCGCGCGGACCACGACGCGCAACTACTGCGCCGTGTCGGCGGTGCGATCCTCGGCGCTGAAGGAGGGGGCGTGAAGCCGTGATCTCTCGCCGTCACCTGGTCGTCGGCGCTGCGTCGTGTCTCCTGCCGCAGCGCGCGCGCGCCGACGT
The DNA here is from genome assembly GCA_035622655.1 of Polyangiaceae bacterium. Lineage (GTDB taxonomy): Bacteria > Myxococcota_A > Polyangia > Polyangiales > Polyangiaceae > Palsa-1150. The sequence continues at coordinate 1,858 of DASPUY010000299.1, forward strand.
GGATCCCTCGTGGCGGCCGCGCAATCTCGACGTTCGTGAAGTCCACGTCGACGGTGCGCTGAGCCGCAGTTTCGTGCTCGGCGTCCCCACCCACCTGGCGGTGGGGGAGCGAGTCCCGCTGCTCGTGCTTTTGCACGGCCTGGGCGAGACCGGCGACGAGCGAACCGGCGCCTGGGCCTGGTTCGAGCGTTACGGGCTGGGAACCTCCTACGACCGCTTGCGCGCGCACGGGGCGATGCGGGGACTCGTGCTCGCTTGTCCCTACATGCCGAACCTTTCGGCTGGACAGCCGGGTCGCTTGGACGAGTACGCTCGCTGGCTGGTCGACCCTGTCGTGACGCGCGTGCGCCTCGAGGCCCCCGCAATCGACGTCCCGGCCTCGACCTACCTGTGCGGGTGCTCGCTCGGCGGCCATTTTTCGCTCGAGGTCATGCTTCGCCGGGCCGACTTCTTCGGCGCCTGGGGAGGCGTGCAAACCGCGATCGACGAACCGGCGGGCCAGCGCTATGGGCGCAAGCTCGCCGAGGCCATCGCCCAGAGCGGCCCCCGTCCCCTCCTGGTCGAGACGAGCAGCGGCGATCCCTTTCGGGCGGGCAACGTGGCGCTGTCAACGACGCTCTCGAAAGGAGGCGTCGCCCACAGCTTCGTGGACCTGCCCGGACCGCATGATCAGGGGTGGCTCCGCGGGTCCGGCACAGAGCGGATGCTCTCCTGGTTCGACGCCCTGGGAGCGCGCTGAAGACGCAACGCGCAGAAGCCCTGTCCCGGACGATACGCGCCCTGTCTATCCTGGAAGGGGGAGCGCGGGGGCCAGCAGGCGCGCGCGGGCGTCGATGGCACGGCGAAATGGCTCGTCACGAGGGAAGAGGCGATTCACCTGACCGAGCGAACGCACCGCCAGAGGACCTTCCTGTGCACCGAGAGCGCACTGGAGAAAGATCGCGATCTTGAGAAGCGGATCGAGATCGGCGGCACACCGCCGCTGCCACTCGTCCTCGTCGAGCACCCCGCGGACGACGGCCATGTCGAAGTCGATCGGTACGACGTCGAGAGGCCCGTGGCACACGATGAAGTTGTGGAGCTCCGCGTCGCCGTGCGTGAGTCCCGCCTCGTGCAGCGCGGTCAACGCCGACATCATTCGCTCGGCGAGCAGCCATAACCCTGCGGCGTCGCCGAGGGTCAGGCGTTCGGCATGCCGGATGTTGCTCTCTGGCGGCTCGCTGCCGAAGGGCAGGATCTGGTCGAACGGCCGCCCGGGCAGCAGGCAGCTCCGGAACGTGCCCCCGGCGTGCCCGATCGGCGGGGGAACGCCGATCGCCTCGCTGGCGCGCGTGTGGCGCTCGAATTCGATCCGAGTGTCGCCGCCGAGGTGCGCGGCGTAATACGTCTTGCGAAAATGGAGGGGGTACGAGTTGGCGAGCGGGTGGCGGTCTCGCGTCGAGCGGCCCGCGATTACCAGATCACCCGTCATCAGGGGAGTATTGCCCGCCATCTTGCGCGCCAGCGTGCGAACGACGAAGTCCTGTTCCGGAGCGCGGCGGATGAGGGTGTAATAGTCGTCGTCGATCGCGACCGAGTGCCGCGGTGAAACCCGAACCGAATGATGCTCCCGCAAGCTGCCCACCGGCGCCGTCTCCGTATCGGGTGCGAATTGAGAGCTCGCACGCCGGTCTACGCCTCTCGATCGTGACCTCCAGGACCCGGCTCGAGTCGTGTAGCACCGGCGTCTGGTTCATTCACTCGGAAGCCCGCGGTGAGCCGGCCGGTCACGCGTCGATTGTCAATTGCATGCGATTTTAGCGAGCGCATCGCGCGCGATCCCCGGCCGTGCCGCGGAGAGGCGCAGGGGGGGCCGCGTTTGCGGCCGCCACCCCACGGTCGAATTCACGATCGGCGCCGCTTTTTCCGATTTATGGTGGAGCGCCCGGCAAGGCTTGACGGGCCGCTTTGGGGGAGGGGTCATCGATGAAGAACACGTTCCCCTTGGTTTTTCTGATCGTGGGCGCGCTTGGCGCGTGCACGCCCGACATCGCGCAAACCCCGCCCCCTGCGAAGGCCATCGTCGCCGAGTTCGACCCGGCCAACGCCGCCGAGGCCATCGTCCCGTCGCCCAACGATCTCGCGCTGACGTCCGGCAGCATCGTCGTGCCCGTTCCGCAGGGCTGTCCGGGCGCCGCGCCGCCGGCGACCCCCCCGCCTGCCACCGCCTCGGATGGAATCAAGGACGGCGACGAGACCGACGTCGATTGTGGCGGAAGCTCCGAGAAGGCGTGCGACGCGGGCAAGGCGTGCATCGTCTACGAGGACTGCGCGAGCGGCAACTGCACCAACGGCCTTTGCGTCGGCGGGTGCCCGTCCGCCGCGCAGCAGGAGTTCGACAGCGAATATCTGGGCAGCCTGAGCGGCTTCCCGTTCGAAACGACGGCGCAGGCGCTCGTCACCGGGGATCTCGACCCTACGACGGTCAGCGCGTCGAGCGTGCTCGTCCTCGACGTCACGTCAGGCACTCCCGTCCCCGTGACCGGCGCCGTCGTTTCGTACGCCGCGCGCGCGGTTGGCATCGCTCCCCCCCCGGGGGGCTGGACGCGCGCCGGTCACTACGCGATTGCGCTGCTCGCGGGCGCGGGAGGGCTCCAGGGTCAAGCCGGTGAGGCGGTCATCGGCTCGCCGGCCTGGGGCCTGGTGTCGAGCCCGAACCCGCTCGTGACGTGTCCCGATCTGAAAACCAACTGTGCGCCGACCGTGGACGTCCTCCCATCGGATCTGACGGATCCCGCCGCAAGGCTCGCGCAGCAAACCTCGGAGGCCATAGAGCTCGAACAGATTCGCCGAATCTACGATCCGATCCTCACCGCCCTCGAATCCCAGGGCCATGCGCGAACCGACGTTCCGCTCGTGTGGACGTTCACCATCGTGGACGCGGGGGAGATGACTTTCGATCCCGCCGATAGTGTCATCCCCTTTCCGAACGACGTGCTCCGGAGCGCGGCCGCGACGGGCCTTGACGGAGGGACCGCGGGGCCGCTCGTTCAGCTTCCAAACCCCGTCGACGGAGGAACATTGACGGCCGCGGACTGTGCCTCGCCGACCCTTTCGCTGGTCCAGCTCTTTTGCGGTCTCAACACCCTCGACGGTTTTTCCACGCTCGCCGCGCCGATCAGCGAGAACTCGGACACGGCCGGTGCCGTCGACCAGGCCACGATCGACGGGACGACGCTCAGTACGACGAGCGCCGGTCTTCTCGCTGTCGCGTCCACCGCCCCTGCCCCCGAGATGACCACGCCCGAGTTCACGCCTTGTTTGAACTGCGTCTCGAGCACGAGCGCGAATGGAACCCCGCAAACGTCGCCGCAGCAGCTGCAGTGGAGCTTGCAGGCGCCGCTCGACGAAAAGACCACGTACCTCGCCTACGTGACGACCGCGGTGAAGGACACGAGCGGCAAGAGTGTCATCGCGAACCCCGTTTTTGCGCTCGTCCGGTCGCAGAACACCCTCCTGACGTCGGACATGAAGTCCGCCGTCACTCTGCTCACGGACGCGCAGGCGAACGCGCTCGAGCCCATTCGCGCGGCGCTGGCGCCTGCGCTCTCCGGTCTCGAGCAAGGCGGCACGTCCCGCGCATCGCTCGCGCTTGCCTGGGGGTTCACGACGCAATCGGAAGCCTCGCTGCTCGACCAGCTGGCGACATTCCCCGCGATGGCCACGGACGCGGGGCTGCCGGACGTACCTCTGGCGCTCGACGACGTGACGACCGCGTACACCGCGGCGGCGGGCCTCGTGCCAGTGCCTGTCACGAACGTGGGCAAGTTCTACACGGGCGTCATGCTCTCCGAAGACCTGGCCACGGGGCCGAGCGGGACCTTCAATCCGGATCCGACGCAAGCCAAGCCGCTTCCGATCGACTTCCTCGTGGCGGTCCCCGCGTCCGCCCCGCCGGCCGCGGGGTATCCGGTCGCGATCTTCGGTCACGGCCTCGAGCGTTCGCGCAACGACCTCGTGCCAATCGCGAACGCCCTCACGGGAGCCGGGTTTCTCGCCATCGCCACCGACGCGTACTTTCACGGCGACCGGACATCGTGCACGGGGTCGAGTCTCGCCACGGCATCCTCGCTTCCGGCCGGGGCAACTCCGAGCGATGACTACGCATGCAACAATCCCGCCGCAGCGGGTGGCAACGAGACGTGCGACGAGGATCCGCTCGACGGCCAGTGCATCCTGACCGGCGCCACGGCGACACGCGACGCATGTGTCTTCGGTGCGTACGACGCCACCGGCGACGCGGGATGTGCAGCCAAGGGACAGGGCCGCTGCGCTGCCGACGGCAAGTGCCAGGGCATCGTCGGCAATCCGGTCCCTTGCAGCGGGGCGACGAGCGATGCGGCGAACTCGCTGTGCGCAAGCCAAGAGCTCGGCGTTTGTGACGCGACAACCAATGTTTGCACCGGATCGAGCGCCGGCCTTGCCCGTGCCGCCGACGGAACCCCGCTCCTCAGCGGGTGGAACTTCCTCAACACCTCGAACTTCTTCGCGACGCGCGACAACTTCCGCCAGCAGGTCATCGACCTGTCGCAGCTCGTGTTGCTTCTCGAGAGCACGAGCACGACGGCCGGTCCGAACCTCAACGCCGGTCTCCAGGGGCTGCTCGGGTCGTCGACGCCGATCATCGACGCAACCCATATCGATTACGTCGGCCTGAGCCTCGGGGGCATCCTCGGCACGCTGTTCAATGCGGTCTCGCCGAACACGACGAACGTCGCGCTCAACGTGCCCGGCGGCAATCTCACGACCCTTTTCCTCGAATCACCCGACCTGGCGACTCCGCGGGCCGCCTTCCTTCAAGCGCTTTCAGCGAGCGGCATCACTCAGGGTACGCCGCAGTTCGACAGCTTCATCGGGCTGGCCCAGTGGGTCCTCGACCCGGCGGACCCCGAAAACATGGGCTATCGCCTCACCCACGGCGTCAACCCGGGCACGGGCATCGTCGCGCCCAACGCAAACCGCAAAGTGTTCATTCAATTCATCGAGGACGATCAATTGGTCATCAATGCCTCGAATCTGGCGCTCATCGCGGGAGCGAACCGCAGCTTCAATCAGAACGCGCCGCCGAGCTTCGGCTGCGTCTCGCCGCTCTTCTGCTACGAGTTCACGCAAACGGGCGACGGCTTCGACACGACGAGCCTGCCTCTCGAGTCGAGGCACGGCTTTCTTCTCAACTTCGTCGACTCCGCGATCACGACCGAAGCTCAGACTCAGGTCACGAGCTTCCTCACCGCGGGTACCGCGCCATGATGCCGCGCCGCCGAAACATCGACGCGTCGCGGATCCGTGCCCGTGCTCACGGTCTGCTGGGTGCGCTGGCGATTCTCGGAGCCGCCTCCCAGGCGGCGGCCGCCGGTACGGCGCTCGACGTGCAATCGGCGCGTTGCACGGGCATGGCGGCCGCGTGCACGTCGGCTGTCGACGACGCGACGGCCATCTTCTACAACCCGGCCGGGATTACCCAGGGCAAGCCGCTCGACGCCGAGATCGGGGTTTCGCTCATCGACCCCGAGATCCGCTTCAAGGACAACGCGGGCAACGTCACGCAGATGCCGTTCCGCGTCATCCCCCCCGTCACGGCGTACGTGACAGGTCACATCACGCGGGATCTGACGATCGGTGTTGGAGAATTCACTCCCTACGGGCTCGCCATCGGGTGGCCCGCCGGGTGGGAGGGTCGCAGTGAGGCCACGAGCGCCACCTTGCGGTCCTTCGACTTCAACCCGACCATTGCGTACCGGTTTGGCCCGGTCCGGCTGGGCGCGGGATTTCAGCTCGTGCGATCGACGATCGAGCTCCAAAAGGACATTGCGTTCGGCAGCCAGTACGGCTCGGTCGATCTGGGTGCTGGCGCGTGGGGCGTTGGAGCAAACGGCGGCGTGCAGGTCGACGTCTTCAGGAAACTGCTCACGCTCGGAGCCACCTACCGCAGTGCGGTGCACTTCAACTTCGACGGTCATGCTCACTTCGACAATGTCCCGGCCACCTTCGCGCCGATTTTCTACGATCAACCGGCGACGACGCAGCTGACGAATCCCGACCAGATTGGTCTCGGCGTGTCGAGCCGCCCGATCGACACGCTGCTGCTCGACTTCGACGTGGTCTGGACGGGCTGGTCCAAATTTCGTTCGATCAACATCGACTTTCCGGACGACACGAGCCACTCGCTCTCGAACTCCGAGCCCAAGAACTGGCACGACACGGTCAACTACCACCTTGGGGCCGAAGGCATCATTGGCCGAAGCTGGCGCATTCGAGGGGGCGTTCTCTACGATCCCACCCCGTCACCGGACGACACCCTGGCTGCCGACCTGCCCGACGCGACCCGCCTGACGCTCGCCGTCGGAGGAGGGTACGTCCATGAGTGCGGTATACGGGTCGATGTCGCGTACCAGATCCTCATCCTGTTCAACCATGTGAGCACCTGGCCGACGTTGCCTGGCCAGTACGGCGGCGAAGTGAACGTCCTCGGTATTTCTATCGGGTACGCGCTCCCGGAGAGGCGACCGGTCGGCCCTCCGCCCGCGACCGAGCCTGCGGCGGGGCCGGGGTCCGTCCCTCTCTCCGCGCCGCCCGCGGCAAGTCCGCCCGCCCCGGTGCCGAGCGCGCCGACTGCCCCGCCGACCTCGCCCCCGGTGCAGACTCCGCCAGCCCCACCCTCAGAGGGTGCGACGCCCCCCGTGCCTGCGGGTTCGACTCCGCCCGGCGGGGTCGAACCGGGCGGACCTACCGGGAGCAAGCCCGTCCCTTAAAGCGCCGTTCCATGGGGTGGAACGCCATGGGGCTTGGCCCGCGCACTTCGTGCGCGGACGCACCGTCGGCAGGTATTCGGACTCACGGAGGGGGGGCCCGTGGCGGGTCACCCTGCACTCGGCGCCCGCCTCCATGGCCGGACTCGTCATCGTCGTGTTCCATTTGTGGCATTCGCCGTCTTCCATGCGATAGGTGTAGACGTCGTCACCGATGCAGGCAGTCACGACACTCCCCTCGCGCACTCCGCCGTCGGCGGGAACGCGCGCCACGTGCAGCTCTTCACGGGCAAACACGTACGTGTCGTACGTTTTGAGCTGAGAGGCCGTCCGGAAGAACACGCGTGAGTGAAACGCGGCACGGCGAAACGACCTGGAACAGGTCCATTTCGGTCGTGCCTCTTGCAGGGTCGTAGATCGCGATGTCGCGCTCGCCCACGTTCCAAGCCTGAACGCAACCAACGCAAGCGCACCCCCAAAGCGAGTTTGGAAACGATGTAGGGACCACGACGGCCGGTATGCACGGGTCGGGCCTTCGCCCGGGCTCGTGCCCAAAGCCAAAGAGGTGCCGCCTTGCTGACTCGAGCACGTCGCGTCTACAGCGGCAGGCTGGACAGCGCGCCGAGCGCGATGATCAGTCCGACGAACAGTGCGAGCATCCGGCGGTCGCCGGACGGAGCGGCATCCGGCGCGAACGCGCGAAAGGCCGCCGCCACGGCGACGAGAAGAGGCATCCACTGGTGAAGGGCGAGGCCGACGGCGGCGCCGGTTGCTGCCAAGATGAGACGCTCGGTACGCGAGAGCGGACGGAGTCCCCGTGCTCCGTCCAGCTGCCAGACGCCGATGAGGTTGAATAGATTGATGCGCGCCGAAATCGAGCCGACGCCGAGCGCGACGCTCCAGTGTGCGAGCGCGCCCAAAACGACGGCGCCAGCGGACGCCGACAGGCCCCAGAGCGGACCCGCGAGCCCGGTGCGCGCGTCCTCGTGGGCATCCGTCGGGTACTGCTTCAGCCGTACCAGAGCGCCGAAGCCGGGCACGAACATCGGCGACGACGCCTCGATCCCGTAGCGGCGAAGCGCGGCGACGTGACCCATCTCGTGCACGTAGATGCAGGCGACGACCCCGAGCGCGTAACCCACACCCCAACCGCCAGAGCTCGCGAAACGCAAGTAGAGAAGCGCGGAGATCAGCGTTGGCAACTTCAAGAGGCCGAGGACCAGGAGCTTGCCGTTCGCAGCAAGCGCCAGGAGGAGGGCCTTGCTTTTGAGGAGCACGAGGCCCGCGGCCCCGGCCACGCCCGCTTTGCGACCGGTCGCGCCCGAGACGGGCGCACCTTTCACCCGGGCATCCACGCGCCCCGGCCGCGGGGCCCGACCGTCGATGGCGGCCGTGAGAGCGCTCATGCGCTCTTGAATTACAGCCGCCTGCCGCGTCCCCGGCGGGAGCAGCGCGATTGCCTTCCGCCATGTGGTCAGGGCGGCTGTGAGATCACCCGCACGATCCGCCGTTTCCGCGTCCCGAGCGAGAACTGTCAACCATTCGGCGTGCACCAGGCGCGCGCAGCCAGGGCATGCGAGCAGACCGCGGGCAACCTCGGCGCCGCAGCCAGGGCAGGCAAGCACGGCCGGCGACGCGGCGCTCATGACGCGGGCGTACCCTCGATCGCCGCGGCGCCCTCCTCCGGGGCGACACCCTGCGCACCAGCGACCCGGAAGGGGCCCTCAGGAAGACGGGCACGCCACGCGTCAACCTCCATGCTTCCCACAGGCCGATGAGCACGATGATGACCCCCATCGGCGCGGTCGCGATCTCGAGGAAGGGCGCGGCGAGCATCACGCCGAACATGAGCAGGACGCCGTACGTCAGGAGGAGCCATTCGCCCTTTGGTTTCGCTTCTGGCGAGGGCACGGACGCCGCATGGGGTGTGGCCGGGTCGAGGGGTGTATTCGCCGTCTCGCCCGCCGTTCCCGTGCGGCCCTCGGGTGACACAGCGGGATCCACCGTGGCGGGGGCATCGCCGGTCCCCTTCGCGGGGGTCGGCTTCGCGGGGGTCCCCTTCGCGGGCACCTCTACGCTGTGCTTGATGGCCTCGACGATCCCGGGCGCGTATCCCATCGTCGATGCCATGTACGTGAGCGCGACGGCCAGGACCTGGACTTGGTTCCGCCGATCCCGCCCGACGCTTTGCGCACGACGCGCGCCACGACGTAGGCGATGCCGATCGTCAGGAGCGCAAGCTGGAACTTCGTCACGGCGACGAATCCGGCGTATCCGAGGCCGCAGGCGAGGGCGACCCCGGCACCATGCAGCGCCGCCTTCGCGACTGCCTTGTTCGATTGCGACGACGCAAGCTGGGTGTCGATCTTCGGACGGCACTTCGCGCAGAAGACGAACTTCTGCCACCGCCAATATTCGGTTTCGAGCGGTCCCTTGCACGAGGCGCACGGCGTCCCCCCCGCCGCTCGGTCTGCGAACTCTGCCCGGTCGAAGCGCAGTACGTTGCTCGGCTCAGTCATGTCGGACGTGGTCCCCCCGCATCGCAACTCGAGCGTAACGCCGATGGCGTCGTCGGAGTAGCCGCTCTTGACGCAGGGACCACGGGCCATGTCTGTGTAGAATCACGCGCGCGATGACCGAGCGTCAGCGCATTTGGCTCGAGTCGGCGGCCTTCGGAGCGCTTGCGGCGGTCCCGCTGGTGCCTGCGCTCGTGTTCTTGGCTCGGCACCCGTTGGGACGCTTCGCCGTGGATGGCGACTACGCGGGCCTGGAGCTGGCCACACGCTACGCCTTTACCGGTCGCACTCTACTGGGGCCTTACTCGCGGTTCATGTTCAATCACCCGGGCCCCCTGTATTTCTTCTGCGTCGCCCCCATCTACGTGCTCTTCGGGCGGAGCACCACGGCGTTCTGGGCGGGCGCGGTGACCGTGAACCTAATCGCTGCGGCAATCACCGTGGTCACCGTTCGCGTTTTTGCCGGGCGCGCCCAAGCGATTGCCGCGGCCCTCACAGTCTTGGCGTGGCTCGCCGCGTTCGGAAACGCCGCCGCCCAGCCCTGGAACCCGCTGATCGTGGTCCTTCCCCTGCTGGCGTTTCTCGTTTGCGCCGCGCAGCTGTCGCGGGGGAAGAGCTCCGTCTTGGCGACCACGGTCTTTCTGGGTGCATTCGTTGCCGAAACGCATCTTTCAACGGTTCCGACCGTCGCCTTCGTGCTGGCGGCCGGTTTGGTAGGTTGCCTGGCGGCGCCAGTGAGGCGTGGAGGATTGACGTGGCCGGAGGGTCGCGCAATTGCGCAGGCCTGTGCGGTCCTGGCGCTCTGCTTGTTGCCCGCAGTCGTCGAGCAGGTGACGTCGCCGGTGGGCAACCTCACGAGGATCGTTCACTTCTTCGAGAGAGCGGGGAGGCTCAAGCCATTTCGCTTGGCGTTCGTTCAATGGATGAACGCGACTTCGTGGCTTCCGGAACGACTGCTCCACCGAGCTCTTTCTCATGAGGACTTTTTTCGCGTCATGTCGAGCGATGCGGTGCCTCAGTTCGCCTCTCGGTTCTCGATTGTCGTGGCCGCGGTCTGGGCGATCGCCGTCGCAGGCGGTGCGGCGCTTGCGATACGGAGGCGCGACGATGCGAGCATCGCTCTTCTCGGAGCGGGCGTGCTGGCGAGCGTCGTGGCACTCTTCGCGTTGCGAGCCGTCGTGGGCGACGCCATGTTCTACCTCGTCTTCTGGACGACGGCCGGCAGCACCGTCGCGTGGATGGGCATCGCCACCGCGATTGCCGGTGCATTGCCGACCGTGGGCCGTCGGCTTTGGCCGCTCGCGCCACGCGCGCTGGTTGCCGTGCCGGTGGCGAGCGTCGTGCTGGCGAGCGTGCTGGCGACCAGCACGAACTGGGCTTGGATTTCGCGCCAGAACCTCGCCTCGCCACACGCGCGGGTGGCGCGTGGCGCTTACGATGCTTTGCTTGCGCGCCTTCGCCGGACAGGAGAAACGCCGGTCGTCCACGTCGAAGCGGCCTGGTACATCGCGCTCCTCCTGTTGAACGAGCTCGCGCGCGACGGCATCGAGGCACGCGTCGAGCCCAAGGATCGGTGGATTCTCGGGCGCCAGTTTCCGACGCCCCAGGACGCGCCCCGGCCGCTTCACGTGTACTCGCGCACGAACCTCGAGCGTCTCGACCTTGCCGAGTGCCTCACCCTCGAGGCCGAAAGTGGGGATGTGGGCATCCTGGTCTCGAAGACGAATGTCACGTCATGCCCAAACCATTCTTCTGAGCCCTGAAGAGACCGGAGTTGCCGCCTGCGGTTGCCGTCCAAGCCGACATCGGCGAGCGGGCCGAGCGCGTTCTGATATTCGTGGACCATGCGTGCGCCCGAAGAACTGGCTCTGATCGCGTCGATCGCCGATGACTTGCCCGCCGGCGTGTGGGTCGCGGCGGTGCCGAGCGGGGCTTTCGTCTACGCGAACCGAGCGTTCGAAGAGATCATGGGCATGCGCGCGCTTCCGGACGTCGTCGCCGGCGAGTGCTCGGCGCCGTACGGCATCTTCACGCGGACGGGCGAGCCGTATCCGGAGGATCGGCTGCCGTTCGTGCGCGCGTTGCGCGCCCGTGCGGTCGTCGTCGTGGACGACATCGCGATCCATCGGCGCGATGGCCACCGCGTTTACGTCCGCGCGCACGGCAAGCCCATCTTCGACGCCGCCGGCGAGATGACGCACATCGTCATCGCCTTCTTCGACATCACGCGCGAGGTCCAGGCCGAGCGCGATGCGGCGGTGGTGCGTGAGCAGCTGGGCGAGGTCGTCCACGGCGCACCCATCACGCTCTCGGCCTTCGACGCGAGCGGAATCATCACGCTCGTCGCCGGGCGCGCCCTCGCCGCGCTGGGCCGCCCGGCGGAGGCGTATCTGGGCACGTCGATGCTGGAGTCGTATGGACCCGAGGTCGCCGCCTACGCGAGGCGTGCGCTCGCAGGCGAGCCGATCACGTACACTCTCGAGTTCGAGGGGCGGAGCTACGAGGCTCGGCTCACACCGCGTCGCAACGAGGCGGGCGTGGTCATCGGAGCGATCGGCGTGTCCTTCGACGTGACCGAGGCACGACGAGCGCAGGCAAAGCTCGCGCAGGCGGAGCGCCTGGCATCCCTGGGGTTGCTTGCCGCGGGCGTGGCGCACGAGATCAATAACCCGCTCAGCTACGTGATCGGCAACCTCGACGTGATCGCGCGCTCGCTGGAAAGCGGCCAGCGCGACCTCGGCGGGCTGTCCAGCCTGGTCCACGAGGCACGGGACGGGGCGGAGCGCGTACGCTCGATCGTGCGCGATCTCAAGACCTTCTCGCGCGTCGACGAGGTCCGAGCGAGGCACGTGGATGTACGGGGCCCGCTGGAGGCAGCCATCGCAATGGTTCGCAACGAAGTGCGTCACCGGGCCAAGCTCGTCGTCGACATCCCGCCGGGCTTGCACGTCCGCGGGAGCGAGGGAAGGCTCGCGCAGCTTTTCCTCAACCTGCTCATCAACGCGGCACACGCTCTGGAACCTGGAGCGGCGGACCGCAACGAGATTGCGGTGACGGTGCGCTCGACCGGCGACCACGTGGCCGTGGAGGTGAGGGACACCGGGGTCGGGATCTTGCCCGAAGTGCTCCCGCGCATTTTCGATCCGTTCTTCACGACGAAGGCCGGCGGGGGAGGGACGGGGCTCGGGCTATCGATGAGCCAAGCCATTGCCACCGATCTCGGCGGCTCGATCGAGGCCGAAAGCGAGCCGGGGCGCGGCACCCTCATGCGGGTCTCTTTGCCCGTCGCGCCTCCTCTCGAAGACGAGGAGCCGCGCGTCGCGCCGCTCCCTTCGCGCGCCGCCCCACGGCGCGGGAGTGTGCTCATCGTGGACGACGAGCCCGGCATCGGACGCTCCATCAGGCTCTTGCTGCGAAACGAGCAGGACGTCGTGTACGAAACGCGCGGCGCCGGGGCCCTCGACCGTTTGCGGCGTGGCGAGCGTTTCGACGTGATCCTCTGCGACATCATGATGCCCGAGATGACCGGCATCGACCTCTACGCGCACGTGCGGGCGCTCGCGCCCGATCAGGCGGCGGCGATCATTTTTCTCAGCGGCGGCGCCGTCACCGACAGGGCGCACGAGTTTCTCGCCAGTGTAGAGAACCTCGTGATCGAAAAGCCCTTCGACCCCAGGGAATTCGTCGCGACCATCCGCAACCGCGTTGGGTGAGCCCCAGTTCCTCGTCGCCGCAGCGCGGATGCTGCGATGTCTTACACGTTTCGCAGGTGCAAGACTTCCGCGGTCTCGGCGCGCACGCGCCGGCAGAGATCCGCTTCGTCGATCAGCGAATGGCCGTACGAGGGAATGATGGCCTTCAGGCGCTCCGTCCAGCCGGCCGCGCTCAACTGACGGCGGAAGCACCGCTCGAGGACCTCGATGGCAATCCAGACGGACGTCGACGCGCCCGGGGAGGCTCCGAGGAGGGCGACGATCGATCCATCCGCCGCAGCCACGATCTCCGTGCCGAACTCCAGAACGCCCCCGTGCTTGGGGTCGTGTTTGATGATCTGAACGCGCTGCCCGGCGACTTCCTCACGCCAGTCGGCCTCGCTAGCCTGCGGGAAAAACGCTCGCAATGCCGCGAAGCGCTCTTCCTTCGACTCGAGGACCTGACCGACGAGGTACTCGGTGAGATCGAAGTCATCTCGTGCAACCGCGAGCATCGGCCCGAGGTTGTCGAGCCTCATCGACCGAAACATGTCGAAGAGCGAGCCGTGCTTCAGGAACCTGGTGGAGAAGCCGGCGTAGGGTCCGAACAGAAGGTGACGCTTGCCGGCGATGATGCGCGTGTCCAGGTGCGGCACGGACATCGGTGGAGACCCGACGGAAGCCTTTCCGTAAACCTTGGCGTCATGCCGCGCCGCCAGGTCCGGGCGGTCCGCTCGCATCCAGATGCCGCTCACCGGAAAGCCGGCGTACCCCTTGCCTTCCTCGATTCCGGACTTTTGAAGCAACGGCAGCGCTCCGCCGCCGGCGCCGATGAAGACGAACTTCGCGACGACCGACCGTGTGCCTGTGTCGCCTGGCTCGCGAACGTCCACGCGCCAGCGTGCGTCTGCGAGGCGCTGCAGGTTGACGACGCGGCGTGAGAAATGGACGGCGAATCCGGGGCGTTTCTTCAAGTATGCGAGCAGGTTGGTCGTGAGCGCGCCGTAGTCCACGTCGGTGCCGGTGATCATCTGCGTCGCGGCCACCGTCTCTCCCGGGTCGCGGCCCTCGACGACGAGCGGCGCCCACTCTGCGAGCCTGGCCGTGTCTTGCGTGAAATCCATGCCCTTGTAGCAATGATGCGCCGTGAGGGCCGCATGGCGCTTTCGCAGGAATGTCGCGTCGTCGGCGCCTCGCACGAAGCTCACGTGAGGGACGGGATGAATGAACGCTGCCGGCGAGGTGATCGCCCCCGTCTTCACCAGATGGGACCAGAGCTGCCGCGACAGGTCGAACTCCGTGTTGACCTGCAAGGCCTTGGAGATGTCGATGGTCCCGTCGCTGAGCTGCGGCGTGTAGTTGAGCTCGCACAGGGCCGCGTGGCCAGTACCGGCGTTGTTCCACGCGCTGGAGCTTTCTTGAGCCTCGCGCTCACGGACTTCGAACATCTGCATCTTCAGACCCGGCTGCAGCTGTTCGAGAACGACACCGAGCGTGGCGCTCATGATCCCCGCGCCGATCAGAGCAACGTCGGCCTCGTCTGCATGAGTCTCGTCTGTCATCGGATCTTCTCGCTTTGCGATCGGCGTTTCGCCCAGCCCGGCGCCTTCTACCCGTTCAGAAGGCCGGCGTCACCGCTTCGCCGAAGCCGCCGCCGTCGCCTGCGGCGGCAGCGCACCCGCCGGTCAGAAGGTGCCGCGAAGCCCCGCCGATCCGGGCCCGATCCACAGGCCCGCCGGCTCCATGTTGCCCTTGCCCGAGGAGAGGATGATGAGCGTCACGCCCGTCGCCGCCGCGACACCCGCCGTCACGAAGGCCGCGACTCCGAGCTGGCCGAAGAGGGTGGCCTTCTGATCGAGCGAGTCGATCTGCGGACGGTCGCTGTCCGGACACTGGCTCATCGGGCACAGAGCGTCGCCGTCGACGCGCTCGCGATGCGATTCGAGGAGCAGGACGACCCCAGCCCCTGCCGCGGCGACGGCCACCGCGGAGGCCGCATAACCACCGATGCGCAGCGCGGACGACGACGAGGGGTTCGAGCGACGATCGCCCGCGGTCGACTTCTCCATGAGGGCGGCAGTCGCCGCGTTGCTCACCCCGGCCGTGCCTCCGGTAGCGACCGCTTCGGCAGGAGCAGGCCGCAGTTCGAGCCGCGCCGACGAATGGCTCGCCTCGGCGACGTTCACGGTCTGGCGAGCCTCGACGAAACCTCTCGCCTTGGCCTCGATCGTGTGCGAGCCCGGATCGATGGGCACCTCCGCTCCGATCATGGCGGATGCGAGTACCGCGCCGTCGATCGTCACGGTCGCGTTCGACGCGGCGGGCGTCACCGTGATCGTCAATGAGGGCACGCGCGGGGCCAGCTCCGCGAGCTCTTTGGCGCCGTCGACCTGCGCCTGCACGGCGACGCGCGACGCCGACGGCGGGAGCACTTCGCGCGTCAGCTTCTCGTACGTCTCGTGCGCAGCGACGAGCTTGCCCAGGTGGACGTATCCCCGCGCGAGGTAGAGCAGGTGGGGCGGCGCGTGGACGAGCGACTCGGCGCGACCGAATCGATCGACCACGTCGGCCCATCGTTGCTCCTGGAACGCCTTGAACCCCTGGGTCGCGAGAATGCGCGCAGTCGCGCGTTGCTCGTCGGAGTCTGCCGAGGCCGTGTGGGCCGACGTGGCGCAAGCCAGGACCAACGAGCCCGCGAGGACCGTTGCTCGCTCGCCCCGCCTGCGGATTTCCGTGCGCGCACGTCCCGTCGCGCGTCCCGCGTCTCGGCGGCCCCTCCGCCGTCGCCTCCCGGCCGCCAGCGCAAGTACGGCAAGCCCTGCCGCGCCCGCCGCAGGCGACTCGGTGCCGGCTCGACCCGCCGTGCGGCACGAGCAGCTTGGCCGCTCTCGTTCGAAGAAGCCCGACGCGTCGCCCGCGCTTGCGGCTGCATCGGTAACGGCCGTCACGGTTGCGTCGGCGACGCTCGCGTCGCGGAGCCCCCCGTCTCCCTCGGCAACAGCCTGGGCGTCTCTTGCCGCGTCGGGCGCGGCGTCCGAGACCTCCGCGTCGGAGGACGCGTCCGCAGGTCCGGCGTCGCCGGCGCACACGAGTGTCGTGCAGGTTCCGTTTTTCGTGGCGCCGAGGGCGGCCGTGCAGACGTCGCAGGCGGCCTCGCACGCCTGGTCGCAGCACACGCCATCGACGACGTAACCGCTGACGCACGCGGCCGCCGCGGTCGAAGGCTGCCCATTCTCGAGCGCGCAGGACGACGCGCCGTTGCACGTCGATCCGGCGTCGCAGGCGCCGTGAGGGTTGGAGCCCGACAGCGCCGGTGAGCACATGCCGTTCGTGCCCCCGCTGGCCTGCAGTCCCGCCGCGCACGCCTGACACGTGGGACACGACGTGGAGCCGCAACACACACTGTCGACGCACGAGTTCCCCCCCGCGCACTCGCGGCATCCGACGACCGAGCAATCACCACCGGTTGCCGTGTTGCACCCGGTCCCTTGGACTTTTTGGGGCTGACAGGTGCCTCCGCTGCCGCAATAGAAGCCGGTTACGCACGCCGTGTCGCTGGTGCACGACGCGCCGGGGCACGTGCCCGCCGTTCCATTGCACGCGACGCCCGAACCGCACGCAGGGTTGCCGGCGCTTCCCGCCGGGGCCGGACCGCACGTACCGTCGCCGGTCGATCCGAGGGCGGCGGTGCAGACGTCGCACGCCCCGCTGCAGGACGTCTGGCAGCACACGTTGTCCGCGAGCCAGCCGCTGGCGCATTGGTTGGCCGACGTCGCCGGCTGCCCGTTCTTCAATCCGCACGCCCCCGCCCCGTCACACGTCGACGCGCTCCCGCAATCATGGTGCGGATCGGTGTCGAGCGTCGAAGGACTGCACGCGCCGTTCGTGCCGCCCGGCGCCTGCAACGACCCCGCGCATGCTTGGCACGTGCCGCATTGCGCCGACGAGCAGCAAACGCCGTCGGTGCAGTTGCCGCTCGCGCACTCGCGGCAGCCCGCCTGCGCGCACGTCCCGCTCGACGCTCCCGCGCTCGTATTGCACGTGGTCCCTTGTCCCAACTGCGGGTGACAAGCGGCGTCACCCCCGCAGTAGTAGCCATTCGCGCAATTCGTATCCGACTGGCAAGACGTCGGGCACGTCATGCTCGTCCCGTTACACAAATACCCCCCGCACGAGGGACTGCCCACCGAGCCCGCGCTCAGCACTGCGCACGTACCACTCGCGCACGTCGCGCACGAGCCGGAGCAAGCCACGTTGCAGCAGACGGATCCGGCGCTTGCGCAAATGCCGCTCTCGCAGGCGGGCCCCGACGTGCACGCCGTGCCGTCGGTCAGGAGAACCGGCCCGAGGTACACCTCGCCGCACTCCATGTCGCTGCTGCCCATGATGCTGCCGAACCATAGGTTCGCCCCTACGACCAGATTGTTCGAGTCGAGGCCGATCGAGAAACCGAACTGCTCGTCCGTCTGGCCGTCCGGAGAGGTCGCCTCCACGAGCGGGACGGAGCTGAGAACGCCGTTGCTTATCGGAAGTACGTAAACCTTTTCAGCGGCCGATTCAGCCACGGCGAGAAGGTTTCCCGACAGCGACATGGCCGAGCCGAAGTCACCTCCGGAGACGACGTCCTGAGGCTGAACGACGGTGGGTCCACTCCAGCCGCTGCCCGCCTGGGTGTACGTGTAGACGGCACCGCTTCCGAGGGAGGACGCGGCGCCGACGAACGCCATCGTTCCATTCGTCGCGACCGAGTCGCCAAAGTTGAGTTCGGACGTGACGTCCGAAGCCGGAGGGGTCAGCTTCGCACTGAGAGCCCAGGTCGAGCCGGAGCCCTCGTAGACGCTCACGGTGCCCACGTCGGAGGTCGAGCCGTTGGTTGCAAACGGAGCGCCGACCAGCACGGTGCCCCCTGAGACGGCGATGCTCTGCCCGAAACCTTCGCCCGCGGAGTCCGTGAACATCGCGCTTTGGGTCCACACCCCCGCGCTCGGAGACGTAAAGATGTAGGCTTCGGCCGAGAAGTAAGCGGCGACGACGATCGTGGTCCCGTCGGTCGCAACGCCGGTGCCGAATCCTGTCGGCGTGTCGCTCGGCGTTAGCTTGGCCTCCTGGAGCCAGATTCCGTTACTGAATGTGAAAACGTAGGCCGCTCCGTGACCACCGTTCGCGTTCACGGTGTTCTCCGCGCCGATGACGGCCAAATTTCCCGAGATGGCCACGCTCCATCCGAAGGCGTCGCCCGTGACGGAGTCCGCGCCGTTGACCTCGTCCGACTCCCACGTTCCGTTCGGCTGGTGGATGAAGAAGTACGCGTCGCCGGTCCCGTTGACACCGCCGGCCTGTTCCGCTCCGACGAGGAAGTTGGATCCCGAGATCGCGACCGATACTCCGAAGTTCTCGCCTCCCATCTCGTCCTGGGAGTTCGCGCACTCGCTCTCGCCGGGGACGAACTGCGTTGGGCTCGACCAGATGGCCGGGTCGACGACAATTGGGAACTTGGCACCACGCGCGTCGATTGCGAGGACGATGGCATCGTCCCGAGTCGTCATCCGTGCGGCGAGCGGGGCGCCGCTGGCGTCGCGCGCGGACAGCCGGTCGTAGTGAAGACGCGTCACGCCGGAGGCGTCGCGCAGATCGACGGCCCCACCCCGGGGGCGCGCGGTCGCCGCGAGGCCCGCTACGCCGACCTCGATCTCCAGCTGGCCGCTCGCGCACGCGCTCGCGCCGATGTTCCACCCTTGCTCGAGCCCCGAGGGACCGCTGACGGCCCACTCCTCGAGCTTCGCGCTACCGGCGCGTTCGTCGACGCGCGTGCGGCGACCCTCGGCGCGCGCAGGCGCGACCTGTGCCACCGGGACGAGGGCACCTGCGCAGCCGTACCGTCGCGTCGCGAACGTGACCTGGAAAGCGCCGCTGCGCGGGGCCCAGGACAGCCCGGACCGGTCGACGCGAGCGACGCCGGCCGCCTCGACGCCGGCCTCGGCGCCCACGTCCGCCGAAAGCGCGCTGCCGCCCGCCTCCCGGCGAAACGCGTACGCTCCCTCGTCGGCGACTTTTGCGGCCGTGAAAGCACTCGGGCGCGGAGCATGGCTCGCGGCGGCGACGGAAGCCTCGCGACGTGGCGATCCGACGCGCGCGTCGCGCGAGCCCCCCAGGACGACGATCGTCGCCACTGCGACCGCGAGCACGGCGATCGGCGCCTTGCGCGGAGCGCGGATGGTGGACCTGGGCGTCGCCGCCTGCCGTCTCGCGTCCCAGATTCCATAAGACATGACGTGACTCCTCCTCGCGTGCCTGCCCCTGCGTCGCCGAACGGACGGGACCCCTCCCCTGGCGTTTCTCCTAGCAAAATAAGAGACGAGCGGCCCGTCAATAACCGAAGTCGGGAGTGGCGGAAGGAATGGCGGTCGCGTTTGCGGGAGCGCTGGCGCTGGTCGGTGCGCTCTCCCCAGAAGCGCCTTTCGACCCGACCCTGGCGGCTTTCTTCATCGGCGCGCCATCGACCGTTTTCGCGGGTGTGCCCGATCGCTCGGTCGTGGGATGCGCCGGACCGACGACAGGGGCTCGCGCTCCCGCCGGCCAGGGGAGCGTCTCGCCGACGCCGGACGGACGCTCGCTGGTATCGGTGTGCCGGTCGCCATCGGTCGGTCGCGAGTCCACGGGAAGTTCGATGGCCTTGGGCGGCGGAAGCACGACGGATGTCGCGACGACCGGTGGCGCGGTTGCGGCAGAAGCTGCGACCATGGTCGGGCCTGCGCTCGCCGCGCCGTGCGGGTCCTTCGAGGTCCCACGCAAGAAGGCGATTCCCACCCCGCCGGCGACCGCGACCCCGATCGCCGCGGCGGCCAGCGTCCATCGAGCGCGCGTCGAGGGTGGAGCAGCGGCCGCGGCGGTGTGCTGCCAGGCCGGCGCGGTCGCTTCGCGCTGCCCGGACACCTCACTCGAAGCCCACCCCGACCCGCGACTGCCCGGCGGATCGCCGCTCGAGGCCGGCAACCGCTGAACGATCGCCGCGACGTCGGGTGACGCGAACGGCGCGATCAACCGTGCGAGCGCAGTGACGCTCTGGACGCGTTGGCTAGGATCGCGTCGCAGGCACTGCAGGATCGAGCCTTCGAGCGCGGGAGGAACATCCGGCCGGTTCGAGCGGAGGGGCGCCGGATCGTCCGAAAAGATGCGCGCGAACGTCTCGCCGACCGTATCTCCCCGAAAGGGCGGCTGTCCCGAGAGCAGCTCGTAGAGGATGACCCCCAGCGCCCAGACGTCGCTTCGCGCGTCTGCGTCCTTCGCGCTGCGGATTTGCTCGGGGGACATGTACGCCGGAGATCCCATCACCATTCCCGTGCTCGTCAGCGACTGGCCGGACGCGGGGTCGGTGGTCGCGGCTTTCGAGATCCCGAAGTCGAGCACCTTGACGAAGGGGCGGCCGTCGCGTCGCGTCGTCATGAACAGGTTCGACGGCTTGAGGTCGCGGTGGACGATCCCGATCGAATGCGCTTCCGCGATCGCGTCGCACGCCTGAAGGACGGCATCGACTGCTGCAGCCACGGTCATGGGACCGCTTGCACGAACGATCGCGCCGAGATCCTGCCCCGCCAGGTACTCCATGACCATGTACGGCGAGCCATTGTCGAGGCTCCCGACATCGACGACCTTGGCGACGTGATCGCTTGACAGCGCGACGGCCGCGCGCGCCTCTCGCAAGAAGCGCTCGACCGCCATTGGATCGTGCGACGAAGTGCCCCGCATCAGCTTGACCGCGACGCGCTGGCCGAGATGAGCGTGCCGTGCCGAAAGAACGATTCCCATTCCTCCCACGCCGAGGATCTTCTCGACGATGTACTTGTCGGCGATGCGATCACCCGGTCGCGGCGACGCGCTTCCGTCCGTCGATGGGGGCGGCGCGCCCCCGGATCCACCCGCGTCGTCAAAAGTGCCCATTCGGCAAACTTGCCCGCGAAGACCTGCACCTTAGCACACGTCGCAGCGGCGCCGGAGCAGGCTGCCAAAGGACGACGGCCCGTTCTGAGCGCGACGGCGATGACATTCACGCCTTGCACCAGCAGCGGCGTGAGGTCGTTCGTCACCGCGATGTTCTGGGCGTTCGAAGAGGATCCTTCGAACGGCGGCCGGGGCCGGACGACGCGAGCAGGCCACGGTATGCTCCGCCCGCATGATCCTCTCGATGGGTGCGCGCGCATCCGGGCTTCGGCTCGAGAAGATGAGCGCTTCTCCGCGGTTCTCGGGCGGGACGTTCCACAACACGGCGCAGGTCGAGCCCGGGCTGAAGAAGGGGACGGCCGTGCCCACGGTCTCGGAGTTTCTCTGTGGCGGCCAGCGGCGTACACCGCCCGGCCCGCTTCCATCGGTGGACCCCGGTGCGGCCTGGTCACGCCGCCCTGACACGCCGGTCCGAGCGACGTGGCTGGGCCACTCGACCGTGCTGCTCGAGCTCGACGGAGTGCGCGTGCTCACCGACCCTGTCTGGGGCGAGCGCGCGTCGCCGGTGACATTCGCAGGGCCGAAGCGCTTTCAGCCGGTGCCTGCGCCGATCGCCGCTCTGCCGCCGCTCGACGCGGTTGTCATCTCGCACGACCACTACGATCACCTCGACTACTCGTCGATCCTCGAGCTGGCGACGCGTGACGTGCCGTTTTATACCTCGCTCGGCGTCGGCGCTCACCTCGAGGCTTGGGGTGTGGCCGCCGCGCGCATCACGGAGCTCGACTGGTGGGAGAGCGCGGAGCTCGCGCGCGGGGGGCTGACGATCACGGCGGCGCCCTCGCAACACTTCTCGGGTCGCGGGATCGCAGGACGGAATGCGACGCTCTGGTCCTCGTTCGTCTTGCGGACCGAGCACGCGTCGGTCTTCTTCAGCGGGGACACGGGGCTGACGCCGGAGTATGTGGACATCGCAACGCGCCTCGGGCCGTTCGATCTCGTGATGCTCGAAGTGGGCGCGTTCCACCCGGCGTGGGGGGACATTCACCTCGGGCCGGAGAACGCGCTGAAGGCGGTCGCGATGCTCGGAAACGCTCCGTTTCTGCCGGTCCACTGGGGGACGTTCAACCTCGCGATGCACGCGTGGGACGAGCCCGCAGAGACGCTCGTTGCGCGCGCGCCCTCCTTCGGCGCGCGGCTCGTGATGCCGCGGCTAGGTGAACCCGTCGAGCCGTCTCACGCGGAAGCCCCGCAGGCTTGGTGGCGCGCGCTGGCCGCAACTGCGGGCGCCCGCAGGGCGTTCGATTCGCCCGCCATCGGCGACACGCCCCAGGACGGACAGGAGCCTCTGTCGCTCCCGCCCATGACGGAACAAGTGCCGTTCCCGCTGGATTGATCGCTCGGCCAAACAAAAAAAGTCATGCCGCGTGTCGATCCCGTCCGCGCTCGTTCGTCGTCCCGTCGGTTCGCCGATCGACAGTGCGATCGGGACCCTTGGAACCTGGAGGAGCTCATGAAATATCTGACGTTTATCCGCCACTCGGAGAAGTATCGCGAGACCCCGCCGCCGCCCCCCCTCATGACCGCGATGCGCGGGTTTGTGGAAAGATCGCTGAAGGACGGCACGCTCGTCGATACGGGGGGCCTTCTGCCGAGCAAAGAGGGATTCCGCGTGCGCCTTGCCGGCGGCAAGATCACGGTCGCGGACGGTCCATTTTCGGAGAGCAAGGAAGTCGTGGGCGGCTGGGCCATCCTCAAGACGGACTCGAAGGCCGAAGCGATCCGCATCGCGACCGAATTCATGGATCTCCACAGGGTGCATGCCCGGATTCGAGGGCGAGTCCGAGGTGCGGCCGATGTTCGACCCTGGGATGGGGCCGTGAAGACTCCGGGACGGGCCCTGAATAGGACAGGAGGTCGATCATGCGAGTGATGGTGCTGGTGCCCGGCGACGAGAGCTCCGAAGCCGGCAAGCTGCCGAGCCAGGAGGTCGTCTCCAAAATGCTCAAGTTCAACGAGGAGCTCGTGAAGGCTGGCGTGATGCTCGACGGCCAGGGCCTGTCACCCACGTCCAAGGCCAAGCGCGTTCGATTCTCGGGTGCGCAGCGGACCGTCGTCGACGGGCCGTTCGCAGAGACGAAAGAGATCGTCGCCGGCTATTGGATCTGGCAGGTCAAGTCGATGGAGGAGGCGGTCGAATGGCTCAAGCGTGCGCCATTCGACGGTGGCGTCGAGGTGACCATCCGCCCCATCTTCGAGGCCGAGGATTTCCGCGAGGCGCTCACGTCCGAGCTTCTGGCAAAAGAGGAGCGGCTGCGCGCCGAGGTCGAGCGGCAGCAGAGGTCCTGAGTGGGCCGGGACGCGACGCGCGAGACCATCGAGGCGGTTTGGCGGATCGAGTCCGCGCGCCTGATCGGTGGCCTCGTGCGCATCGTGCGCGACTTCGGGCTGGCCGAAGACCTCGCGCAGGAGGCCCTTGTTGCCGCCCTCGATGGCTGGCCGACCGCGGGGATCCCCGAGCGCGCCGGCGCATGGCTCATGGCGACGGCAAAGAATCGCGCGATCG
The DNA here is from genome assembly GCA_035622655.1 of Polyangiaceae bacterium. Lineage (GTDB taxonomy): Bacteria > Myxococcota_A > Polyangia > Polyangiales > Polyangiaceae > Palsa-1150. Next base: position 25,358 of record DASPUY010000299.1, read on the forward strand.
ACGAGCTCCGGCGCCGGCAAAGGCTCGATGGCAAGAGCGACGAGGTCCGGCGAGCAGTCATGGCGAACGCGGCGCGCGTCGATCTCGATTCCGCGATCGACGAGACCGTCGGCGACGATCTCTTGCGGCTCATCTTCGTCGCCTGCCACCCGGTGCTGTCGAAGGAGGCCCGTGTGGCGCTCACGCTTCGGCTGCTCGGGGGCCTGAGCACCGAAGAGATCGCGCGCGCGTTCCTCGCCCCGGAGCCGACGATCGCGCAGCGCATAGTCCGGGCGAAGCGAACGCTTGCGGAAGCACGGGTGCCATTCGAAGTGCCGCGTGGACCGGAGCTCGGGGCGCGACTCTCGTCGGTGCTCGAAGTCCTCTATCTCGTGTTCAACGAGGGCTACGCGGCGACCAAGGGCGACGACTGGACACGGCCCGAGCTCTGCGAAGAGGCGCTTCGCCTGGGGCGCATCCTCGCGGAGCTCGTCCCGCAAGAGCCCGAGGTCCACGGGCTCGTCGCGTTGATGGAGCTGCAGGCATCGCGCCTCCGGGCGCGCCTGGGGCCCCTCGGCGAGCCAATCCTTCTGTTGGACCAGGACCGTTCACGTTGGGACGGGCTCCTCGTTCAGCGCGGGCTTGCCGCGCTCGCGCGTGCGGAAGCCCTGAGGCAGCCGCTCGGCCCCTATACAATTCAGGCCGCGATCGCCGCGTGTCACGCGCGCGCCCGCGCGGCCGAGGAGACCGATTGGAACCGAATCGTCGCGCTCTACGACGCGCTCGTCGAGCTGACCCAGTCGCCGGTCGTCGAGCTCAATCGCGCGGTGGCCGTTTCCAAGGCGTTCGGTCCGGCCACGGCGCTCGAGCTGGTCGACGCGCTGACGAACGAGCCGGCGCTTGCCTCGTATCACCTCGTTCCGAGCGTGCGGGGCGACCTTCTCGCCAGACTCGGCCGACACGATGAAGCACGCGCGGAGTTCGAGCGCGCGGCGAGGATGGCGCAGAACGTGCGCGAGCGAGACCTCCTGCTCGCGCGCGCGAAAATGCCTCGCAACGACGGAGAGCCGTCGTGAGAGTCGTTGAGGATTGCGTGTCCGAGATTGCTCATCGGATACCCTGCACGACCCATGAAGCTTCCTGAAGGATTTTTGGCCCTGCTGCGCAAACCGAGCCCGTGTTTCATCACCACGCTGATGCCCGATGGCTCCCCGCAGACGACGATGACGTGGGTGGATACCGATGGCGAGCACGTGCTCATCAACACCGTGCAGACGCACCTCAAGGTGAAAAACATTCGGCGCGACCCGCGCGTCTCGGTGGCGGTCTGCGATCCGGCCGATCTCTCCCGGTACTATGCGATCCGCGGCCGGGTCGTGAAGATGACAACCGAGGGCGGCGTGGAGCACATCGAGGCGCTCTCGAGGCGCTACACAGGCGGTCCATATGCCTGGTACGGAGGGCGTGAACAGGTTCGCGTGATCCTGACCATCGCGGCAGACAAGGTGCACGACATGGCGCGATAAGGGTCAGGGTGCACGAGACGTGGCGGTATCATGGACGCGACGTGCTCCACCTCTTACCCGTCCTCGTCGGCCTGATGGCACTGGTGGCTCCATCGGTGGCAGGCCTGTGGCTGCTGAGGATGCTCGCGCGCCGGCTGCGCCATGCCCCGACCTTCGTCGTGCTTGGGGCGTGGTGGCTTCGGGTCGTCATCACGCTGCTGGTCGGCGTCTGCGCGCTGACCTGGGTGATCGATGCTGCGAAGTTGTCATCCGGCAGCGACGGCACGACTGAGAAGGCGCGTTCATTGGCGGAGGGCGTCTCGACGATGATGGACGCTCAGGCACTCGCGCTCCTCGTCTTTGTGGTCGCGCTGGGCTGGACGCTTTTCTGGACATGGAAGTTGCATGAGCGGTCGCGATGAGGGCCGTCCGCTGGCTCGCGGATGCGCGACTCCTCCTTGCCGTCACGGTGCTTGCCGGCCTGTGGGTGCTCGTCGCTGGAACATTGTGGAGAGTCGCTGCGTTCCTGCACGTCGCGGCAGGTCGACCCCGGCGTGCGCGTGCGCTATTGCGCGTCGTTGCGCGGAGGCGATGGCCCGCCCCTGAATCCTGGATGCAGCGGATCGAGGCGATCGCCCTGCTCTGGGACGGTCTCTTCGAGGCGGCCGCCGACCGTGCGGCGCGTGTCCGTGCCCATACTGCCGACCTTCACGTCGCGACGGCCGCCGTCGAGATCGAAGTCCTTTCATGCCTCCTCGCGGGACAAATCGAGCGCGCGCGTGACCTGTTCGCGGAGCACCGCGCCGACCTGCGGCGGCGCGATGCAACACGCCACTGGTTGACTCTGAACGACGAGGCGCTCGAGGCGCTGCTCCACTTTCACGAGGGGCGGATTCAGGCTTGCGCCATCGGACTCGGCAACACGATGAAGCGCGTGCGAGGCACACCCCCCCGGCACATCGCGTCCTTCTATGCCGCGGCCGTCGCTTACCGCGAAAGCCGTTTCGACGACGCCCAGGACCTTCTCGGCTCGGTGGCGCGGGACGGGAATCGTCTGTTCGTTGCGCGCTGGGCGATGGTCGCCCTGGCGGAGTGGGTCTGGCCTGCGCGCGGCGGTTCACCAGCCCATGCCGCGGCATCGCGACCTGGCCGCAGCCCTAAACCTGGTCAGCGCGTTCGGTGGCGTACGGTTGCCGGTGATCTGCGTGCTGGCGTTCGTGACCTTTTCTTTTGCCGGGGGGCCGCCGTGCGCAGAGGCTCCTTTGGTCGCCTCGCGCCCCTCCTGGTGATCTACGTTCTGGCAGTCGCTGCGATACCTTTGGTCCGGTTTTCGCCAGACGCGATTTTCCTCCAGGACGAGGCTCTGGCTCTCTTCAGCCCCATCCCGCTGGTCCTCGCTGCAGTATGCTTGGCATCGACGATGCTCGGGCGCGCCGAGCGGGCCGTCGATCTCGCAGTCGCGCTCTACCGGGCGTTGCCGCTGCTCTTCATCCTGAGTTTCACGGTGCACCATCCGCATTTTTGGCGCGAGCTCTCGAAGATGCAGGCCGCCGGCGGAACACTGGTTCTCTGGGCGCTCGCATTGCGGTGGATCGCGCTCGTCCACGTTCAGGTGCGCGGTGTGGCGCGCAGCGTGTGGTGGTTGCGGCGGTACGCGGCTACCGCGCTCATCTCGGCTGCGTGGCTCTTACCCGCCGACTGGACGGCGGAGGACCAGGTCTGGATCCACCCGGAGCCGCCCGCACACTACGAGGAGGCCCGTCGAGCTCACGACCGGCTCATGTATACGCAAGCCGATGTCGTGCGCGACGTCGGGTCGCAGGTTATCGCCGGCCGTCCGGGCATCACCGATCTGTACTTTGTGGGTGCCGCCGGTTGGGGCCCGCAGGACGTCTTCTCTCGAGAGGCCCGCTTCGCCCAGCGGTTGTTCGACGAACGGTTCGGCACCGTCGGGCGATCGATCGTCTTGGCCAACGACGCCCCGACGGATGCGAAAGTGCCGCTCGCAACACCCGAGAATCTCGTTCGCGTGCTCGAGACGATCGGCGCGCGGATGAACCGCGACGAGGACGTCCTCTTCCTGCTCGTCACGAGTCACGGATCGCCGTCGGGTGTGGCTCTCGAGTGGAGCGACCCCGAAGCGTATGCCGGTCGCCATACACTCAGCCCCGTCGAGCTGAAGGCCGACCTCGATCGTGCAGGCATCCGGTGGCGTGTCCTGATGATCTCGGCCTGTTACTCTGGAACCTTCGTCGAGCCGCTGCGGGACGACTTCACCCTGGTTGCGACCGCATCCGCGGCCGATCGCACCTCGTTCGGATGCGCCAGCGGCAGGGAGTTGACCGAATTCGGCCGCGCCGTCTTTGCGGAGCGTCTGACGGAGGACCGATCCTTCGTCCCGGCGTTCGAGCAGGCGCGAGGCATCATCCACGATCGCGAGGTCGCCGGGCGGCTCGAGCCCTCACTCCCGCAGCTTTTTGTCGGCAGCTCGATCGAGGCCAAACTCCGGCAGCTCGAAGGCCAGCCGATCGCGCCGCCCTGAATGTGGACGATCATGCGGACCGTTCGACCCGCTACGCTGCCAGGGTGGAGCCAGAAGATTCGGGTCGTCACGACGAAGCATTCTTCGCGAGCTTGCCCGAAGTGAGCGCGTTCACCGAGGTCGTTGCCCCCGGTTCGTACCGCGACGCTCCCGCCACGTGGCTCGTCGTCGTGACGGACGTCCGTGGATCGACGCGTGCCATCGAGGCCGGTCGATACAAGGACGTCAACGCGCTCGGTGTTGCCTCGATAGTGGCGCTGCGCAACGCGCTTCCGGAGGTGGACATTCCCTACGTCTTCGGGGGCGACGGGGCGACCCTGCTGGTCCCCCGGGCTGCCCTCGCGCGGGCGGAGACGGCGCTGCGCGGACTGCAGCACCTCGCCCAGGACGCGTTCGGTTTAGAGCTACGCGTCGGCGTCGTGCCCATCGCCGAGCTCATCGCAGCAGGACATTCGGTCCGCGTCGCCCGCTACCGTGCGAGCCCCACCGTGTGCCTCGCGATGTTCGCTGGGAGCGGGCTGCTCACCGCCGAGCGGTGGATCAAGGACCCCGAGCGTGGGGCGCGGTTCGCTGTCCCGGAGGGTGACGCCGCGGCTGACCTCGAGGGCTTCGAGTGCCGCTGGCGGCCGGTGCGCAGCCGTCGTGGGGCCGTCATCAGCCTCCTCGTCATGGCGCTCGCCTCGGAAGACGCGCATCGAGCGGCCACCTACCGCCGGGTGCTCGAGCAGCTCGAGGCGCTCTGCGATCACGAAACGGCGCGTCCCGTTTCCGTCCGCGGCCTCAAGCTGGGCGGCTCGCGCGCCGATCTCGGCGTCGAAGCTCGTGTCCGCAGCGGCGCGACCGCCGGCGCAGCGTACGATGCGGCGCTGCGGCGCGCGCATCGACAGACCCTGATTGGCCGGGCGCTCGTCGCCGTCGGCACGCGGGCCGGATCGTTCGACGGCAAGGTCTACCGGGAGGAGCTGGTGTCGAACACCGATTTCCGCAAGTTCGACGAGACGCTTCGAATGGTCCTCGACTTGTCGGATGTGGACTGCGAAGCGTACCGGAATGCTCTCGAGGCCGAGCGGCGGGCCGGAGAGCTCGTCTACGGCATGCACCGGGCCGCTGCGGCCCTCGTGACGTGTTTTGTGCGCTCGTACGCGGGCGACCACCTGCACTTCGTCGATGGGGCCGACGGCGGGTATGCCCTGGCGGCCAAGGAGTTGAAGGCGCAGCTCGCGGGCGCAAACCTGCAGCCGGGCGCCGGGTGACTTGGGACAGGCCGCATCTGTCGCGGACAGCCCTGCCGCCGACATATCGATCGCGCGAGGCGGGGGGGGGCGG
>DASPUY010000300.1:0-5613 GCA_035622655.1 Polyangiaceae bacterium
AGCAGCTGCGCGAAGGGCCGCTGGTCCCGGTCTCGATGGTCGTCCCCAGCATGGCGATGGAAAACGACGTGCGGCTCTCGATTGCACGCGCGTGCGGGATCGCCGCGAATCTCGATTTCGCCCTGCTCACGGACTTTGCGAGCGACATCGTCGCGAAGGCAACGGGCGAGCGCGTTGCGGACGCATCGTGTCTCGAGGCGATGGCGCTCACACAGATTCTCGATGCGCAGGCGCTCGCCGCGCCCGAGCTGGCGCCCGTGCGCGCATATCTGCAGTCGGGTGGCGACGACACCGCCGATGCGTTCGACCTGAGGAGCGTGCAGCTGGCGGCCCGGATTGCTCGCGTGTTCGAAGAGTACACGTACTCGCGTGGAGGACTGCTGGCCGCGTGGCGGAGTGGGCCCGCGCTGGGTGAGAGGGCCGCGGAGGTGGAATCCTGGCAACGGCAAATGTACGTCGCCATGTTCGGCGCGGAGGGTCTCGCCGAGCGGCGCGCGGCGGGCGGCGCGGCGAGGGTCGTACCGCTTTGCGAAGCTGTCGCGCGGCTCGAGATCGCGTCGACTGCGCTTCCACGCGCCCTTCACGTCTTCGGCTTTCCCCACTTTGCCCGGTCGTTTCACGAACTGCTCGAACGGCTCGGGCGCGAGACCGAGATCATCGTGTATGCGCTCAGCGCTTGCGAGGGCTTCTGGGAGGACGTCGAAGCGAGCGATCCACAACTTCTGCTGCTTTGGGGCCGTCCGGGGCGGGATCAGGCCCGCGCTCTGAACGCCATTTCGTCCTTCGATCACGATGACCGCTTCGTGGATCCGTTGGTCGCATCGCCGGGTGGTTACAGTCTGCTGCACCGGGTGCAGAGCGACGTTCTCGCGCGACGATCGCCGGGCGGATCGGTCACGACGCGAGAGCGACCCGAAGACGACGAGAGCATCACGGTGCTCGAGCATTCGAGCTTGCGTCGCGAGGTCGAGGTCGTCGCCAGCGAGATTTGGAGAATCTGCCGCGCGGATGCCCGCGCGCGATTCGACGACTTCGCCTTGTTCGTTCCCGAAGCCGATGCCGAAGCGTACGCGGCCATCGTGCCTGCCGTGTTTCGAGAGGCGCACGACATTCCGCATCGCACCATCGGAGTGGGAGCGTCCGAGGATCGCGTAGCCGGAGCCATCGAGCTTCTCTTGTCGCTCCCGTTGGGCCGGTTTACCCGACAGGAGCTTCTGCGCGTCGCCGTGCACCCTCTGGTCGTCGCGTCCATCGAGCAGGTCGCCGGCACGGGTGAGATCGACCCCCGCCAGTGGATCGACTGGAGCGATGCGCTGGGCATCGTCAGCGGGGCCGATCGAGGCGACCACGGCGGTACTTACGTGACGCGAGACGTGCTGAGCTGGGATCAAGGTCTGCGCCGGCTGGCGCTCGGGTCGTTCATGGCGGGAGACGCGACCGGCGAGCGCAGCGCTTTCCAGGTCGGCGAGCACCACTACGTGCCTCACGAGGTCTCCCCGGGCGATCTCGGGACCGCCGCGGCGTTCGGGCTGCTTTCGCGCTCACTCATCGAGGACGCTCGCTTCGCGCGCCGATCGGAGCTGACCATGCGCGAGTGGGCCGCGTTCTTCCGCCTCTTGGTGGAAACCTACGTCGCGCCCACCAATCGCGCCGAGCAGGACCGCCTCACGGCGGCCCTTCGCAGACTCTCAGACCTGAGCGAGTTCGACATCGGTCCGCGGCGCCTGAGGTACCGTGCCGCTTGCGAAGTGGCCCGCGCCCGGCTCGCCATGATGCCGGGCGGACGTGGAACCGAAGGCGTCGTCGTCTCGACGTTGAGCGCCGCTCGAGGACTTTCGTTCCGATTCGCCTTCGCGTGCGGGATGGGCGAGGGGCGCTTTCCGTCCCCCGAGGTGCACGACTCGCTGGATCTTCGCTGGACGCAGCGGCGCGACGGCGATGTGACGTCACGCGAGCGCGACCGCTACGCATTTCTCGAGCTTGTGCTGTGCACGCGCGAGCGGCTCGCCCTTTCCTACGTGTCCAGGGATCCGGTCACGGGCGACACGCTCGCGCCCTCTTCCGTGGTGCAGGAGCTGATGCACACGCTGGGACGCGCGTACGGCGTCGATCCGGCCGCGCTGCGCCGGCGCCATCCGCTGCACAGGTGGGATCCGGTTTACTTCCCCGAGGTATTTCCTGCGGCGGGGGGCCCTACCGGCCTCGGAACGATGTGCATGCCGGAGGCCCTCGCCGAGGCGCGCACGCTGGCGTTGCGACGAAGCGCCGAATCTGCGCGAGACCCCATCTCGCCCGAAGAAGTCCTGGCTCGCGCGCGCGACGAGGCGGACTGGAGGTCGCTGGCGGAACACCTGCGGCTGGCCGCACCGCCGGACGCTTCGACTCGGACCGAGCAGCGCCTGACGATCCCTCTGTACGCGGTCGTCCGGTTTCTGGAGTTCCCCCTCCAGGGCTGGGCACGATTCCGACTCGGTCTCGACGAGATCGAGGACGACGACGTGATGGACCGAGAGGACGAGTGGTTCGAAACGCCGCTGCGCGATGCCACGCTGCTGCTGCGCAACGTCTTTCTGGACGCGGCGGCGACGAAGCGTCCCGTCGAGCTCGTATACGACGAGGAGGTCGTGCACCGCGAGCTGCGCGGAACGGGCCCGTCGGGCGTCTTCGCGCGCGGGGAACGCGACGATCACGTCGCAACGCTCCAGGCATGGCAGCGCGGCCTCGATGCATGCGGCGTCGCCCCCGGATCGATCGAGCTGTGTCGGTTCGGCCGCGCGGGCGAGTCGGCGCGCGCGGATCGCATCCACGACGGGATTCCGATCGACGTGGACGTCGTCGACCATGCCGGGGTCATGCGTCGCACGCGAGTCGAGCTCGGCGGCAGGATCCTTCCGCTCGCCAATCCCGCCGAGACGTCACTCTTGCTGCTGCGGCGACGGCGTCAGGCGACGAAAGCGGACGACTGGGCTCAGGCCGAGACCGACAGGCTCTTTCTCCGTGCCTTCGTCGAGCACGCGGCGCTCTCCGCATCGGGGCAATCGGCCGATCGACCGCGTGAATCGATTGTCCTTCTCGCCACGCCCGACGGCGAGACGTCGACCAAGCGAATGACGTTCGCAGCGCTGTCGAGTAGCGACGCGACCGTTTGGCTGCGCGACGTCTTGCGCGATCTCCTTCAGGGACCTCACGCGTATTTCTTTCCGTGCGAGGCGGTCTTCGCACACGCGCGTTGCGAAGCGGACGGCGCGCTCGGGCCTTGGCTGGAAGCCGCGCGTGACAAGGTCGGCGACGGCGACGACCGCTCCAACCTTCGCTCCGCGTACGGGCCCATTCCGCGGCCGGCGCAATACGGGGCGCCGGACGAAGGTGCGGCCCGCGCCATGGCCCGCAGGCGGTTTGGATTGATGCTCGATCGACGGTCACCCTCACGATGAGCGCCCGGCGCATCCCACGCCCGACCGTGCTTCGCGACGTACCTCTGGATCGCCACGGGGTCATCGACGCGTCGGCGGGGACGGGCAAGACGTACACGCTCGAGCATCTGGTGGTCGAGCTGCTTCTGGAAGTCGACGTGACGATCGATCAGCTGCTGATCCTGACGTTCACCGACAAGGCAACTCACGAGCTCAGGATGCGGGTCCGGGCGAAGCTCGAGGAGTTCGATGCCTGGCGCGCCGTGCCGGCGGTCGAGGCGGCTCGCCCGGTGGAGGACGACTGGGTCCTCGATCCGACCGGACAAGCCCGGCTCGCGCGAGCCATGCGCGCGTTCGACGGCGCCACGATCACCACCATCCACGCGTTCTGCGAGCGGGTCTTGCGGGAGAACGCGTTCGCCAGCGGGCGTCTCTTCGACGAACGACCCATCGACGGTCGGGATGCGTTCGCCCGCGCCGTGCGCGAGACGTTGCGACGGGAGGCGGCCGACTCGAACAGCGCTCCGTGGCTCGAGGCAGCCTTGCGGTCCGGCTGGTCGGTCCCGGACATGGACGGGCTCCTGTGGGAATGCGCCCAGGCCCATGGGGCCCTACGCCCGGAGCTCGACGTCGACGCGCTGGTCTCGGGGATCCAGAGGCTGCCGGTCGACGAGATCCGGCGCATCGACTGGGCCGCCGAGCTGAAGGGGTACGTGCACGCATCCAGGGCACGGAGCCTGCAGGAGCGGCTGCGAACTCTCGCGTCGATCGTCGAGCGCGCACGGCACACCCGAGACGTCGCGGATTACGTGGCCGAGGCCGATCGTGCCAAGGTTCGTCTCCTGATCGATCAGCTCGGATCGACTTCGATCCCGTCGGGGACCGCGTCGAGGGTCTGCGCCGCAGCCCTGGCGCTCGCGCGCTCGACGCCGACGTTCTGCGCAGCCCTCGTCCAGGTGCTTCTTCCGGCGGTCGAGCGCGCATCGAAACGCAACAAGCGCGGCGCCGGCCGCTACGACTTCGACGACATGCTGTCGCTCGTCGACGACGCTCTGCACGGATCGACGGGCCGCGCTCTCGCAAGGGAGATGCGACGTCGATGGCGGTATGTGTTGATCGACGAGTTCCAGGACACGGACGAGACTCAATGGTCCATTTTCCGTCGTGCGTTCGTCGAGCGCGGTCCGAGCGATCCGCCGGGCGCCGTGTTTCTGGTCGGAGACCCCAAGCAGTCGATTTATCGGTTTCGTGGGGCGGACGTACAGACGTACGTGCGCGCACGCGACGAAGTGCTCGCATCCGGCGGCAGGCTCGTCGCTCTGCGGGAGAACTATCGCGCCACGGCTTCGCTGGTCGCGGCGACCAACACCCTCTTCGATCCGGCGGCTGCCGATCCCTTGTTCTCCGCGGCAGGGACCTACCGACCCGTCACCTGCGGTCGGCCCGAGCGTGTCCTGGTCGACGGCGACGGCAACCTGCTGTCGCCCGTCCATGTTCTGCGCTTCCGTGGGGAGCTCTCACAGGAAGCACTAGGAGCGGCGATCGCGCACGAGACCAGAATTGCGACCGACCCGGCGCGGCCGTGGAAGCTCGGCGGAAGGCCTCTGCAGCTGCACGACGTCTTCGTTCTGACGCGGTCGGCGCGCGAAGGGAAGGCGATTGGCGCTGCGCTCCGCGAAGCGAAGGTTCCGTACGCGTTCTTCAAAGAGGACGGCCTGTTTCAGACGGATCAGGCCAGGGACTTGAGAATCCTTCTTGCGGCCGTCGACGATCCGGACGATCGCGCGCGTCGCATCGGGGCGTGGTTGACCCCGTTCTTCGGGCTGAATCTCGCCATGCTCGAGCAAGCGCGTGACTTGCCGATCGGTCACCCCTTCGTCGATCGGCTGCGCGCATGGAACGCGCTCGCTCAGGAACGCTCGTTCGACCAGCTGTTCGACAGCATCGTCCACGACTCGGGCATGTTGCGGCGGGAGATCTTCTTCGGCGAGGGGCAGCGCGCGCTGACCAACACGCTTCACATCGTCGATGTGTTGCTCGAACGCTCGAGAGACCGCTACGCAACCCTGCACGATCTGAACAGCGAGCTCGGGGGCCTCATCGCGCAAACGCGTTCGCCGTCGACGCTCGAAGGCAACGTGCAAAGGCTCTGCGGCGACCGAAGCGCGGTGCAGATCATGACGATCCACAAGGCGAAGGG
>DASPUY010000301.1:0-15300 GCA_035622655.1 Polyangiaceae bacterium
AGCTGGGGCAGATCGCCGGCGTCACCGAGATGACGTCGTCGAGCACCCTCGGCAACACGTCGATCACGATCCAGTTCGATCTGTCGCGCAACATCGACGCCGCGGCGCGCGACGTGGAGGCGGCCATCAATGCCGCCCGTACGTACCTCCCCGCGAACCTGCCGAGCAATCCCACCTATCGCAAAGTCAATCCCGCCGACTCGCCGATCCTGATCCTTGCCCTGACGTCGCCGACTTACGGGCCCGACAAGCTCTATGACGAGGCGTCGACGGTCCTCATGCAGAAGCTCTCGCAGCTGCAGGGTGTGGGACAGGTCATGGTCGGAGGAGGGGCGTTTCCGTCCGTGCGCGTCGACGTCAATCCAGGACAGCTCGCGAGCTACGGTCTGACGCTGGCGAAGATCCAGTCGGTTCTCAGCCTCCAAAACTCGGATTTGCCGAAGGGTGCGCTGTCCAACGACGAAACGACGGTCGACATCGTCGACAACGATCAGATCTCGCATGCCGAAGACTACAAGCCGCTGGTCGTCGGCACCAACGGCGGCGCCCTGGTCAGGCTCTCCGACGTCGCCGAGGTGACCGATTCGGTGCAGAACCTGCGCGTGGCCGGTTACTACAATGGCGAGCGCGCGATCCCCATCATCGTGTTCCGGGAACCGGGTGCGAACGTCATCGGCACCGTCGATCGCATTCGCGAGGCCATGCCATTTCTGGCCGCATCGATCCCGCGAGGCATCGACATCCATGTCGTCCTGGATCGCACCACGACGATCCGGGCGTCGGTCAAGGACGTCGAGAAGACGCTCGTCGTCTCGATCGTCCTGGTCATTGCGGTCGTGTTCGTCTTTCTGCGAAACGCGAGAGCCACGATCGTCGCCGGCGTCGCGGTGCCCGTCTCGCTCATCGGCACGTTCGCGGTCATGTACCTCTTCGGCTACAGCGTCGACAACCTCTCTCTGATGGCGCTGACGATCTCGACGGGGTTCGTCGTCGACGACGCGATCGTCGTCATGGAGAACGTTGCGCGCCACCTCGAGGCCGGCATGAAGCCCGTCGCCGCTGCGCTCAAGGGCGCAGAAGAGATTGGCTTCACGGTGCTTTCGATCAGCATTTCGCTGGTCGCCGTCTTCATCCCCATCTTGCTCATGGGCGGGCTCGTCGGGCGTCTGTTTCGCGAGTTCGCCGTGACGCTGTCGACCGCCATCGTCGTCTCGATGGTCATCTCACTGACCACGACGCCCATGATGTGTGCCTACCTACTGCACGGCGCCCACGGATCGTCCCGCGCACACCGAGCGAGCGAGCGCATCTTCGACGCCGCGTTGTCGCTCTACGGGCGAAGCCTGCACCGCGTGCTCGACAAGCCGGCATGGACGCTCGCTGTCCTGCTCGTCACGGTCGCAATCAATGGCCTTCTCATCGTCAAGGTCCCGAAGGGCTTCTTCCCGGAGGAAGACACGGGCGTGCTCGCCGGGGCCGTGGTCGGTCCACAGGATGCGTCGTTTCAAACGATGGACTCGGCGATGCGCCAGATCGGGGCGGTCATCAAGAGCGATCCCGCGGTCGGCGGCATCATCGCCTTCACCGGGACGAACGGCGCCGCGAACACGGGCACCCTTTACATCGCGCTCAAGCCCCTCGGTGAGCGGGACGCGAGCGCATTCCAGATCATCGACCGATTGCGACCAAGGTTGAACCGGCTGGCCGTCGCCTCCAGCTTTCTGCAGGCCGTGCAGGATCTGCGAATCGGTGGGCGCCTGAGCAATGCTACCTACCAGTATACGATCCAGAGCGACGACGTTCACGACCTCGCCCGCTGGGGCCCGGTGCTGCTCGGGGAGCTGCGGCGGCTCCCCGGCTTCACGGACGTGAGCTCCGACCAGCAGAACGGGGGGCTCGCCGAGCTCGTGGATTACGATCGCATCACCGCTGCGAAACTGGGGCTGTCGGTGCAGGCGATTGACACGGAGTTGTACGACGCGTTCGGCCAGGCCCAGGTGTCCATCATCTACACGCAGAAAAATTATTATTACGTCGTGCTCGAGGTCGCGCCCAAGTTCTGGCAGGACCCCGAGGGGCTCAAGTACATCTACTGGCAGTCGAGAGGGGGCACCATCCCCCTTCGCACCATCGCGCACCCGCACGCGAACACGACGCCGCTCGCCGTCAACCACACGAGCTTTTTCCCCTCGGTCACGGTTTCCTTCAACCTCGGCCCCCGGGTCTCGCTGAGCGAAGCGACCGAACGCGTCACTGCGATGCAGCAGCGAGTGGGCGCACCGACGACGCTTCGAAGCTTCTTTTCGGGGACGCTTCTCGCGTATCAGCAGTCTCTCGGAACCGAGCCGATGCTCGTCGTGACGGCACTTCTGGCCGTCTACATCGTGCTCGGGATTCTGTACGAAAGTCTGGTTCATCCGCTGACGATCATCTCGACCCTGCCGTCGGCGAGCGTGGGCGCCATGCTCGCGCTGCTCGTATTTCACGAAGACCTCAACATCGTGTCGATCATCGGCATCATTCTGCTCATCGGCATCGTCAAGAAAAACGCAATCATGATGATTGACTTCGCTCTTCAGGCCGAGCGCGGCGAAGGCAAGAGTACGTACGATGCCATCTTCCGGGCGTGCATGCTGCGCTTTCGTCCCATCATGATGACGACGATGGCGGCCCTCTTCGGCGCGCTGCCCCTGGCCTTCGGGGGGGGCATGGGCAAGGAGCTGCGGCGGCCCCTGGGGCTGGCGATCGTGGGCGGGCTGATCCTCAGTCAGGTCCTCACGCTGTATACGACCCCCGTCGTCTACCTGGCCTTCGATCGATGGAGTCTTCGCGCGACGCGAAGGGCCGGCGGACGGAAAGGTCGGAGTCCACGTGGCCAGGGCGCAGGCGCGGGCGCATGAAGGGCTCTTGCGCGCTCCGGCCGTCGCTCCTGCGCTGGTCCGCTCACGTGGCCGGCGCTGCAATCGGCGTCGTGGCGACGGGCGGGTGCAACGTCGGCCCGCGGTACGAGGTGCCTCGCGTGGGTACGCCGACGGCCTTCAAAGAAGCTTCCGCCGCCGCTTACCGAGGATTGCCCGGGGGCACCTGGCAACCGGCCAATCCGCAGGACGGTCTGCTCAAAGGCAGGTGGTGGCAGCTGTTCCGTGAGCCGGAGCTCGACGAGCTCGAAGAGCGGCTGAACATCGATAATCAGACGATTGTGCAGTATTTTCAAAACTTCATGGCCGCGCGCGCGCAGGTGAACGAGGCGCGGGCGGGCTACTTTCCGACCGTCTCCGTCAGCCCACTCGTGGCGCTCGGCGGCGGCGCGGCGGCCCCTTCCGCCGCGAACGCGGGAACGTCGGGCGCCACGACGGCCTATGCGGGGGCCGTCTCCGGAGCCACGGCCGTGACGTCCCTGCCGACGACGTCGGGATCGACGGGCTCTTCAATCACCGGCACTCACTATTTTTCGATTCCTCTCGAGGCATCCTGGGCTCCGGATTTGTGGGGTCGCATTCGCAATACGGTCAGCGAATACCGCTACGCCGCCCAAGTGAGCGCGGCGGATCTGGAGAACGAACGGCTGACCGAGCAGGCGTCGCTCGCCGAGTACTATTTCGAGCTCCGTGGCCAGGATGCACTCCAGGACCTGTACAACCGGACGATCGAGGCGGATCGGAAAACCCTCGACCTCACCCGCGCGCAATACGAGACGGGGGTCGGCACGGCCCAGGCCGTCGCACAAGCCGAGGTCACCCTGCGCACGGCCGAGGCGACTGCAGTTGGGATTGCGGTCAGCCGAGCTCTTTACGAGCATGCCATCGCGACGTTGATCGGCAGGCCCGCGTCCGATTTCGCCATGCCGTTCAAGGTTCTTGCAACGGCGGTTCCCGCCATCCCCATCGGGCTCCCCTCCCAGCTCTTGCAGCGCCGACCGGACATCGCCGCTGCGGAGCGCACCATGGCGCAGGCCAATGCACTCATCGGCGTCGAGAAGGCGGCCTATTATCCCTCGCTGAGCCTATCTGCGAGTGGGGGTCTGGCATCGACGGCGCTCGGAACGCTCTTCTCGGTCCCCTCGCTCTTCTGGTCGCTCGGTGTATCGCTTTCGGAAACGATCTTCGATGGCTGCCTACGAGACGCGACCTTGGCTCAATATGTGGCCATGTACAAGGCCGACGTCGCCTCCTACAGGCAGACGGTCCTCACCGCATTCCAGCAGGTCGAAGATTACGTCGCGACGCTTCGCGTGCTTTCGCAGGAAATTGCGCGACAGGATCTCGCCGTCAAAGCAGCGCAGCGCTATCTCGACATCGCGATGGCGGCCTACCTGACAGGCCTGGATCCCTATCTCGACGTGATCACTGCACAGACGACCCTTCTCGGCGATGAGCAGACCCTGGTCACGCTGCGCGTCAACGAGATAACGGCAGCGGTCGAGCTCGTGCAGGCGCTCGGAGGAGGATGGGACGAAGCTCAGTTGCCCCAAGCATCGGACATTACGTCAGCGAGGGCGAGTCGCCAGCTTCTGGAGACGCCCTGAACCTCGGCGCGGCTACTCGTGCCAGGCGTATGCCGGCTGCGCGGCGACGGGCTGGGCCGTGCTCGAGTTTCTTGCGTCGACCCACGGGCGGCTGAAGGTTAGCGCGCCGGCCGGCGCTCGTTCAGCCAGCGTCGACGGCGCGAGTGCTCCGATCGAGCGCTTCGGCGATCTCGCTGGCACGATCGACGACGGCCGGTGGAAACCCCACCTGGCGGAGCAGCGCGATTGCATTGCGTGTCGTTGCGGGTCCGCGGCAAAGCTGGAAGGGAAAGATGATCTCTCCGTCGATCACGCGCTCGGCAAAGTGGTACGGATCGAAACAGTCACGGAGCAGCGACACCAGCTCGCCATCGTGTGTGGAAGCGAAGACGAAGTTTCCGGCGTCCTGGAGCGCCGCCAGCAGCGCCGCGCCGGCGCCGATACGCTCATTCGTGTTGGTACCGCGGAAGAGCTCGTCGACCACCACGAGCAACCGTTCGTGGCCGGCCTCGGGAGCGAGCATCGCCTTCGCGGTCTCGAGCTCGGCCCGATAGTAGCTGCGGCTCTTCTGGATGTCGTCATCGGCGCTCATCAGCGTCCGGATCCGCAGCGGAGGCGCATGGTAGCGTCGAGCCACGACCGTGTAGATCGTCCTGGCCAGCAGCGCATTGATTGCGACCGTGCGCACGAACGTCGACTTGCCGGACATGTTCGGCCCGGTGACGAGCACCCCACGCCCCTCGACGTGCACGGTGTTGGGGACGGGGCGGAGCAAAAGGGGGTGGGCGGCTGCCTCGAGCCGCAGCTCCTCCGCCGCGGTATCGAGCTCGGGCCGCGTCCAATGCGATGCACCCGCACGAAACGATGCGACAGCAACCGCGGCATCCAGGTCTCCGACAGCGTCGAAGAGGAGCCGCACGTCGCCACGCATTCTCGGGAGGGTCCGCAGGACGTAGGAGAGCGCGACCAAATCGACGAGAAAGAAGGCGTTCAGATAGGTGAAGATGGCGGCCAAGAGCTCGCTACTGCGAAGCGTGTCGACGGTGAGCCAGCCGGTCGCTCGAGCGAAGCCTGCGAGCCGCGCGCGAGCGGTACGCATCCGCGCGAGCTCCGGCTCGAGTGCAGGAACGCCTGAGCGGGCGAGCCTTCGTGCCACGTGCAGGACCGCGCTCGTCGCCCGGAGCGCGGGCGTCCATGCGAGCTGTCGCCGTCCGAGCCCGATGCGAAGCGCGATCGCAACGGCGGCGAGGCCGAGTACTACCGGGAGCGCCGCCGGGAAGACGAAGCTCGCGGCGAGCGCCGCGACGATTGCGAGAGAGACCGCCAAATACAGTGCCTGCAGCCGAGGCGGTGAGGGGACCGTCGCGAACAGGACTTCGAGAACGGCATCCTGCGCGTAGGGATCCATCGACGCGAGAACCGACTGCACTCGCTCCCGGGCACCGTCATCGTTCGCGAGTGTGGTGACGACCTCGTCGAAGCGGCTCAGAGCTTCGAGATTGCCGCCCGGCGAACGCAGTCGATCGTAGAGGCGGGCGCGACCTGCGAACGTCTCGGAGCGATCGAGGTGGCCGAAGACCGCGTCCATGTCCAGATCGCGCCACGTCGTGGCGTCGACCTCGTTGCCGGGCGACGCGGCAGCTCGAAGCTCACTGTATCGCCGAACTTCGGTGAGATTCCGAGCCTCGGGAGGGGCGTGTCCCCAAGCGGCGCGGCGAGATGCGTACGACAGAGCCAGCCGGCGTCGCTCGAGCAGCGCCGAGTAGGCCAATGGGCCTGCGAATGCAGCAATCATTGCACACGCCACGCCGACCAAGGTGGCCGAAGCCTGCGCCCGGTGACCTCATCGCGCAAGGGCTTGGTCGGGCGCGAACGCCGCCGGATACGACTTGTCGTCCACCAGCCGCTGCCGGGGGTCGGCAATGGCGCATTCGCGCGGCGCCACGGGTGCGGCAAATCGATCCTGAATTCCCCGGATCGTCCCTGGACAGGGCCGCATCTATCGCGGACACCCCTCCCGCCGGCACGGGCGCGCGAGAGCGCCGGGCGGGGGGGCTCGCGCGGGGCGGGGCACGTTGGGGCTCGCGGGGGGACTCGGAGGGGACGCGGCGGGGCGATTGGGCGGAAATCATTGCCATAGCTGCCATGGCAATGATCTCGCCCCTCCCCCAGCCCCGCCGCCCGCACGCAACACCCCCCCCCGGCCCCCGCCCGCCCGTCGGGCGGCACGAGCGGTGCTCTTGGTCGCACCGCATGCACGCGATCGCATTCGGCGCCAAGCGCGTCTTTCACAGCTCCTTCGCGTGAGGCGCAAGCCGCTCCTCGCGTGGCCCGGACTGACCGGTGCGCGCTTCGACCTCTTGTCGGCCTTTCTGCAGGCCGAGTACAGCCGCCCTTCGTGCATCGAGCTTCGTCAGAGCGAGCTACGGCGAAGGCTCCAGCAAAGGCGTCGGTACCGGCTGCCGTCTGGTTGTGACAGGTGGCGCAGGTTCCGGCCTGGAACGGGGGCGTGTGGTGACACAACTTCGAGGTCACGGCCGTGCTCGACGCGCAGTTCGCGTCGATCGACGCCGTATGTCTGCGGCGAGCAGGGACTCTGCTCGGACGGCCGCAAGTGCGGCCCGGGAACGAGCGTCGCCATCGGCAGCACGTGCGTCAACGGAAGCCCCTGCACGTACGGATCGAACAACCGGTGCCCCACTTCCGACGCGAACGGCCTCTCGCAGACCGTCACGCTGGCGGTGTACGGCTCCACCGACTACGGCACCCAGCCGATCGTCTTTTCGACCGGCTATCAGGACAATGACCCGCTCCGGACTGTGAGCGGTGCGCTCGGCGTCTCCGCTCCGGCGACGTACTCGTGCGCACCGCAGGGATCGCCGACCAAGTCATCGCACTTGCTGTGCCCGAACAACGACGTCATCGGGACGTCGTGTCTGGCGCCGATCGGTACGGCCAACGGGTCGCCCACGTCGCAGTGCTGGTCGATCGCCACGACGGCCGTGACGTGCATCCACCCGCAGACCAGACGAGGGGCTCGCCGTGCGGCGGCGACGGTCGAAACTACAATTCGCAGGGCTACAACGGCGTCGGCACAGGCGTTGCCGCGTATGTCTCGTACGCGGTCGGTGGCGTCCCCATCAACTTCACGGTCGCCTACGGTCGCATCCATCAGAAGGACACGATGTCGGCCACCGGCGCGCCTTGAGCGTGTGCCACATCGGCGATGCGTCGCAGAACATCGGGTGCCTCGTGAACGCCAACCCTCTCGCGGTCGGTTACGGCGGCAACCACGGCGACCTCTGGGAGGGAGCCGACCCGCTGTCGAACGGCACGTGCTCGGGTGAGACCGTGGGTCTGCGCATCCACGAGCTCGGCGCGGGCGTGGCGCGCGTCCCTGCGCCCGCCGGCTCCAGCCAGCCGAGCTATCCGCTCCGGACGAAGCTCTACATGAACTCGCTCGTCGGGTTCGCCGGCATTGCGCCGACCACGGCCGACCCCGCGCCGCAGGAAGAGCTCGAGCTCACCGAGTACGAGGCCGAAGCTGCAAACATCGACGGGATCATGGTCCAGTACGGGGAGTTCCAGCTGCCATTCAGGCCGAATGGCACGGGCCCGGCCTCCGACGGTGGCGCTCCGGCGCCGGAGCCCTTCTGCGAGGATTTCAACGAGTACCTGTCGGGCTGCGCCCCGAGCGGCGGCGCCGGGAACCTGAACGGCTGCGCGAACAACGTGGGCATCAGCTCGACGTTCGGGACGATTCCGTCGGATCCGAGCAACAACGCGGGTCCGGACGGCGGCGTTCCGTCGAACGCCGCGGCGGCAGGCAACCCTGGCGCCACGACGTCGACGATCTGCGGTAACGGCATCATCGAGGACTACGAGGACTGCGATCCGGGGACGGCTTCGACCGCCGCCACGTCGCCCGCTGTTCCCGCAGCCCCGCTCCCGACCGGGTGCGGAAGCTGCTCGACGGTATGCCGCTGCTCGAATCTCTGACCGGTTGCCGCCCACGCTCTTCATCTGCGTGGGCGGCTTCGCACTTTCGCACCAAGCCGCCCGCCGAGCGTCACACAGTTGTTGCGTGCGCCCTGCGCTCCGGGGACTAATCATCCGGCGGGCGCGCAGCAGTCGAGCCACTCGTCCCACACAGAGCTCGTTCGAGAGCGTGCGCGGTCCGTTTCCAGAGAGGGGCGCGATGCGTCGACGAGCTTCGTTCTCACCTGCCACGATCGCCCTCACGTGCCTCTGCGGACTGGCACCGGTCGCCTGCGGCGGCCGGCTCGCGCCGAGCGACAATTCTGGGGTCCCGCAGCTCGCCCTCGTCGACCCCTCGCAGCTCGCCACAGCCCCGGCTCCCTGTGCGGAAGGCGCCGCACATCCCAACGCCTGTTGCGACGCGGATCCACGGGGTGACGGTCAGTGCGGCGAGTATCCCGGCGCGCCCTTCCACCCCTGTGCGACCGGCTGGCTGACCTACCCGGACCCGAGGTCGTGCTGCGCGCTCGCCGATCCGTCGCAGTGCTCCGCCCCACCCGCGCAAGGCGTCGCGGTCCGGTCGGGCACTTGCCTCTACGGCTGTCCACCAGGCTCCTACCCGACCGAACCAATCACGATCTCGTCCGGCGCGTGCTGTTCGTCGAGCGGCACCGGTGTCGCGTGCTTCGGATGGGGGGTCGCTTCGCCCACGGCGGCCGGCATTCCGGCGGGAGCCTCGGACGTCAGTTTTTCCGGGTCCAGCGAACCCGCCCCCTTGCTCAATTCGTATTGCGACGTCCCTTGCCCGTCGGGCTGGCAGGCCCAGGCCATGGCTCCCGATGTGTGCTGCATCGAGGGCGCCGGGGCAGACGGCCCGTGCTTCTCAATCGCAACCGGCTCCGTGCAAGGCGTCGGCGCGGTCTCGAGCGCGACGAACGGAGCAGGCAGCAGCGCGACCGGCGAAGCGCCGAGCAGCAGTGGGAGCGGGGCAGCCTCCAGTAGCACCGCTTCGCTTGGCACTTCGATCGCGTGCACCGGCCCCGGAGGGGATACGTGCTCCTGCAGCGCCGTGCTCGGCGGGCACGTCTATTCGCTCCAGTGCTCGAACACCTCCGATACCTGCAACTGCATCGAAGATGACACGGTGACCAGCGGGATCGGCGAGGGCGCGCTCGGCGCGTCGCCGCCGCCCGTTTGCCCGCCGGCCGACGGGGGAGCCGGGGCCAATCTCGCCTTCTTCTGGACGATGGAGTGCGGCTTTCCGGACTGATCCGGCCCGTCGGGCAATCCGCTGGACGAACAGGGTGCATACTCTCGGTCGACGTCACGATGCCCGTGCCGCCTCGCGAATTCCGCTTCGAGCCCATCGGTTTCATCCGATCGCCCTTCCTCGAACGCCTCGAGGCGCCGCGTCAGGCCACGGCCGGTCTCGACGTGCGGGCGCGCATCGAGCTGCGCGAGGGGCACGGCTTCGAGCACGCGCTCGAAGGGCTCGAGCATTGGGATCGCCTGTGGGTCCTTTTCGTCTTCGACCGCAATGTCGCCGAGGGGCGGGGATGGAGGCCCAAGGTGCTGCCGCCGCGAAGCACGAAGAAGGAGGGTGTATTCGCGACGCGCTCGCCGCATCGTCCCAACCCCATCGGGATGAGCGCGACCCGGCTCGAACGGATCGAGGGTCTCACGTTGCACGTCGTAGGCCTCGACGCGCTCGACGGAACGCCGGTGCTCGATCTCAAGCCGTACGTCCCCTACGCGGACGCGTTCCCCGACGCGCGGTCCGGCTGGCTCGTGCCCGACGACCCCGTCGAGCCTTGGCGCGTCGTTTTCGACGAAGAGGCGTGCGCAGCGCTCACGTGGTTGCGCGCGAACGGAGTGGACCTGGCGCCCAGGATCGAGTCGGTCCTGGCGCTCGGGCCTCAGCCGCACCCGTACCGGCGCATCCGCCCGCGCGCCGGACAGGCGGGCGCCTTCACGCTCGCGTGCAAAGAGTGGCGCGTCGACTTCGCCGCCGAGGGACGGACTCTGCGCGTCGCTCGCGTGCGGAGCGGCTACTCTGCGCGCGCGATCGCCGAGGATCGCGGGCTCGCGCTGCACAAGGCGTTTCGCGACGCGTTCGGGCGAGCGCGGCCGGTCTAGCCGACGGCCCGGCGGGCCCCCGTGTCCATCTTTTTGGGACGTCGCGAGGGCAGGGATCGAATAACTTGGTGTCTCCAGGTGGCACGATGCCGAATCCGTTTGGTCCCGTTCTCTCGAACCTCGAAATCAAGACGATCGGCCGCGAGGAGCTCCGGCAGAAACTCGCTCGGGGCGATCGCTTCAAGCTCGTGATGTGCCTGGGCGAGTGGGAGTTTCGCGCCAAGCACATCGCCGGATCGATTCATTTCAACACTACGCCCGAGCTGCTGGCTGGTCTGAAGAAGGACGAGGAAATCGTCGTCTACTGCTCGAACCCAGAATGCCTGGCGAGCGTGGCCGCGTACCAGCGACTGGTCGAACACGGTCACTCGAGCGTACGGCGGTACTCCGGCGGAGTGGCGGATTGGGAGAGCGCCGGGCTCCCCTTAGAGGGGGAGTGGGTCGGCAGGGGCAGCAAAGCGGCAGGGTGATTCCTCATGAAAAAGCTCGTCCTCCTTCGTCATGGCATGAGTCAGTGGAACAAGGAAAACCGCTTCACCGGCTGGGTGGACGTGCCCCTCAGCGAGGAGGGCGTTGCCGAAGCCGTCCACGCCGCGCATCTTCTACGAAATGACGGATACGCATTCGACGTCGCGTACACATCGGTGCTCAAGCGCGCCATAAAAACCCTCTGGGTCGTGCTCGAAGAGAACGATCACATGTGGATCCCGGTCGTGCGCAGCTGGCGCTTGAACGAGCGCATGTACGGTGCGCTCCAGGGGCTCGACAAGGCCGAGACGGCTGCGCGTCACGGCGAGGCGCAGGTCAAGATATGGCGACGTAGCTACGACGTGCCGCCCCCGCCCCTCGACGAGAGCGACCCGCGCTGGCCCGGACGCGACCCGCGCTACCGGACCCTCCGCACCGACGAAGTGCCGCGCACCGAGTGCCTCAAGGACACCGTCGCCCGCTTTCTGCCGGTATGGGAGCGCGAGATCGCGCCCGCCGTGCGCGCCGGATCGCGGGTACTCATCGTCGCGCACGGCAACAGCTTGCGCGCGCTGGTGAAACACCTCGATCGGATGAGCGACGAGGCCATCGTCGACCTGAATATCCCGACGGGGATCCCGCTCGTCTACGAGCTCGATGATGACCTCACGGCGATTCGCCACGAGTACCTCGGCGACCCCGAGGTCGCGAAGCGTGCCGCCGAGGCGGTCGCGTCGCAAACGCGCAGGTAGGCCGGCTTCTTCGTCACGGACGGCGGCGCAGCTCCTCGACCGTCGCTTTTCACCAGCTGCGACGCGGCTCGAGGCGGGGCGCGGCAGCGAGCGTTCCACCGCGGATCCTTCGCTTTTGCCACCGACGAATCGCTGCCTTGCGGGCCTCGTCCAGGGCCAGCACGACCGGTGGCCAGACGAGCAAGAAAAGCCAGTCCCAACCAGACAGGGCGCTCGTGCCGAAGATTCGCTCTAGCCCCGGCGTGTAGGAGAGCAGGGCGATCACCGCGACCGCCACGGCGATTCCCGCGAGCACCAGCCTGTTCGAGAACAGGCCGACGGTACGGACCGACTCTCGGTTGGTCCGCCACGCCATGACACCCCCGATTTGCCCCATCACGAGCCCACCCATCGTCATCGTCGTCGCTTGCCGATAGAGGGTGCCGCTGGCGGCCAGCGGGTGTCCCGGTCTCCAGCCGGCGAGCACGTACACGAAGAAGAAGCTCGCCATCGCGGCAATGCTGTCGAGCAGCCCGAGAACGAGAAGGATCCGCTTCCACATCGCGCGATCGAGCAACGGCTCCGAGCGTGGCCGAGGCGGACGAGTCATCGTGCCCGGCTCTGCGGGTTCGGAGCCGAGCCCCATCGCCGGGACCTGGTTGGTGCCGACGTCGTTGGCCAGTACCTGCATGACCGTCAGGGGGAGTGGCACAAGGCCGATCGAGACTCCCCATACCAGGAAGGTCACGAGCTCACCCATGTCGGAGCAGAAGTGGTACCCGACGCAGCGCCTCATGTTGTCATAGACGGCGCGGCCTTCCTCGACGGCCGCGACGATCGAGGCGAAGTTATCGTCGATGAGGACGATGTCGGCCGCTTCCTTGGCGACTTCGGTCCCGCCGCGCCCCATCGCCACCCCGATGTCGGCGTGCTTGAGAGCTGGCGCATCGTTGACGCCGTCGCCCGTCATCGCAACAGTCTCTCCCTGGTCGCGCAGGACGGTCGCGAGCCGCAGCTTCTGCTCGGGATCGATGCGAGCGAAGATGACGTCGCGCTTGTCCTTCAGTCGGCGTCGCAGCTCGCTATCGGCGAGGCCGGCGAGCTCGGGCCCAGTGATCACGTGGACCTCTCCCTGGGCCATGCCGATGAGCCTTGCAACGGCCTCGGCCGTGCGCGGGCTGTCGCCCGTGACCATGATGATCCGAATGCCGGCCGCTGCGCACCGGCGAACGGCTTCGGGTACCGCCGCGCGAGGCGGGTCGATCATTCCGACCAGCCCGAGAAACTCCACGTCCTGTTCGATGCGCCCCGCGTCCTTGCTCGTGAAATCCTCCGGCAATTGATGGCGGGTCAAGGCGAGGACATGGAGCGCGTCGTGCTCCATCGCCGCGGCGGCGGCCATGATCTCGGCGCGAGCCTCGGGGCCCAGGGTGGTGCGCGGCAGCACGACTTCGACCGCGCCCTTCGTATAGGCGACGCGCTCGCTGCCGACGAGGTGCACCGTGGTCATGCGCTTGCGTTCCGAGGAGAAGGGCACCTCGAAGAGCCGTGGCGCATGCGCGGCCTCAAGTTTCTGGTGCAGGCCGCCCTTTTCGGCGACCACGACCAACCCGCCCTCCGACGGGTCGCCCAGGACCGACCAGCCTTGCTCTGTATCGGTGAGCCGGGCGTCGTTGCAAAGAAGCCCGGCGCGAAGCAGCTCCCGCAGTGGCGCCGGGTCGACGACCTGGCCTCCCGTGCGGAAGCGCCCGAATGGCTCGTATCCGGTGCCCTCGACCGTGTAGACGCCAAAAGGCGTGCACAGACGCTGCACGGTCATTTGGTTTTCCGTCAGCGTTCCCGTCTTGTCCGTGCAGATGACCGTGACCTCACCGAGCGTCTCGACGGAGGAGAGGCGCCGCACGAGCGCGTTGCGCTTCGCCATCCGTTGCGTCGCGAGCGCCAGCGAGAGGGTCACCGTCGACAGCAGACCGTTCGGGACGACCGACACCGTCACCCCAATCGCGAACACGAAGCGGTCCGTGAGGCGCATACCTTCGTACCCTGCGACGAAGAAGAAGAGGACGCCGATCGTCACCGCCAGGACTGCCACGACTTGGGTCACGCGCCCGATTTTCTTCTCGATCGGACTGCGAACGTGCTTGGTCCGCTGAGAGAGCGCGGCGATGTGCCCGAACCGGGTGTCCATCCCCGTCGCCGTGGCAACGGCCTGGCCATCGCCGCGGGTCACGTAGGTGCCGGCGAACACGTGGTCTTTGGGTTCGATCGGAGCCGATTCGCCCGTCAGCGCCGACTCGTCGACCCGCAGCTCTTCGCCGGTCAGCAAGTCCGCGTCCGCCGCGATGCGATCGCCGAGCTTGAGCACGAGGACGTCTCCCCGCACGACCTCTTCGCTCGGGATGTCCACAACCTCTCCGTCGCGCCGGACGTGAGCCTGGATCGGCATCATCCGCCGGAGCGCCTGCATCGTGCGCTCGGCGCGGTACTCCTCGAGGAATGCGAAGACCGCGTTGATGAGAATGACGAGGACGATGGCGACCGTCAGCTGGGGTTCTTGCGCGAGGATCCCGAGCACGGCGGCCGCCCACAGCAGGAGTTCGAGCGGTTGCACGAGGTTGGCGAGAAACTCGCGCAGCGCAGACGGCCCTTTCTCTTCCCGGATGACGTTGGGGCCCTGTTCTGCAAGCCGTCGCCGTGCATCCTCGGTCGACAGCCCGGCCGCCCGCGGGTCGGGGTGGTCGCTCCGTCCGGTTCCGCTCTCTTGTTCCGTCTGCGGGCCTGAGTCGATCATCGCCGCACCTCCGAATCAGAGCGGCCAGGTCCAGTTCGTGACCTCCGGGGCATCCACGCCGAGCTCCGAGGCATGGCGCTGCGCCGCGATCTGAAGGTTCGCGAGATCGCCACGAACGTGTGCCGCCGTCGTCTGGAACCGGGGCATCCGATCAATCGCGTCGATGGCCAGGCTGAAGCGGTCGGTCTGGTTACGGATCATCAGCCCCAGCGGGGTGTCGATGCTGCCCTTCTCCCTGTAACCGCGCACGTGAAGCCATCTCTGGTTGGGCCGGCGGTAGGTCAGCCTGTGGACGAGCCAGGGGTACGAATGAAAGTTAAAGACGACCGGCGTATCGGGGGTGAAGATGCTCTCGTACTCGTCGTCCGTGAGGCCGTGCGGATGTTCCGAGTGCGGCGTCAGCTTGAAGAGATCCACGACGTTGACGAAGCGGATCCGCACGTCTCGAAGCCTCTGCCGAAGCAAGGCGGTCGCGGCCAGAGCCTCCAGGGTCGTGACATCACCACAGCCCGCCATGACGACGTCGGGCGTGCCACCCTGATCGTTGCTGGCCCAGTCCCAGATCCCGATGCCCTGGGTGCAGTGTGCGACGGCGGCATCCATGTCGAGGTACTGCGGGTGCTGATACTTGTCGCCGACGATGACGTTCACGTAGTTCGTGCTCCGCAGGCAGTGGTCGGCCACGGACAGCA
>DASPUY010000302.1:0-5091 GCA_035622655.1 Polyangiaceae bacterium
CGACTTCCTCCACACGCGACTTGCTCGGACGCTTGGCCCTGCTGGCCCGCGTCGCTGTGCACATTCGACGCACGGGCGCACGCTGCGTTCCACTTCGCCATGAACGACTCGCACGCTCCGCGGGGGCCCTTCACGCGCACGAGCTCGTCGGCCATCATCGCTCCGGCGGAACCGAGGAGCTGGCGAAGCGACTCCTTGACGAACAGCAAGCAATCCCTGCTGTGTTCATGGATGTACTCGTGGTCGTTGAACGGCCTCGCCCGAAGCACACCCGCGCCCGCAAGGGCGCTCAGGGTGCACGACATGGCGCGAAGTAGCTTCTCGTTCCCCCGAACACGCGTGCGCGACAGCATCTCGCCGCCCGTGTCGAACGAAGCTTCCTGGACTGCCTTCCAACGCTCGTCCGTATGGCACCGCTTCAGCCGCGTGCGCCCGGAAACCACCAGGCGAAGCCATTTGCGCGTGACGTACGCCCAGATGCCGGCGCGCTTGGCAAGCACCTCGTCGGGGTCATCTCGGAGTCCAAACGTCTTGAGGCCATCGCTGGAGACTTGCGCCTCAACGCGCGTAACGGGGTCGGTACCGTTCCAGCCATGCTGGCGCCATCTCTCCTCCTCGAGTGCCGTCTTCTCGCCGTCACCTCTCTGCAAAAGCTCGGCCCGCTTGTCGTAGATGCGGACGAAAACGTCGTTCCCGCGTTTGCCGAACTCGATGGTCTCGAGGCAAAGAGTGACGCGCCCGCGTTCGTCCTCGCGCGGGTTCAACGTCGGACGCAGCTTCGCGCGCATCGTCTGCCAGCGTTCGAGGCCAAGGTCGCCCGGCGAAGGGCCGATGATGTCGACCGCCAAGTCGATGCGTCGGATCCGCTCGCCGTCTACGCTTCGCAGAGCACCGCGCGCGAAGCTTCTGGCGCGGGCAAGCGCCTCGCGGTCGCCGTGGCGCGCTAGAAACTTGGCGTCGGGAATGACCGACAGGCTCCAGCCGAGTAGCGTCTCGTTCTCGTCAATCGTGATGCGAAAGTCGGCGTTGGCGAGGTGCCACCAGCCTTCTCGTGACCGATGGCTCAGCGCAAACGGCGCACCCGCCATGTCGATGGCCACGTCCGCCCTGGTCGTCTTGGCATCGCACAGCCGCGCCATGAGCTCGGACCGCAGCTTTGACTGCACCTCTCCGCAGAAGGCGCAGTAGAGGGCGTCCGTCCCTCC
This sequence comes from Polyangiaceae bacterium, assembly GCA_035622655.1. GTDB lineage: Bacteria > Myxococcota_A > Polyangia > Polyangiales > Polyangiaceae > Palsa-1150. Next base: position 1,206 of record DASPUY010000302.1, read on the forward strand.
CGGCAGCACCGTCCACGGAACGAGAGGGTTGCTGAGCGCTTGTCGTGTGGGCGCTCCCCGTCTTCGCTTGGGGAGCGCACTGCCCGCAAAAGAGCTTGTCCAGTTTGCGCCTTTCGGCGTCGCCGCCTTCGGCGGCTCAAGTGGTGTAAAACGTTGGGCTTTCGCCCGACCGCTCCGCGCAACAGGTGGCCTTTGGCACCGGGTATTACTTGGACCCGGTGCCGACCGCACCGCCCTTGGCCTGGACACCCCAGAGCAAGCGGCGAGCTGAGGGCGGGAGCGGGAAGCCGCCCTCTCGCCGGGCTCACTGACGTAGGCCCGTGTGCCGGCGTTTTCGGCTCCGGGGGCGAGAAGTCGCTTAACAGGGTGGGGTGGCGCGCACGGGCGAGCTCGTGGTGCCCGCCGCGAGCGGCCCTCAGCCGTCGCGACCTGCGCGACCAACAAGGGGCTGGTCGCCCCTTGAACCCGCACCCGAATCATCGCGGAGGCCTCCAGACGGGGAGGTCCTCCGGCGGGTGCTCTTGTTCGTGTCGCGCCGCCCAATCGGCTCCCTCGCGACGTCGACGCCTGCGTTCTGCGCTAGAGACGAGGCGGTCCGACCGATACTCGACCTCCGCGAGATGGTCATCAGGTACCGGACCGCGGTCCGGCAACTTGCCGCGCCCAGCGTCGCGCCTCACTTGCGCCCCCCGCTGCGCGTTGTGCGCAGGCCCACCGGTTTCGAGCGAAGCCTCGCAAGGTACTTGGCTCGCCGTCCCTCGCTGGGGTACTCTGTCTTCAAGGGTCGTTTTCATTCGGGCGATCCGGCGACGCGGCAGAGAGGGCCTGGGAAAGCTGTCTCCCGCGTCGCGGCGTTTTGTGGGTTCTAGTTCACACGCGTGCGCCCATCGTCGCGCCCTCGGCAACGCTAGGCAATCGCGTTTTTTCGCGCCCGCCGCGGGATCGAGCAAATGCCTTGAACGCAAGGCCATCGACGGCGCCATGAAGAAGCGATGGCATCGCGACGCGAGCGCGAAGCTCGCAGGCCTCTCGCAGGCCTCTCGCGGGCCTCTCGCGGGGCCGTCGCGAGATGCTCGCGAGAGCGCATCGAGGGACAAATGAAACGGCGCGAATCGCTTCCGCGCTCGTTTTTCCAGGGTCTAAACGCTACCGAACCGCCCCCCAGCGTGCCCTCTCGAGCTCGATTCGAGCCACTCTCGCGCCACCCTCGCGAGAACGCTTCGACAACGCGCTTCGGTTCGAGCTCTGTTCTCGAGCTACCCGTGCGACGTCGACCTCGTCGACGATCGCGCCGAACTCGGGCAGACTCCAACCCCATGCGGCCCGATTCCCTGGGCACATGGCTCCAGCACTGACCTGTTGATGGCGGCGAGCGCGGGTCGTCAGTCGCCAGAACGGAAAGAGCAAATGACGAAGAGAACGCAGAGACGCTTTCGACCGCAGGCAACGACGCCCAAGCTTTCGGCGCGCGACTTCGAGAAGGTGCTCAAGGAGGAGCTACGGGTCGGCCAGGAGCAGGCGTTCCAACGGGGTGTCGAGATCAGCCGCCGCGCAGTGAGCGCGCTCGAGTCGTGCAATCAGCAGCTCCTAGAGGTGACTGGTGCGCTGCTCTCGCTGCGGACATCGATTCGGCCAGGCCGCGAGACGGAAGGGTCGCCGCCGGCGACGGGACACGATCGCCCTTCTTGATGCGCGGACGATCGCTTACGACCGAACGCGCGCGCGCGAGCCGTCGCGATCGCCGTCGCGCCGAGCCTTCTCCGCGTAGTGGGCAGGGTTCTCGGGGTTGAAGACGACGGGGGGAGGATGCCCGCCGAGCAGGGACGACTCGCCGAGCATCGCGGCCGCTTGCTCGAGCGGCACCCCCATCGCTTGCGCGAGCTGCTCGAGCTCCACGCGCGTCATGCGGCGATTCCGGTAACGTGGAGCGTTCCCCCGTCTTGCAAGAGCAAGTCTGCCTCCACTGGCTCGGCGACGCACAACACGAAGACCGAGCCCGCAGGTATCAACGGTGGCAAATTGTTGCCGTCGGCGTCGACGGGGCTGCCAGTGGGCCCGGGGTTCGCCTGGAGCGCCACCGTGACTCCAGTCCCATCTTGGAGGACGAGCGTCGCCACGCCGGCGACCTCTGCTTGCAGCAGATACGGGCCCGGCGACCCACTCACGAGAATCGGCGTCGCAACCAGCGTCGTGCCGTCGGCGCACTTCAACAAAAAGTCGAAGGTGCCCTCTTGCCCAAAGTCCGACGCGCTCGTGCCCGCGACCAACGTGAAGCCTGCTGCCATCGTGTTGCTCCCGCTCAGAAGCCGGATACGAAACTTGAGCTGGCTTCGTGGTCGTAATACGGCTCCCCTCCTTCGGCGCCGACCACGGTGCTTGCGCCCGTGACAGCCCCGGTGGACCCGAGCTCTTGTGCCGCGATGGCTACGCATGCCGTAGCGACCGCGTCGGCGAGCTCGTTCTCTTCGCCCAGGATGGCGGCGACAAGTCCAATCGTGCCGATCTGCCCAAGGCCGGGGAGCTTGGGCAAGGGGACATTCGACTTCTGGAGTAGCCCCAGGATCAGTGCGGCCGCCCCGAGTTCGAGTCTTTCCTTGGTGAACATGTCTTCGAGAAATTGCATCGTCGGCTCCTTTGCGGCACCACCCGAGGCGCCCCGTTCACTCGTCTTCTTTGCTCCCATTGCGAGCCGCAACGCCGTTCGTCGGTCCGGGCGCCGCGCCTTTCAACGTGCCCGCGAGGAGTAGCCCAAGGATGTTCTGCATGTTGTTGCTCCGGCCGCTGTCGCCCGCACTGAGTTCCCCGACCTTGGCAGAAACGTTGAAGAGCGATTGAAGGGAGCTCGTGGCAAGGCCCGTTACCGCGTGCAGCACTTCGAGCATCGAGCCTTGCGATTGCGCCGCAGCTTCCTTCCCAGCCGCGAAACTCTCGGCCATCCACTTCCCCTGTCTATCCAGGAGCTGTGCGACATCGCACAGGCGAAGCGTCCCATGCTCCTCCTCGGGCGGTTTCGTCGTGGTCGTGGCCGTTGCGTCGACGTACTCGGGGAGCTGCCAAATGCCGAGGACCCCGCCGTTCTTATCCAGCGCTCGGATCACCACGGCATCCATTTGTTCGAGGGTCTCTCGAGCGGCGTCGTAGCGTTTCCGATTTGTTCCTAGGGGGACCGCTACGAAGTCTTCTTCATTGAGCGTCTTGACACGGAGCGAGTGAGGCCTGGTCTTGCGCAGCCATTCAACGAGGTTCACACGGCCATTTTGCGCCGATCGGGCCCGCGGATCAAATCGGGCATCCGGCTCGAGTCAATGCGACTTTTCGGATTCGCGCGAGGGCCGTGCAGCGTTGCGGCGCAGGTCGGGCGGCGCCGGGGGCGCGCGCGGAGCTCGCGCTGCGTTCACGGTGGCCCCGTCGCCGAATCACTTGCCGGGAGAACGACGAGGCCCTCGGCACGGCAGTCGCTACAAAAGTAGTGGGCATGGGAGCCAAGCCCAAGCTCCCTCACAAGATCGTCGTGTTGCTTCGGGTAACGGGTCTCCGTACAAGGGATCGAAATTCGATCCGCTCCGCACTCGGGACACTTCGCGAAAAGGAGCGAACCGCGCTCTAGCACGTTGACTGAAACGCTTGGGGCGAATGGCTCGAGCGGCCGGGGGCGAGCTTGCCGTGCGCGTGCGCGCTCGCGGCGCTTCCGGTCTTTCGCAGCGCGCTTCTCCAGTCGTCTTTGCCGATGATGTTCCCAGTTCATCGACTTCCTCCACACGCGACTTGCTCGGACGCTTGGCCCTGCTGGCCCGCGTCGCTGTGCACATTCGACGCACGGGCGCACGCTGCGTTCCACTTCGCCATGAACGACTCGCACGCTCCGCGGGGGCCCTTCACGCGCACG
>DASPUY010000303.1:0-21908 GCA_035622655.1 Polyangiaceae bacterium
CCCCCGATGTCGGTCATGACGAAGTCCTTCCCCGTGAAGAGCACGTGCCCCAAGTGCAGGTGACCGTGAATGCGGATGCGCTGGCAGTCGGTCCGAACTTTCAGGAGCGGCTCGAGCCAGCCGAAGATCGCCGCCTCCAGAGCGAGCACGGTCTCGGCTTCGCGGCGAGCCCAGGACGACAGCGTGGGGCCCCGCTCGCGAAGTAGCCGCAGGACGCGTGCGGCGAGGGTGCGCAGCGACTGGTACCGGGAGCGGCGGTCGAGAAGCGAGTCCGGTTCCGGCGCGAAGGCCGGGTCGGTCGTGCTGGCGCCCAGCTGCCGATGCAGCTCCGCGATCCGGCGCCCGAGCTGCTCCGCGATGTCTGGGTAAGGACCGATGAGCGCGGCGACGGGGCTGGGCGGATCCTGTCCGACGAGCTGCAGTGGCGAACCGGCCGGAGGAGGCGGCGGAGACGCGGCTGCGCTCCACGCGAGGGCGCGATCGTAGTAGCGACCCAGCTCCTGGATCGTGAAGGCCCAGCCGCTCTCGACGTGCGGCACGAAACCTTGCACGAGCGCCAGCATCGTCGGCTCCGAACGAGCGCAGCGCAGCTCGAGAACCGCCAGATGACGTGGAACGATGTCGCTGCCTCGGATGGCGAGGTGGCGCCCGATTTCCAGCTCCGGGTTGACCGCCTCGTCCAACCTTCGAACCAGGCGGAGCACGAACCGATCGGCAAACCGCACGATGGTGTCGTGACGCTCCCTCCCGAGCTTCCACGACTCGATCGGACCCTCGTCGGGGGCGGGCAGTCCTTCACCGACGACCGACGCGACGAGCTCGCCCGCATCGCCGACGGCCGACTGGCCCGCCGCGATCGCGCCGAGCAAGGCCCGCGCAGCGCCGGGCTCGTCGGTCGCGTCCACGATCGCGCCAAGGACGGGGGCGTCGTCCTTGCGTCGAATCTCGACGCGCGCAACGATCGCGGCCGGAGCGACGACGGCCTTGTCCTCCGCGACGAAGGCCAGGGGAAGCACGCAGCGCTCGGGTTCACCCTCGGCGTACTCGACACGGACGACGGTGACGAAGATCGCTCCTTCCCCCTCCCCCAGACGAAGGACATCGATGGTCCTTACGCCGGTGATCGTGCGATCGTGCCGCATCCACGGGCGATTCTCCAAGTAGGGGAGGAGCGCCGAATCCAGGCGCCGTTCGCGAAGCAGGGCCTCGACGCTCGCGCATTCGATGACCACGGCAGGTGGCACCGAGCGCGGCGCCTCGACGTGGTCGGGGCGTTCGAGCGAGAACCAGTAGAAGTCGTGCGGCCCGAGCGTGATCGTATAGGGGGCGTCGCCCACGACCGGAAACCAGGTCTCTCCGAAGAGCTCGAGGGGCGTCAGACCCTTGTAGCGGCACAGATCGAGCTCGGCGTACTGCGTGAACCGCGAGAGATTCGCGACGATGAGCACGCGCTCCTGGTGGTACTGCCGCACGTAGGCCAGGACGTGCGAGTTCGACGGGCTCAAAAACTCCACCGTCCCGCGGCCGAACGCGGAAAAGCGTTTACGAAACGCGATGAGGCGCTTCGTCCACCACAAGAGAGACGTCGGGTTCTGCTGCTGGTTCTCGACGTTGAGCGACTCGTAGTGGTACTCGGGGTCGATGACGACGGGCAGGATCAGGCGCTGAGGATTCGCTCTCGAGAAACCGGCGTTGCGATCCATGTTCCATTGCATCGGAGTGCGCACTCCGTTGCGATCGCCCAGGTAGACGTTGTCCCCCATGCCGATCTCGTCGCCGTAGTAGACGACGGGCGTCCCCGGCAGCGAGAAGAGAAGTCCGTTCAGAAGCTCCATTCGGCGCCGACTGTTGCCGACGAGCGGCGCGAGCCGCCGGCGAATGCCCAGGTTGATTCGCATCGCCGCCTGGCGTGCATACGCGCGGTACATGTAATCGCGCTCGTCGTCGGTCACCATCTCGAGCGTGAGCTCGTCGTGGTTTCTTAAAAAGAGCGCCCACTGGCAGGTCGGGTCGACCTCGGGCGTCTGCGCGAAAATATCGACGATCGGGAGCCGATCTTCTTGATGAATGGCCATGAAGATCCGCGGCATCAGCGGAAAATGGAAATTCATGTGACATTCGTCGCCACGGCCGAAATAGGCTGCCGCGTCTTCCGGCCACTGGTTCGCTTCCGCCAGCAGAAGTCGATTCTTGAAACGCGAATCGACGTGTGCACGGAGCTTCTTCAGGAAATCGTGAGTTTTCTCGAGATTTTCACAATTCGTTCCCTCCTCTTCGTAGAGATATGGCACGGCGTCGAGACGCAGACCGTCGACCCCTTTGGCGAGCCAGAAGTCGACCACCCCGAGCAGCGCCTCGTGGACGGCGGGATTCTCGAAATTGAGATCGGGTTGATGACTGTAGAAGCGATGCCAATAGTAGGCGTGGGCCTCGGGGTCCCACGACCAATTCGACGGCTCGAAGTCGCGGAAAATGACACGCGCATCCCCGTACCGATCGGGCGTCTCGCTCCAGACGTAAAAGTCCCGCTCCGCAGACCCCGCCGGCGCTCGGCGCGCCCTCTGGAACCAGGGGTGCTGATCGGACGTGTGATTGAGGACGAGCTCGGTGATGACGCGGATGCCTCTCCGGTGCGACTCGGCGAGCAAGTGCTCGAAGTCCGTGAGCGTTCCGACGTCGGATTGAACGTCGGTGTAGTCGGAAATGTCGTATCCGTCGTCCCTTCCGGGCGAGGGGTAGAAGGGCAAGATCCAGAGGGCCGTGATGCCGAGGTCTTCCAGGTAATCGAGCTTGGCGGCGAGCCCGCGGAAGTCGCCGATTCCATCATCGTTGCTGTCGAAGAACGAACGCGTTCGAACTTCGTAGATGATCGCGTCCTTGTACCACGTCGACTCGGTGCCGAGCACAGTCGAGCCGCGTCTCGATCGGCGCGACCGTTTCATCGGACGACCCTCGTCGCCGGGTCCGCGGCTCGTCCGTAGGTGCGACTCATGCCTCCGAGACGCTCGGCGTGCGCGGGAGTCAGCGCGCCGGCTTCGAATCGCCAGAGCCAGTTGCCCGTCGGCACGCCCGGCCGGTTCATGCGAGCTTCCGAACCGAGCCCGAGCACGTCCTGCAGGGGGAAGAGCGCGATGCGTGCCACCGACGAGAGCGCCGCTCGGATCATGTCCCAGTGAATCTCCTCGCCCGTCGTGCCGAGATAACGCAGCGCCGCCCGACGCTCGGCCTCCGTCTCGGCCGGAGTGCGCGTGCTCCATCCGCCGCCTTGGTCGCGGAACCAGCCGACGGTGGTGTCGTTGTCGTGCGTTCCCGTGTAGACGACCGCCCGTCGCGGATAGTTGTACGGAAGGAACGTGTACGCATAGGGGTCACGCCCGAACGCGAACTGAAGGATCTTGATTCCCGGGAAACGGAAACTGTCGCGCAAAGCAAAGACGTCCGGGGTGACGGCGCCGAGGTCTTCCGCGATGAGCGGAAGCTCTCCGAGCTCGGCTTTCATGGCTCGGAAGAAGTCGGCGCCGGGCCCCCTTACCCAGCGTCCCCGGATCGCGGTCGGTTCTTCGGCCGGGATGCGCCAGTAGCGCTGGAAGCCGATGAAGTGATCGATGCGAACCGCGTCGAAGCGTGCGAGCGCCGCGCGCAATCGAGCCGCCCACCATCGGTAACCGGTCTTCTTCATTCGCCTCCACCGGTAGAGCGGATTGCCCCAGCGCTGACCGGTGGCGCTGAAGTAGTCGGGGGGAACTCCCGCGACGCAAGTCGTTCGGCCGGCCTCGTCGAGGAAGAACGACTCGGGGTCTTGCCAGACGTCCGAGCTGTCGTGGGCGACGAAGATCGGAATGTCGCCGATGAGGCCGACTCCGCGCGCCGCGGCATAACGGCGCAGCGCGCTCCACTGCCGATCGAAAACGAACTGGGCGAACTTCTCGAACGCGATCTCCCGACCGAGGCTCCGGCGGGCGCTCTCGAGAGCGTCGGCGTCCCTGCGACGGAGCGCCGGAACCCAGTCCGTCCAGGGACCTCCACCAGCGGCGCCCTTGAGCGCACGAAACAAGGCGAAGTCATCGAGCCAGCCATCGTTCTTCGCGACGAACGCGCGATATTCATTTTGTAGAGACGCATCGTCCTCGGCGCACCACCTGTCGAACGCTCGCCAGAGCAGTCCGAGGCGGTGCTCTGCCATGGCGGGGTAATCGATGAAGTCGCTCATCTGCGAAGACACGATGGACTGGGCTTGCCGCTGGGCTTGCGCCTCATCGACCCAACCTTCGTCGACGAGCGCGTCCGGGCTGATGAGCAGCGGACTGCCCGCGAAGGCCGATTGCGCACTGTAAGGAGATTCGCCGTAACCGGGCGGACCGACGGGCAACATCTGCCACCAGCGCTGGGACGCCGACGCGAGAAAGTCGATGAATGCCCGTGCCTCCGCACCCAGGTCGCCGCTGCCGTGACGGCCGGGCAGAGAGGTCGGATGCAGCAAGAGACCGCTGGCGCGCGTTCGCAGCGACGGCAAGGTCGGACTGGAGTCCACTCGGAGCCTGACTACCTCGCGCCGCTCCGAGGTCAATCCCCGGCAAACGCGACCGCTGTCGTGCATTCTCGGCCACAGCGCGTGATCGAGCTCGACGCAGTCTCCGAAGGTTTCGACGGCAGACTCGTCCTCCACCCGACGAGCCTCACGGTGGAGGCCGGCCGCTGCCCGGCTCTCGTCGGTCCGAGCGGATGCGGTAAAACGGATGCGCTAAGTCGACGAGCGGACCGGTTACGTCAGCTCCTCGATCCGACGATCATCCCTCGCGGACTTCTTTGAACCGTAGCTCGCGCCACCCGCTGACGGCGCCGCGGTCCCCCCGCGCCTTTACTTGCAGGCAACCAGGATCTTCCCGGTACCGCCCGGCGGACCCAAGGGCTCGCTCATCGTATCGGGAGACGTGTACCGATCCTGGTTGCCTCGGTAGTCGACGAGCTCATAGCCGCGAGGGCACGACTCGGATGCCAGCTCCCTGCACTTGGCGTTGTCGTGGGGACATCGAATCTCGAGATAGCCGGACGACCCTTCGGGCCCGCGGACGGGCGTGACGGAAGGGGCGCCGGTTCCACACGCCGCCAGTGCCACCATCGAGCCCACGATCACGATGCGCATGGACCGTTTCTCCTCGGGAACGGCCTGCCACGAAGGCGCGTCGCGCGCAAGCGCATTGGCACAGGGACGGCGATGTTCAAACCGCCTGCGCGACCGCGGGGCGGTCCGCGAATGCGAGCCATGGAGAGGACACGCGAGACGGCTCGCACGGCACGAGGCGCAGGGTGACGAGGCGCGAGGGTAGCGCCACGAGCACGCGACCGTCGCTCACGACCAGCGGCTGCAGGTCGAATTCGCGGGCGTCGCAGAGCGACGCGCTCCCGACGTCTTGAGACGTCAGCCAGATGCGCACGGGTCGCTCGCAACGGCCGGCGCACGCCACCCGAACGATGATCCCCGGCCCCGCGTCCGCCCGCTTGACTGCGGCAAACGAGACTGCCGGATCGCTGCATCGAATCAATGAGCCTGCGAGGTGCTTGAGAGGGCGGAGAGCGGCGGGCAGCCACGCCAGCTCGAGACGGTGGCGCATCTCGCTCGGCACGACGCTCCCAGGCGCGACGAACAGCGCCGCACGGTGCGTCTGAAGGCCGTCGACGGTACCGCCGATCGGGTGGGCCAGGACGGGGAGGATCCGGAATGCACGCTCCTTGGGGGCGTTGCGCGCGACGATCCATTCGAGACCATCCTCGGGGCCGGACGAGACCGCGCTCGGGGCCTCGAAACCGACGTGCATCGTGTGCGTCGACCGCTGCAGCGACACGACCGACGGCACGGGCCAGAACGTCGGCTGATGCAGCCTTTCGAGCGGGCGCTCGATCGTACCTCCCAGCGTGTCCATGCGAAGCGAAGCCGGGCGCTCGGCGACGTTCCACCGGCAGGTGACGGTCGTCCGTCGGGCGGCGACGCCGGCGACTCGCACGTGAACGAGCGGGTCGTCGGCTCGGCAGGTCACGGTTCGTACGAAGGGAGCGCCCCGCAAGTCCGAGGAGATCTCGACCTCGAGACCGCCGTCGACCGCTCTGACGACAATCTTCGCGGGCCGGCGACTGGCGCGGTCGATCTCGGCGAAACGCCCTCCGCGGAACTCGTGCCCCAGGCGCCAGAGACCGCCTTCGTCGGCGAATGCGACCAAGTCCAGTCCCAGCCCGCGGAGCTGCTCATGACCGTCGAGCACGAGGCTCGTGAGACATCCCCCGCGCTCCTTCGAGAACGTCATCCGGTGGCGCGGAGTGCGCACGTGCATTTCCGAGCCCTCCCTCCACCACCGGATGCGCTCGGTCCCCGTGCCGCGCGGTCTTCGCGTTACGGCCTCGCCGGCCCGCACCGCGGGCCCGGCTGCGGCGCGGGAGAGCGCCAGCGTCGCTGCGGCTTCGGCGGCGTCGAGCCACCCCCTTTGCTCGTCGTGACACACGCGGTCGGGCGAGGTTCCCGTGATCGCATCATGGTGATTGATGAGCACGAGCCTGTGCCAGGCCTCGCGCAGCGACGCTTCGAGCGCCGCATCGGGCGGGGACAGCGCCGAGAGGTTCTCGGCAAGCACCAGTGCCCGGGCGATCCGCGCGGGCCGCTGCTTGAGCTCGGGCCGTGAGGAGTAAAATCCCATCCAGTAGGGATTCGGATCGACCCGCAGCGCGGGAAGCTGCGATCGCCTGTGCGCGAGCAGCTCGAAGTAGTCGTCGAGACCTGCCAGGACGGCCCATGTGCCGGTCGAGGGGTACCGCTCGCGATTGTACCGATCGAGCAATTCCGGCAACCCGACGATGGGATCGTTGAAATCCATCCCGATGGGACAGAGCATGTACGGAGTGCGCGCGAGCGGCTCGAGCTGCCGCACGAACCCGTCGATCCGCCGGGCAACGTGACCTCGCGTTCGCCAGGGGATGGCGGCGACGTGCCCGTTCCACCGGACGATGCCGGTGTGAGCCAGCATGTCGCCTTGAAAGTACGTGAATGCGTTCCAGTGGCAGAGAACCTCGGCTCCATCGTCGTCCTGCCACACGAAATCGAGCGTTCGGAGCTCTTTCTGCAGGAGCTCCGCGGTCGACCCTTTGAGAGGGAACGCGCTCCTCTTTCGGTAGTCTGCGGCGATGAAGTACATACCGTCGATGCGGGTCACGGCGACTGCGTCGACTCCCACAGCGCGCATCAGCGATGGCAAGTGCGGGGAGTGCCCGAAGTTGTCGGGGAAATATGCAGTGCGTGGGACGACCGTGAGCCCGCAGCCGCGCAGCCAATCCTGCCCGAGATGGTAGTCGCGCAGGATGGCCTCGGGATGCGGCAACAGGGTGTCGGGCGTAGTGAGCGACGAGGAAAGAATGCGCAGCTGGCGCCGCTCCATCAGCCTGCGCAAGCGCGACTGCCGTTCCGGATGCCGCTCCCAGTAGAGCTTGAGGAAAAAGACGCTCTCGACGCAATACACGCGCGCCGGGTCCCGCTCGAGCATGTCGAGAACGGCGTCGAAGATGGGCTCGAGACGGCCCTTGAAATATTCCTCCGACGTCTGCAGCCAGTTGGTGTCCCAATGACTGCTCTCCGAGAAGACGAGGACACGCTGCGCGTCGGCCGGGATCCCGAGCCGGTTCCTCGTCGCCGCCTCCGCGCTCATGGTCGTGGGTCCGCCCCGCGATCCGCCGCGGCGTGCTCCGACTGCGCCGGCACACCGGCCGGGGGCGCTGCGGCGGTGCCCGCCGAGGGGAGGGACGCCGACGCCGGAGCGCAGGCGACGGGCCCCCCGACGCGGGCAATCACGCTCTTGACGAAATCGACGGCTGCGCTGCGCTGGCCGCCGCGCGCGAGGAAGGCCGGGATCCCGCCGCCCGGATCGCTGAATATCTCGTAGTCGATCCACAATCGACCGTCCGCCATCGGCGCAGCGGCCCAGTGGCCGCGGATCGCGGGAATCCGTACGACGCCCGGAACCGGCGGCCTCGATGGATCGTTCTCGGTCGCGAAGGAGACCTCGCACCGGCCGCTCGATGCCGGTGCCTCGAGCTTCGTATGCATGACGTAGTCGCGGTCCGATACCCACGGAACCGCGATCTGCTCGTACATCCAGCGCTCCGTGCCCGTCTCGCGCAAAAGCTCACGCTTCTTGAAGTGCACGCTCGATTGGACGTCCCGACCCTTCGCGAAGATGGCATCGCAGAAACGCGAGAGGTCCAGCGAGCGGGCGGTGATGACACGGAATTCGTCGTACGACGAGCCGCGAACTTCGCGCCGTTCGACCCACAGGCCGTCGGACATGCCGTCCGGACGCCACTCCGGCGCCGTGTCCGCCATGGCGGGCATGGCCCACGCGCACAGCATTGCAGGGACGAGCGCAGACGCCTGACGCACGATCATCCTCCCGAGGGCGCCCCAAGGGTCGCAGAAAGCACGCTCGCGTAAAGCACATCCATCGAAACAGCTCCTACGATGCACGACAGAGGCGGCGGTCGGGGCTTGACGCAAGGAGCCGGCACCGGCCGGTCGAACCCGTTTCACGCCACGGCCAAGCACCCTAGGCCGCGCCGGGCGCCACGATGTGCGCGGACCCCTCGCGGATCGTGGCCACCGTGGAGTCGCTGTCGTAGATCCCATACCATCCCTGGCGCTCGTGAGGCGGGTCGCCCGTCAACGGGTCCCCGGGCTTCCAGCAATCGCCGGGCCTCGGCGGACGCGTTTGGCCGGACCAGGCCCACGGTAGAATTCCGGCCATCGGCGTCTCGCGCGCGAGGGAACGGACGAGCGCGTAAATCTCGGCGAAGTATCGGTCCCGAACGTGGGTGGACGACGCTGGATCGAAACTGCCGTCGTCACGGGGAAATCCGAACTCCTCGAGAACGATCGGTTTGCCCAGCACCGCAGCGCGACCAACCTGCTCCACGACGTAACGCCGCGCGCGTTCGAGACCGGCAGAATAATCCTGGGCCACGCGATCGGCCCTGATCCAGCCCCAGTTCTGGGCCCAGAGGTGCAGCGTCACGAAGTCGATCGCGGCGCTGCGGTGATCTTCGACGATGTCGAGCCCGGCGTGCCATGGGGATGCCGTGTCCCCCTCGCTTCCGGTCGTGACGAGCTGACCCGGCGCGAGCGCCTTGATAAGCCTCGCGGTCTCGTCGATCCAGCGGCGGTAGCCGGCCACATCGGCGACTCCTCGCGGCTCGTTGGCAAGCTCCCACACGATGGCCGCATTGGTGCGAAGCTGCGGCACGAGGAACCGGATCATCGAGGCGTACGCTTCGCGCGCCCGGGCATTTGCATAGAAACGGCACGAAAACTCCTCGTACGTTCCCCAATCCCCGCCTTGCGCCGGCGGGGGATAGGGGATCGCGCCCTCGTCCGCCCACGCCAGGTACTGGGCCATTCCCCCGGACCACGGCCAGAAGTTGTTCAGCATCACGATCGCGTAGAGGCCGCGACGCCGAAGTTCGTCGGCAAGCCGAAGCACCCCGGCGACTCCCCCTGGATCGTAGTATCCCTCGCGCGATTGGATCGATGGGACGATTCGCCACGGCTCGCTGTCGGGCCCCTCGGTGGCGCCCATCGTGCGGATGACGTTAATGCCAAGCGCCTGCAATGCGTCGAGCTCCCGCCGAACACGGTCCCACCCGGCGGCGCCCGCGTCGCGCGCGAGGGTCGATGCTGCCCAGTAATTCATGCCGGCGACGAAGAACGGCGCGTCGTCTCTGTAGAACCTCCCACCGCGAACTTCGAGGCCACCCGGCAGTCGTTCGCGTGGCACGATGGGTGGGGGCGGCGGGGATGCGACCGGCACGTCGATGCACGATTCCACAGTGAGGCTGCAGGCCGCAACGGCCATCCCACGCAGAACGTCGCGACGGCGAGGCGCCTCCGGCACGGCGACCGCGATTCTACGACAATCGTGGACCCGACGTCCCTCGTGGCGCGCCGGTTCGAGCAGGATCGGGGCGCGGTGACCGGGTGAACCCGCTTTCGCATCCATCCGGCGCGTCCGAGGCGGCCCCCACGCGCGCCAACAAGTTTTTTCGCACGCGAGTCACGATTCTTTCGACCATTCTCCTAATCGTCATCCTGTGGGCGTGGCGCGACGTCCGCAGCCGACGCGAGCGCAACGACTGGGAGCGGCCTCTCTCCGTGGCGATCGTCCTCGTCCGTCGTGGCTCCCTCGACGCCGAGGCTGTCGACGCGTTCCGGGAACGAATTCCCGCGCTCGATGCGCGCCTCGTCGAAGAGTGCCATCGCTATCGACCGGCGTCGGTCCACCCGTTCGTGTTCACGTTTTTCGGGCCCATCGACATGCCGGAGAGCCTGCCCAAGATGGCCGGCAGCGGCTTGCTTGCATCCGCACGTGAGAGCTGGGCCTTGTGGCGCTGGACGTCTCGGGCCGATCGCAAGGCGGGGCTCGACGCGAGAATCTACGACTCGCGTGTGTACGTCGTCGCCCGACCGCCGCTGAACGCACAGCGCGAGGTCGTCGAGGGCGAGAGCGAGGAAGGGGGCCGGGTCGGTACCGTCGAAGTCGAGCTCGACGCGTCGATGGCGGACTTCGCGCTGTTCGTCACCGCCCACGAGCTCTTGCACACGCTGGGGGCGTCGGACAAGTACGACTCGACCGGGAAAACGCTGATTCCGTCCGGCCTTGCGGAGCCCGATCGCGACCCGCCCTTCCCGCAGCGGTTCGCCGAGGTCATGGCGCGCAACCTGCCCGTCGACGCAAGCACGGAACGACCCCCGACCTCACTCGATGAGCTGGGGGTGGGCCCCGTCACGGCGTCCGAGATCGGCTGGCTCCGCGGCTCGCGATGACCCGAAACGCAGCGAAAGCCCGGCGGCTTTGTACCGGGCACGGGCTCCCGCTGCCTGCAGCGGCGTTGCTCCGGCGCCGCGCCAGACGGGCGGGCCGCCGGTCCGCGGCATGTCGCATTACTTGCCCGCGTTCTTTTCCTTCTTTCGCTTCTGCTTCTCCTTGATCGATACCTTTGGCTTGTTGTTCTTCTTTCCCTTCTCGATCCCTTTGGCCATGGCGACTCTCCTTCGTCCCGCAAGAGTAACGGCTGCTCGGCAAGAGTAACGGGCCGATGGCCCTCGGGTCACACTTGCTGCAAGGTCACGCCGGCCGCAAGGTCACGCCTGCTGCAAGGTCACGCCTGCTGCCAACCTTCGAGCGCACGCGATGGCTGCCGCGCTCATGAGGCGCGAATCAACACGACGCCGGAAACGACCAGCGCAATCCCGACCACCCGCAGAGCCGTGATGGGGTGCACGGCGAACCCGAGAGCGCCGAAATGGTCGAGGACGAGGGCCGTCGCCATCTGCCCGCCGACGACGACGCCGAAAAACGTCGCGGCGCCGAGGCGCGGAGACAGGAGGATCGTGATTCCGACGTACAGGGCGCCGAGCAAGCCCCCGGACCACGTCACGAGCGGTACTTGGCCCATCCGATCGATCCCCGGCCATGGAGAGCGCTTGATCCCCCAGGCGGCCAGGAGAACGACCGAGCCGGTCAGAAACGACGCCAGCGTCCCCTGCAAAGGCCCCCCGAGTTCGCGCGACAGCAGCGTGTTGATGCCCGCCTGCACGGAAAGCACGCCACCCGCAAGGACCGCCAACGCCAGCCAGCCGAAGAGTCCGCCCATGGAGGGCACACTTTTGGCGCTCGATTGTCCGAAATGCAATCCCCGCCGCCGGTCGGCGCAGACGCCGTCGGCCGCCCTTTCGCCGACGAGGCCGCCGATGTATTTCCGGGACCATCATCAAGGCCCAACCGAAGCTGCCCCCGATTCGCCCGACGTCTCGATTGCATGACTGGGGCGCTGGCGGGCGATAGACCGCGAGCTCCCATGACCGACGCGAGGCACCCATGACCGAGAGGAACGCATCCCAGGACTCGCTCCGCAGCCGCATGCGCGACGAGGCAATCGACACTTTCGACGAGGAGCTCGAAATGGAGCTCGACGACGACGGTTTTGCCCGGCTCGCCGCCCTCGGCGCTCCGTCGGCAGAGGCGGGCGAACGGAGCCGTTACTTCGTCGATCTGTTCCGGCTGCAGGGAGAGCTGGTGAAATTGCAGGACTGGGTCGTGCACCAGAAGCTCAAGCTGCTCGTGCTCTTCGAGGGACGCGACGCGGCGGGCAAGGGCGGCGTGATCAAGCGAATCACCCAGCGCTTGAATCCGCGTGTCTGCAAGGTCGCGGCCCTGCCTGCTCCGAGCGAGCGAGAGAAGACGCAGTGGTATTTTCAGCGATACGTCGAGCACCTGCCGGCGGGAGGCGAGATCGTCCTTTTCGACCGCAGCTGGTACAACCGCGCCGGGGTCGAGCGGGTGATGGGGTTCTCCACGGAGGAGGAGGTCGAGGAGTTCTTCCGCTCGGTGCCCGAATTCGAAAAGATGCTCGTCCGCGCGGGCATCATCCTCATCAAGTACTGGTTCTCCATCACGGACGACGAGCAGCACATGCGTTTCGAGATGCGCATCCGCGATCCCCTCAAACGCTGGAAGCTCAGCCCCATGGACCTCGAGTCCCGCCGGCGGTGGGAGGAGTACACGAAGGCCAAGGAGGCCATGCTCGAACGCACCCACATTCCGGAGGCGCCCTGGTGGATCGTCGAGGCGGTCGACAAGAAAAAGGCGCGCCTGAACTGCATCCATCATCTGCTGACCCAGGTTCGATACGAAGAGTTGCCGCAGGAGGTCGTGGTCCTGCCCGGGCGCGTGCATCATCCGAACTACGTCCGCGATCCGATTCCGCAGGAAATGTACGTCCCGTCGATCTATTGACCGCCGGGCGAGCGGTGCGCGAAGGATCGCCGTCTCCCGCCTCGACGCCTGAGCGGCGCGTGGGGTGGCGACCAGTGTTTTCCGATAGACTCGCGCTCACGCCGCTTCTTTTTCTGAAACGATCGCACGAACCACGACGGGAGATCCCATGACGATCACGGTCAGAACTTCACTCGCCGCTTTGCTGGCCATCCTGGCTTGGAGCTCGATTTCCGCTTGCACCGTCCACGCCACGGTGGAACCGGCGCCCGCTCCCCCGCCGGCGCCACCGCCTCCCCAAGCGGCCGAGCCGGCGCCCGCGCCCGCCCCGCCTCCGCCGCAACCCGCCGCCCCCGCGCCTCCTCCGCCGCCGGCGGTCGTCGCGGCGCCCGCACCTCCCCCGCCGCCGGAACGGCACCCGGCCTATCTCCACGCACTCTCCGACCTGCGCGAAGCGCGCGCCAACCTCGAGCACTGGGGCGGAGACGCGCAGCTCAAATGGGACGAGCGCGGCGCCGTCGATGCGATCGATCGCGCGATCGGCGACATCAAGAGGGCTGCGATCGACGACGGCAAGAACATCCAGGACCATCTGCCCATCGACGCGCACGAGCCCAGAGCCGGCCGTCTTCACAGGGCTCTCGCGGCGCTGCGGACAGCGCGGACGGACATCTCCAAGGAGGAGGACAATGCCTTCGCCAGCGGCCTGCGCGCGCGCGGCCTGCGCAACATCGACGACGCGATCCGCTTCACGGAGCAGGGGATTGCGGAAGCGGATCGACTGGCTGCAGCGCCCCCTCCGCCGCCCGTCGTGGTTGCGGCCCCGCCCCCTCCCGCGGCTCATCCTTCCTACCTGCACGCCCTGACCGATCTGAGAAGCGCGCGTGCACACCTGGAGCGACGGGGTGGAGACGCGCAGGTGAAGTGGGACGAGCACAATGCGATCGAGCTCATCGACCGCGCCATCCACGACATCAAGCAAGCCGCCATCGACGACGGCAAGAATCTCGACGATCACCCGCCCGTGGACGTCAAAGAGCCCCGTGCAGGCCGCCTGCACAAGGCGCTAGCGGCCCTTCGCGCGGCGCGCGACGACGTGACCAAGGAAGAGGACAATGCGTTCGCCAACGGGCTGCGCGCACGCGGCCTGCGCAACATCGACGAAGCGATTCGCATGACCGAGCAAGGGATCGCGGACGCCGAGCATCGCATGTAGTTCGCGCCGACCGTTTTTCGGCCAGTCCTCGGCGGCCCGTCGTCCGAGATGGAGCGCCGGGCAACCGCAATTGGTCAGGCCACTTGACAACCGGGCCTTCGGGCCTAGGCTGGCGGGCAGATGCGGGGTTGCCCGCCAGCGGAGCGGCGTCAGTGCGCGATTGTCGAGCCCGAGGGCCAGCGGCATTTCTTGTCCCGGCGGCCGTGCTCGCCGCCTGCGCCGCCGATCCCGGCGACAGCTTCAAGAACGACAGCGGCATCCTCGCCGGGAGCGCCAATGCGAGCGGCCCGAGCGCCGGGACTCCAATGACCGCCACCGCGGGGAGCAGCAGCGCGACCGCTCGGAGCGGCGCGGCGACGAGCTCCGTCTCCGTGACGACCGGCGACTCGGCGACGACGAGCGGCTCGAACACGACCGGCGAGTCGACGACGACCAGCGGCTCGACCGCGACAGGCAGCGGCGGAGCCACGAGCAGCACTTCGAGCAGCGCTTCGAGCTCCGGCCCGCAGGCGCTCTCCGACTCAGGCGCGATCGCGACCGCAGACTCGGGAGCGGCCGGACTCCCGGCCTGTCCCTCGGGTCTCGAGGACAAGATCACGACGTGCGACGCAGGTGCCTTGCAGGAGTGCGTGAAGGGATGCGGCCCGGACCTGCCTCCGGGCAGCAGCCAGAGCGAACTCGGGACGAAAGCTTGCACGTGCACGTCGGGCGTCTATCAATGCGCGGACTGCGACTACATCGACCCGCTGCCCACCTGCTACGTGGAGGGCATGACGCCTCCCGCCTGTGCCGCGGACGTCGCTGACAAGCTTCCTTGTTCCACGCCGTGCCCGCCCAGCACGGGGAACGACGTGTGCACCACCGTTTCCGATGCCGGGAAAAGCGAGGGATGCGTGTGCATCACCGGATCGGCGGGCGACGTCTGGACGTGCGCCACGTTGCCGTGGTGAGGTCGCGCGCGCTCAGCGGCCCGGCGAACCCGGCGTCGCGAGCGCATCACTGCTCAGCGCGCCCTCCCGGCGTTGCTCTCGAAGCACTCCCCAGAGGAGTGCGGACCCGACAAGGTCGAAGAAGGCAATCGCCACGAACAGGGGGCCGTAGCCGACTTTCGGCACGACGATCCCCACCACCATGGTGAACAGCAGTCCTCCCAGGCCCCCGACCGTGCCCGAAAGCCCGTTCGCCGTCGCGACCATCCGTTTCGGAAACAGATCCGCGGGGAGCGTGAGAAGGGTCGACGACATGGCCTGATGAGCGAAGGCCCCGACGCAGAAAAAAGCGATCGCCCAGCCCACGCTGGGTGCCGTCCCGATGAAGCCCGCAAGGACCATGAGAAGCGCGCATGCGGTCGCGGCAAGCTTGCGCGCCGTCATCACGGACGCGCCCAGCCACACGAACAACGGCGAAAACAGCCCGCCGAGTATGCAGCCCAGGTCTCCGGCGATGAACGGCACCCCGGCGACGCGCGCAATCCCCGCCTGCTCCAGGTGGCGCTCGGTGACCAGGTAGAGCGGGATCCAATACGTGAAGAACTGCCATGCGGGCTCGGAAAGGAAGCGCGCCAGGGCGAGCGCCCAGAAGTTTCTCTGTGTCAGGACGGCCTTCCATACGCTCTCGCCAGGCAGTGGCTCGTCGACGAGCAGCTCCGTCGCCCCCTCCCTGATGTACGAGAGCTCGGCCTTCGAGAGCCATCGATGCTCCTCGGGTGGGCGGTAAAAGAGGAGCCATACCGTCACCCATACGATGCCCGCGGCCCCGGTGGCCACGAACGCGGCCGGCCAGCCGTAGCGCGACATCAGGAACACCACGATCGGCGGGGCGATGAGCGCACCGACCCCGGCTCCGACGTTCAAAACCCCCGTTGCGATCGTGCGTTCCCGTGGGCGGAACCATTGGGACACGGCCTTGGAAGCCGCAGGAAAATTCCCGGCTTCCCCCATCCCCAGAACGGCCCGGAAGGCGGCGAACGCGCCCCAGCCCCCGGCGACCGCCGAGAGCATCTGCGCGGCGGACCACCAGAGGATCGAGAGGGCGAGGCCGGCGCGAAGATCAAGCCAGTCGATGATGCGACCCGAGATCGGTTGCATCATGAGGTACGTGAGCTGAAAGGCCATGACGATGCGCGAGAAGTGGAGCTCGTCGATCGACAGATCCTTCTTCAGCACGGGCGCAGCTACCGAGAGACAGCTACGGTCGAGGTAGTTGACGACCGTGACTCCCATGAGCAAGAGCGCGATCCACCAGCGCAGCCCACGAACGCGAAATCGACGGTCGGGGTCGCCCGCTTGCAGATGCGACGCTTCGAGCGAAGCGCGGCGCATGCACGGTGCCTTACCACGCGGCTCCGCCGCAGCGCCAGCGCCATTCGCCCCTATTGGTAAGGCCACTTGACACCCCGACCAATGGCGGGTACGCTCCAGTAGGTTCCGAGGCGCGCTGCGTCGCCCACGATCCATGCAAGCCTTCCCGACTCCGAGTCATGGACGAACGACACGTCCGGCGACCCGGATGGCCCGCGGGCTTGGAACGCGCGTGATCGCGGCGTTGCTTCCGACCGTCACGAGCGCGTGCGCGCCGAGCAGCGACAGCGTCCCGCCCCTCCCTTACGTGTGTGGATTCGCTTCCCCATCGCCGGGCGGAAGCTCGGGCGCAGACGGCGCGGCCGAGCCGTGCGGCGCCGGCGATCCGAACCTCCCGCCCGAGCCGACCCTGCCCACGACCGTGTGCCAGACGTTGACGGCCAACAAGTCGACGCCCGACGAGAGCAACCTGGACACGACCGCCATCCAGACGGCGCTCACGGCCTGCGAAGGTCAGGGCGCTGTGAAGCTTACGAGCGACGGGTCCAACAATGTCTTCGTGTCCGGACACCTCACCGTTCGCAGCACGATCCTGTGGATCGATGCCGGAACGACGCTCTACGGATCGCGCAACCCCGCGATGTACCAGTCGGACGGCAATTGCGGGCTGCTCGGGGTCAGCGACGCCGACGGCTGTCTTCCCTTGCTGACGGTCACCGGGACCAGCCCGGGCATCGTCGGCGACGGCATCATCGACGGGCAAGGAGGCGAGCCCATCGTCGGTGAGAATTACTCGTGGTGGGACATGTCCGGTGCCCTTCGCTCGGTCGACGGCAGCGCCCCCAATCCATCCCTCATCGAGATCGTCAACCCGACGACCGGCTTTTTGATGTACCGGATCACGCTGCACAACTCGCCCAAGTTTCACGTCAAGCTGTCGTCGACGCCCGCGGGGGGGACGTGCACGGCGCCCGGCGCGGGCTTCGTCGTGTGGGGCGTGACGATCCTGACGCCCTCCAGATGGACGAACAGCCAGAACTTGGTGATGTCGCCGTACATTGCGCGGAACACAGACGGGATCGATCCCGGTGAAGGCGACGACGCGACGTGCGGCGTGCTTGCGTGCAACACGATCAGCACCGGCGACGACGACATCGCGCTCAAGGGCGGCCACACCGTTGAAAACCTCGTCATTGCCCACAATCATTTCGGCAGCGGTCACGGGATGTCCATCGGAAGCGAGACGTACACGGGCGTGTCGAACGTGAACATCTACGATCTGACGATCGACGCGGATTCACGCTCCTTCGGAGCCCCGGCTTCGGACTACAGCGACTTCAACGGGATTCGCGTCAAGTCGGACTTGAGCCGAGGCGGCCCCGTCGACGACATCACGTACAGCGACATTTGCGTCCGAGACATCGTCAACGCGATTCTCATCAATACGGAATACAATCCGTTGTTCGCGGGCACGTCGTACCCGAACTTCGGCTCGCTGTCCTTCCACAACTTCCATTCGGTCAACTGCATGGCACTTACTCAGCCTGTGGTCACGCTGGGCGGATTCAACGCCTTGTACCCGGCCGGGCCGATCACCCTCGACAACGTCATCGTCGACGGCATCGGGCCCCAGGCGGTTTCGGCTCAATTTGCCAGCTTCGTGCTGGGGCCCGGCGACGTCAACTTCATGCCGGCGGGCGTCGACGTCAACGTGACCGACAACATCTCGGGCCAGACGTCTCCCTACGCGTGCACCTTCCCGACCCTCCCCACAGCGGAGGGGATGCCTCCAGGGTGGCTGTGGTGATCCCCAGGACCGGTGCAGCAGGCGCGGACGCCAAGCGCGAGCCACTGTCCGAGAACGCGATCCGCGCGCGCTGCGCGGCCGAGATCGGCCAATGGAACCTGCGTGGACGTCGAGTCCTTGCGATCGTCCCGGATCACACGCGGACGGCCCCCATCGACGTCATGTTTCGCATCCTTCACGACCTGCTCATCGCCGACGTGAAGGCATTCGACGTGCTCGTCGCGCTCGGGACCCACCCACCGCTGACGGATGACGCGATCGACGCCCGTCTCGGGCTCACACGTGGGGACCGCGAAACGACCTACGCCCGAACGAAATTCATGAATCACGATTGGACGAACCCCGATCAGCTCGCGTTGATCGGGGAGATCGGCGAGGACGAGGTCGCGCTCATTTCGGGCGGACGCATGCGCGAACGAGTGAAGGTGACCATCAACAAGATTGCGCTCGAATACGATCTTCTCCTCATCATCGGTCCGACGTTCCCTCACGAGGTCGTAGGTTTCTCGGGTGGCAACAAGTACCTCTTTCCGGGCATCTCCGGCAGAGAGATCATCGACATGTTTCATTGGCTGGGCGCGCTCATCACGAACATGGACGTGATCGGTGCGAAGAGTACGCCCGTTCGGCGCATCGTCGACCGCGCCGCATCCATGGTGCCTGTCGAACGCAAATGCGTGAGCCTCGTCGTCGAGGACGAAGGGCTCGTCGGCCTCTACATCGGCACGCCCGAAGAGGCGTGGGGGGCCGCGGCCGACTTGTCGAGTCGAGTCCATGTTTGCTACGAGGACCGAGCATTTCGCTCGGTGCTGAGCTGCGCGCCCCCGATGTACGACGAGCTTTGGGTGGGCGGCAAGTGCGCTTACAAGCTCGAACCGGTCGTCGCCGACGGCGGAGAGCTCATCATCTACGCTCCCCACATCGCACGCATTTCGGCCACTCACGGTGAGACGATTCGCCGAATCGGATATCACGTACGTGACTATTTCGTCAGGCAGATGGATCGCTTTGCCGGAATCTCGCGCGGCGTCATGGCTCATTCGACCCACGTCAAGGGCGTCGGCACGTACGCGAACGGCGTCGAGCGCCCGCGGATCGAAGTCGTTCTGGCGACACAGATCAGCGAGGCGGAGTGCCGGGCCGTGAACCTCGGATACCGCGACTTTCGATCGATCAATGTGGCCGATTGGCAGGAACGCCGAGACGAGGGGAGGCTGCTCGTTCCGAGGGCTGGTGAACTGCTGTTTCGATTGAAGTCGAGCCGGAGGGCCGCCGACGAATCGCGACCCGACCTGGGCGCGGCATAGAAATTCTCGACGAGGGCACCGCAGTCGACACGAGGATGGCCATGGCAATGAACATCGAGACGAACTCCATCGGCATCGGCGATCGCTTCGGCAAAGAGGGGCTCGCTCAACTTCGCGCGATCCGACGGGCCGAGGAGGAAGGGATCCTCGTCGTCCCGGTGTGGAACAAATCCAACCGCGAGCACTCCCTCATCGGAACGACGCCCGCAGACGTCCGGTCGGCCGCTGACGCCGCTGTTCGCGAGGCCGGTTGGACACACCGTTACTACGTCGACGCCGACCACATCGGCCTGAAAACCGTCGACAGCTTTCTGCCTTGGAGTGACTTCTTCACCCTCGACGTGGCGGACTTCATCGGCCAACAGGCCCCCGATGACACCATCGCCGCGTTCGTGCGGGACATGGCGCCATTTCGAGGCGCATTGCGGATTCCCGGGGTCGACGCGACCTTCGAAGTGACGGACGCTGTCCTCGAGAGGATTGGCCGTCACTACTTGTACGCCGTCAGCGAGGCGGGCCGCACGTACCGTCACATCGCGTCCGCCAAGGGCGTTGATCATTTCGTGACCGAGGTGTCGATCGACGAAGCGGAGGCCCCACAGCGGCCGCTCGAGCTCTTCTTCATTCTTGCGGCAATCGCACGGGAGAAGATCCCCGCGCAGACGATCGCACCCAAGTTCTCGGGCAAATTCTTGAAGGGCGTCGACTACGTCGGCGACGTCGGCACGTTCGAAAGGGAATTCGAAGCCGATCTCGCGGTAATCCGTCATTCGATCGGCGTCTTTCAGTTACCTCGCTCGCTCAAGATCAGCGTGCACACCGGCAGCGACAAATTTTCGCTCTATCCGCCCATGCGGGCGGCGCTCAAGAAACAGGGCGCAGGGATTCACTTGAAGACCGCCGGAACCACCTGGCTCGAGGAAGTCATCGGCATCGCGATTTCGGGACCCGCTGGCCTGGCACTCGTCGAGCGCATCTACGCGGAGGCCTACGATCGTTTCAGCGAGCTGTGCCGACCGTACGCGACCGTGGTCGAAATCGACTATGCGAGCCTCCCCACACCCACCCAAGTCGCCGCCTGGAGCGGCGATTCCTTTGCGCAACACCTGCGGCACGATCCTTCCTGCCCGAGCTACAGCGTGCATTTCCGGCAGCTCATGCACGTCGCGTTCAAGGTTGCGGCGGAACTGGGGGACGAGTTCCGCTCGGCCCTGGATGCAGCTCGGGAAACGGTCGCACGTTGCGTTACGGCCAATCTCTTCGATCGTCACATCCGGCCGCTCTTCGTCGGGGGATGACCTCATGAGAGGCAAGAGGCCCCTGGCGTTGGCGGCTGCCCTCTTCGGTCTGGGCGGCTGCACGGGCAATGCGGGCATGGCCGGCGAAAGCTGCGTCGTCACCGACCCGATGCCGCAGTGCGGCGACGCGGGGCTGGTCGGCTATGCGTGCAGCGGTACCGCGAGGCCGGACGAGGAGCAGAGCCGGTCAATCGACGGTGTGCCTCAAGGGATCATTTGCACCGACGAAGGCCCACTCGACGACGCCGGCACCAGTGGGTTCTGCTGCTCGCCCGCCACGACATCGTGCGTCTTCGATCCCGTCGCAGGCTGCGCAGCCCCGACCTACGGGTACGAATGTCTCGGCGGCTACGATCGGCCTGAGGCGTTCGATCCGACCGTGTCGTGCGGTGAGGGCCTCGTCCAGGGAAATTTCATCATCTATTGCTGTGGCGCGCAGGCCCCGTCTCATGGTTGCCAGCAGGCCACCAGCGCAACGTGTCCCGAGACTCTCGTTCCCTGGACGTGCACCGACGAGACTTTGCCCAGCGAAGCCGAGCTTGGATCCAATCAGAGCCGTGCCGACTACAATCTCCTGGTGTGCGACGTCCCGACCGTCGTTCAGCAGGGGTCAACGCAGACCATCAACTACTGCTGCTTTACTCCGACGTTGGTGCCGCCCGGTGCCAGCTGCCTCTTCGATACGACCGTGCCCGGATGCGCACCCGGCTCCTTCGGGTTCGCCTGTACAGGCCCCGACACACCGGCGCAAGATTATCCGGCCGTCACCTGTGCTGACAGCGGGGCTTCCGGCGTAAACCCCCAGGGGTACCAAGCTACCCTCTACTGCTGCCAGTATCAGTGAGACCACCTGGTGTTGGATGCGGCAACGAGAGCACGTGCGGTCACCGGGAGCGCCGTTCCGGTTCGACCAGGCGGTCGTCTTCGGACAGGGCCGCGCCTGTCGCGGACACCCCGCTCGCCGGCACATCGATCCCGCGAGGCGGGGCGGGCTGGAGGGCTCGCGCGGGGATGCGCGGTGGGCGTTTTGGCGAAAATCATTGCCATGGCCTCAAGGTTCAACGCAGGGGCGGTGAAAAGTTGCCGTGTCAAAATAATGCGCTGAGGTTCTGCGCCTTTGGCGCTTGGGCGCAGGAGCGAAGCGTGATGCAAGGGAAGGCATGGCTGACAAGCTCGA
>DASPUY010000304.1:0-68058 GCA_035622655.1 Polyangiaceae bacterium
TGCCTGCGACGTGCGGCCCGGCAAGCCCGAAGGAGGGCAGGCGGACTGCGTCCTCAAGACGACACCGGAGCTCTTCGCCAAGATCGTTCGCGAGTCGTACGTTCCCAGTCCCGCGGATTTTCTTTCGGGAGCGTTCAAATCCAACGACGTGACGCTCCTGACGACGTTTCAGAAGGTCTTTCAGCTCGATCAGGCGTCGTGAGGTACCTGGTCACCGGAGCCACCGGTTTTCTCGGCGCGCATTTGGTGCGTGTTCTCGAGGCTCACGGACACGAGGTGGCTCGTTTCTCCCGATCGACGGGCAACGACGTGCTCGACGCCGGTGGCGTCGCGCGCGCGGTCCGTGGCTGTGACGGTGTCTTCCACTGCGCGGGCAAGGTGTCCCGCAAGCCCGACGACGCCGAGGAGCTCTATCGCCTGCACGTCGAGGGAACCCGGACGTTGCTCGACGGTTGCCAGCGTGCGGGCGTACCTCGCGTGGTGGTTGCGTCGAGCAGCGGAACGGTGGCCGTGAGCTCGGACCCTCGGCACCAGGGCACCGAGCGCGATCCGACGCCGATCGATCTCGTCGCGAAATGGCCGTACTATCGAGCGAAGCTCTTCGCCGAACGAGTGGCGCTCGGGCCCCGGGCGGGGGCTCTCGAAGTGATCTGCGTCAACCCGAGTCTGCTGCTCGGACCTGGAGACATCAACGCCTCGTCGACGGGCGACGTGCGCATGTTTCTCGAGGGATCGATCGTCGCCGTCCCCGCCGGGGGGCTGTCGTTCGTCGACGTCCGCGATGCGGCGGAGGCCATGCGCCTCGCGATGGGCAGGGGCCGCCCCGGCGAGCGTTACCTGGTCGGAGGCTGCAACTTGACGATTCGCGATCTCCTGCGGCGGCTGTCGGGCGTCTCGGGGGTGCCGGGTCCGTGGGCGGCGTTGCCGCGCTCGCCCAGCCTCGTGCGCATGGGGGCGGGGCTCGTCGAGCGGGCGGCCTCACGGCTCGGCGTTCCATCTCCTTTCGATCCGGTGGCTGTCGAGATGGCCCAGTACTTCTGGTACGTCGATGCGACGAAGGCCCGCACGGAGCTCGGATGGAGCTCGCGCGAAGCCAACGTCACGCTCTTCGATACCGTCGAAGATCTGCGCTCGCGCGGCGTCGTTTGGCCTCGGGGGAACTAGAGGTGAGCGGCGTCAGGACCCCGCTGGTCATCGTCAACCCTCGGGCCGGTGGCGGGCGAGCGGGACGAACGTTCTCGCAGGTGCGCGCGGTCATCGAAGGTCGATTGGGACCGGTCGACGTCGCGACGACCGATCGGCCCGGCCATGCGATCGAGCTCGCGCGCGATGCGGCTCGCGAAGGACGGTCGCTGATCGTCGCCGTCGGGGGTGACGGGACCTTGCACGAGGTCGTCAACGGCGTTCTGGACGCCGGCGGCGACACGGCCGTCGGATACGTGGGGCAGGGAACCGGGGGCGATTTCCGACGAACACTGGGCGTGGAGCATCGGCTCGACCGGTACGTCGGCGCCCTCGCTCATGGGCGCGAGAAGCTGCTGGACGTCGGCAAGGTCACGTTTCGCTCGCGGAGCGGAGCCACGGATTCGCGCTGGTTCGTGAACGTTCTATCGGCCGGGGTAGGAGGGCTCGTGGATCAGTACGTCGCCCGGACGACCAAAGCATTCGGCGGGACCGCCGCGTACTTCTGGGCGGGGCTGCGCGCGCTGGCGTCTTGTCAGCACGCGCGGCTCACGTGCACGCGGACGCTGGACGGAAGACGCGACGTGCTAGAGTTCGGAGCGTATCTGGTTGCAATCTGCAACGGGCGCTTCTTCGGAAGCGGCATGCACGTCGCGCCGATGGCGGATGTTCAAGACGGGCGGCTCGAGGTCATCGTGATGGACGCTCCGAGCAAGGTGGCGTTCGCGGCCTGCTCACGGACCATCTACCGGGGCGGTCATCTTTCGGCCCCGTGCGTGAAGCACTTCGCTTGCAATCGGATCTCGCTCGATCTGGTGGGCGACTACGCGCGCGACGTTTTCCTGCTCGACGTCGACGGCGAGCCGCTCGGAAGCCTGCCCCTCGAAGTCGAGGTCGCTCCGGCTGCGCTTCGCGTGCGAGTATGAAACGGGAGACGCCTTGGTCCGCACAATTTGTCCGTCCCCACACCGCTTTGCGTTACCTCGAACCGGGGATCGCGATTAAAACGCGCCTGGCGCTACAGGAGCTGTCATGTCCGAACGAGTCATCGTATTCGATACGACGCTGCGCGACGGTGAGCAGTCGGCCGGGGTCCTGTTCACGGATCGGGACAAGCTCGAGATCGCCGAGCGGCTCGCGGCGATGCGCGTCGACATCGTCGAGGCCGGGTTTCCGGCTGCCTCGCCCGCCGAGCTGCGCTCCGTGCGCGCCGTCGCGGAATCGGTCCGCTCGGCTCGAATATGCGCGCTCGCTCGCTGCGTACCTGGGGACGTCGACGCCGCCGCCGAAGCGCTCGCGGGAGCCGCGCATCCTCGAATTCATCTGTTCGTCAACGCGAGCGACGTACAGCTCGAGCATCAGCTTCGCCGAACTCATGCACAAGTGATCGAGCTCGCTTCCAGCATGGTCCGTCGCGCGCGCAAGGTCGTCGGCGACATCGAATTCTCTCCGATGGATGCGACGCGCGCCGATCGCCCGTTTCTGGCCGATCTCATCCGCGTCGCTCTGGCTGCAGGTGCCTCGACGATCAACGTTCCCGACACCGTGGGCTACGCCTTGCCTCATCAGGTCGAGGACCTCTTCACCTATTTGCGACGCGCCGTCCCGGAGCTCCAAGGCAGCGTTCTTTCCTTTCATGGCCAGAACGATCTGGGAATGGCGTCGGCCAATGCGATCGCCGCCGTGCGCGCGGGCGCGCGGCAGGTGGAACTTTGTGTCAACGGCATCGGCGAGCGCGCAGGCAATACCTCGTTCGAGGAGGTCGTCATGGCCATTGCCGTTCATGCCGAAACTCTGGGGGTGTACACGACGGTCGACACCACGGGCATCTACGCGCTTTCCAAGCTGGTCGAAGAACGCAGCGGAATCGCCGTCCCCGCCAACAAGGCGGTCGTCGGACGAAACGCGTTCCGACACGCTTCGGGCATCCATCAAGACGGCGTCTTGAAGCATCGACTCAACTTCGAATGCATCGATCCGGCCCGTATCGGGCATCCGACGGGAACGGAGATTGTGCTCGGCAAGCTGTCCGGAACGGCCGGGTTCACCGCGCGCGCGCGCGCTCTCGGCTTCGAGCTGGACGGAGCGCGCCTTTCGCGGGCTCTCGAGGCGTTCCAGGCGCTCGCCGATCGCAAGCGCGAGGTGACCGAGGAAGACATTCGCGTCATATGTTCTTCGCTGTGAACCTGGCAACCGCGGTCCGCCCACGGCGATGGCGAAAGGTCAACGTTTGCGCAGACCGTCGTCGTTCGGCGGCCGCATCTGGGTCTCGCTGACGCGCAGCGCGCGCCCGTCGAGCACCATTCCGTTGAGCCCGGCCACGGCCCGCGCCGCTTGCTCCCGCGACGCCATCGTCACGAAGGCAAAGCCCCGCGGGCGACCACTGTAGCGGTCGACCATGACGTGCAGGTCGACGATCTCGCCGTAGCGAACGAACGCGCTGCGGAGAGATTCCGACGTCGTGTCGTAAGACAGGTTTCCGACGTAAAGCCTGCAGGTCATTTACGCGGCTGCTTTCGTTGGTCCGAGCACGCGCTGAAGCTCCGCCTCCTCCAGCGTCTCGTGCTCGAGGAGAGCGGCGACGAGGCGCTCGAGAGTGGCCCTCTGCTCGTCCAGCACGTGCCGCGCGGCATCGAGAGCCTCGGACAGGATACGTCGCGCCTCTTGTTCGATCTCGTGCGACGTCTTGTCGCTGAGGCCCACGTCCGTCGCCAGCCGTTGGCCGAGAAAAGGATGTTCCAGCCGCTGCTCGTGAAACACGGGCCCGACGCGCTCGCTCATTCCGTAGTGGGCGACCATTCGGAATGCGAAGTCGGTCGCTTGCTTGAGGTCCTGCTCCGACCCGCTCGAGACGTTCCCATAGACGAGAGTCTCCGCCGCGTAGCCGCCCATCAAGACGTGCAGTTTCGCCGCGAGCTCCGGCTCCGTGATGATGTGACGATCGTTGGCCGC
This sequence comes from Polyangiaceae bacterium, assembly GCA_035622655.1. Taxonomy (GTDB): domain Bacteria; phylum Myxococcota_A; class Polyangia; order Polyangiales; family Polyangiaceae; genus Palsa-1150. The sequence goes on from DASPUY010000304.1 coordinate 4,135, forward strand.
CCATTGCTGCGTCGCGCCCAGCGACATGCCGCGGGGCAAGATCGACACCCGACGCAAGAGCTCGGCCTCCTTGGTGAAGTGGGCGACCACCGCGTGGCCCGATTCGTGGGTGGCCACGCGGCGTCGTTCCGCTGGATCCAGAAGCGCTTCGCGCGGATCTCCGAGCTGGATCTTGTCCATGGCGGCGGAAAAGTCCCGCTGCGCGACGGAGTCGGCGCCGCGACGCACGGCGAAGAGCGCGGCTTCGTTGCAGAGGTTGGCCAGGTCCGCCCCGCTGAATCCGGGCGCAGAACGGGCGATGTCCGGCAGCGACACGTCGGGCGCGAGCGGCTTCTGACGCGTGTGGACCCGAAGGATTGCGAGTCGCGCTTCCCACTCGGGACGATCGATGATGACTCGTCGATCGAATCGGCCCGGGCGGAGCAGGGCCGGGTCCAGCACGTCGGGTCGATTGGTCGCGGCGATCACGACGGTATGATCGTTGGGCGTGAAGCCGTCCATCTCGGACAAGAGCTGGTTGAGAGTCTGTTCGCGCTCGTCATTTCCGCCTCCGAGCCCTGCGCCCCGCGATCGGCCCACTGCGTCAATCTCGTCGATGAAGATGATTGCCGGCGCGGCGGCCTTCGCCTCGTCGAACAGCTCTCGTACGCGAGCGGCGCCCACGCCGACGAAGAGCTGGATGAATTCCGACCCGTTGACGTAGAAGAACGGCACCTCCGCCTCCCCCGCGACTGCGCGGGCGAGCAGCGTCTTGCCTGTGCCCGGCGGGCCCACGAGCAGGACGCCGCGTGGCAGTTTGCCTCCGAGACGCTGAAAACGCTCGGGTGTGCGCAAGAACTCGACGACTTCTTGCAGGTCACGCTTGGCCGTCGTGAGCCCGGCGACGTCGTCGAATCGGATGCGCACGTGGTCGTGTCGCTCGAAACGGTGATTGCGCCCTTTCAGGATCGTTTGAAGAGGACCGCCGACCCCGATGGCGGTCCGAGCGCGCCGCGCCATCCATATCCACAGGCCGATGATGAGCACCCAAGGGAGAAACGTCACGAGCAGTGGTGCCCAGAACGACGTTTGCTCCGCTTCGGCTCGGACATCGACGTCCTGCTGGTGAAGCAGGGGCATCAGGCTCGGATCCGGCTGCGACGGCAGCGTCGTGGAGAAGTCTTTGACGGTTCTGCCGTCGACCTGCTCGGGGCCCTTCAGTGTTCCCTGGACGCCCTGCCCCGCCATCGTGATCCTCTGGACTTTCCCTGTCCCCACGAGCGCGTAGAAGCTCGAATAATCGATCGCCGGTGGGGCGGTCTTGCGGCCGGCGAGCGCCTCCGACGCCAAGACGAACGTCACCAGCAGAAGTGGAAGAGCCCACCGCAGCCAGGTGAATGAAACTCCGTCGGTTGCCTTCTTGCTGCCGGAATCAGCCATCGAAGCTCCCTTAAGCGCGAAACGTGCCGCGGTGGCGGTAGGAGTCTTGCTTTTCGCGGCGTCGGAGGAATCTTTTCAAATGAAGCCGATCAGCGTGATTCTCCTCGTTGTCCTCCTTGCGCTTGCAGTTGCAAGCTCGACTGCGGCCTCGGGCACCGCCGGCTCGACCGTGACGACCCCGATGGAGAATTCGGCGGCGGGTGCGGCTGCTTCGGCCAGGGCCGCGAGGACGCGTGCCGGCGACTCGGCCGGGGGCAAGGCTGTCCCGTCCCCGGCCTCGACCGTGGTTGCCTTCGAAAATGCCTTACCTGCCTCGTATCGACTTCAGCGCGTGCGAATCTGGGTCGACGGGGCGCTTCGCTACGACGGACCTCCACCCATGGGCGTTCCCCTGGGACGCGGGGACCACGTCGTCGTCGTGGCCGCGGACTATCGCATGAGCGATCCGGTATTCTCCTACGTTCGCGGGTACCAAGTCGAGGTTCGCGCCACCCGCCACGTGCCTGGGACGGACGATGGGCGAGTCGTCGTTGCGAGGGCGATCGCGTCCGGCGGCGTGACGACTCCTTTCGACAAGCGCGCCCGGATCGTCTGGCGTTGACCGATCGACTCTCCGGCTGGGTTCGTGTCTGGTCTCGACAGGCCCCGACGGAAGCCAACTCAGCCAAGCTCCAAGTCCCTCGCACACGTCCCCTCGTGTGATCGTCCCGCGCATTCCGTCGGAGCGATCGTGCTCTTTTCCTTCAGGCCGAGCTAGACGTCGAGCGCGGCGGTTGGAACAAAGAGGGGCGTGAACGGCAGGCAAGGCGGCGCTCGCCGCCACTTCTCGATGCCTCGATGCGGGCGTCGAGAGAGCCGCGCTGTCATCCGACCGATCATTCAAACGACAGGCGAGAGACTAAATTGAAAAAAGCGTCATCGATGTCATCGAGCGCGGAATCGAATACCGACGAAGATTCGGTGCGAGCCTACTATCGCAAGCTCGGAAGAGTCCCTCTCTTGACGCGCGAGGGAGAGGTGGCCCTCGCGCGAAGGATCGAAAGCGCCGAAAAACAAATCGTAGGAGCGCTTGTGGCCGCGCCCATCGCCGTTCGGGAGCTTTCGGCCATCGGAGAGGAGCTTCGCTCGGGTCGCCTACGCGCGCGCGACGTCACACGCAACCCGGCCGACGAAGAGGACGAGGAGGCCGCACGGACCCGCTTGCTGCAGCTCTTCGTTCCGGTCGATCGTCTGCATGAAGCAGTTGCGCGGAGAGAGCGAGCTCTTGCCGCCCGGCGTGCGGGGGCGTGCTCCGCGCTCGACGAGATGAGACTGACTCGATCGATTCTCACGCGCGTCGTCACCTGCATGAGAGCCTGGGCGGATGCAGCGGACGCGCCCAGGATGAAGACGACTCTCTCGGTCGTGCGCGCAGGCGAACGTGATGCCGATCGAGCGAAGGGCGAGCTCATAGAAGCCAACCTCCGTCTCGTCATCTCGATCGCGAGAAAGCACACCGGGCAGGGGCTGCAGCTCGCCGACCTCATCCAGGAGGGGAACATCGGCTTGATGCGCGCGGTCGACAAATTCGATTACAAGCGCGGATTCAAGTTTTCGACTTATGCCACCTGGTGGATCCGTCAATCGATCACGCGGGCGATTGCCGATCAGGGGCGAACCATTCGCACGCCGGTGCACATGGTCGAGACGGGCAACCGTCTCGCTACCGCTCGCGTCCGGCTCTCTCAGCTCAACGGGCGAGAGCCCACGGTCGAGGAGCTCGCGCTCGAGGTGGGGTTGCCCTCGTCGAAGGCCCACATGGCGCTCATGGCGCGACGCGAGCCGATCAGTCTCGAGACGCCGGCCGGTCAGGAGGGAAGCGCGCGACTTGCCGAATTCGTCGCGGACGAGGAGAGCGAAGACGCGTTGGACGTCCTGTTCCACAAGCGCTTCGTGGAAGGCACGCACGAGTTGCTCGGAACCCTCACGGCCAGAGAGGCCCAGGTCCTGCGGATGCGATTCGGTCTCGACGGCGGCGCGGAACGGACTCTGGCGGAGATTGGAGAGTCGTTCGCCCTGACACGGGAGCGAATCCGTCAGATCGAGACTCAGGCAATCCGTAAGCTGCGCCTTCCGATGCGCGTGAGGCGGCTTCGCGCGATTTTCGACGGTTGACCTGCCGGGCGCTACGCTCGCGCAATGCGCAACACCGAGCGGGGCGACGAAGCCTGGCGCGAGCTTCCGAGCGGCCTCCGTCGGAGGGTCCCTTGACGAGTCGAGCTCGCGCGTGAGCGTTGCTTTCGATGCGGCGTATTTCCGCCGTTTCTACGAGTCCGCGCGGTCACGGGTCTACGGAAGCACCGAGATCGATCATCTCGCCCGTGGAGTGACCGGGTTCGTGCACTGGTTCGGTGGAGAGATCGAGCGAGTGCTTGACGTCGGGGCCGGAACCGGGCTCTGGGGCGACTGGCTTCGGGCGAACATGCCCGACGTTGAGTACCGATCCATCGACGTGAGCGAGTACGCGTGCGCCAGGTACGGTCACCTCAGGCGGAACATCGCGACATGGAAGTCGCGAATGCGATTCGATCTCGTCGTGTGCCAGGGAGTTCTCCCCTACTTGACCGACCGCGATTGCCAGCGAGCCGTGGGCAACATGCGGGCGATGTGCCGGGGATTTCTCTACCTCGAGGCCATCACCAGCCGTGATCTGCGTGACGTGTGCGATCGATCGCGAACGGACGCCCGCATCATCGCGCGACCGGCGTCTTTCTACCGCCGCGCGCTGGCTCGGCACTTCGAACCGCTCGGGTGCGGACTCCACTGTGCACGCGGCGGCGACAAGTTGTTCTACGATCTCGAGCGAGGATGAATCGAAGGGGCAGCGCGCCCGACATCAGGAGGCCGACAGCATTGCAAATTTGAGATACCGGCCCTCGGGGAAGGCCGGAAGCGAAGGATGGTCCGGTCCGGCCCCGCTCAGCTCCAGAAGCTTGAGCTGTCGGCCGCCGAGCGAAGCGGCGTCCAGCGTGCTCAGAAATGCATCCGCGTCGATGTGACTCGAGCACGACGCAGCGCAGAGGAGGCCGCCGTCGGACAATACGGCCACGCACGCTCGATGGATCGCCCGGTAAGCCGTGAGCGCGCGACGGACCGATCGCTCGTTGGGGGCAAAGCTCGGGGGATCGCTCACGATGAGGTCCCACGCCTCTCCGCGTTCGCGTGCGCCTTCGAGGAAGGTGCGGACGTCGGCGACCACGAATGCGTGGGGCGCGGGGTCGATGCCGGCCGCTCGGAAGCTTGCCTGGGCCGTGGCGTGCGCAGCGGCCGCGGTGTCGACGCTCGTGACATGGGTTGCTGAGCCGAGCGCCGCATGGATCGAAAAGCCGCCCGTGTACGAAAAAAGGTTGAGCACGCGCCTTCCGCTCGCGAGCTCCCCGACGCGTCGCCGGTTCTCTCTCTGGTCGAGGAAAGCGCCTGTTTTCTGGCCATGGGCCACGTCGACGATGAATGGCACGCCGTCCTCTCGAACGTGCACCGTATCGGCCGCGGGCGACCCCCGAAGCAGCTGCAGGCGAGGAGCCGTTCCCTTGGCCGACGTCCGATGAACGAGAGTGGCGATCCCCCGCGAGTCGAGCTCCGGCCACAAAGCCTCGGTCACATCGGCCAATCGGTTCGCGATGGCGGCGCCGTCACATTGGACGACGGCGACGGAGTCGTACCTGTCGATGACCAGCCCCGGCATGCGATCGCCTTCTCCATGGACGATCCGGTATGCGGTGGTGCGGGCGTCGGCGAAAAGGAGGGCGCGAAGGCGTGCTGCTCGCCGTGCACGCTCTCGCCAGAGCGCCGCGGAGACCGGCTCTCTGCCGGACGTCCACATACGCACGGCAATGGGCGATTCCGGTTCGGCCAGTCCGCGCCCGAGCGGGGAGCCGTTGGGGGTCACCACTTGGACCTCGTCGCCGGCGCCCACGTGATCGAGACCTCGCAACACCGAGTCGCGCCAAACCCACGGATGACCTTTCGCGATTCGCTCTCCGGCGTGCCGCTCGGCCACCACGACTTCAGGAACGGCGTTTCGGTTCATGAATGGGCTTGCATAACCATATCCGTATCGTTTTGCGCAGGGCGCGCGGGTATCCGTCGGCCACTGCGAGCGCCGCAGAAGTGGGAGAAGCACCCATCGATTTCGGACGCGATCGTCAACCGCACGTTGACCGGGTGGGTGCGGCTCGGGATGCTCAATGGTGCGGGCACGTCTGCGCGAAGGAAATTTCGGACACAGATGAGCATCAAGAGGAGCCACAAGTCGAGGAGGCGTGCGGCAGCCGCGACGTTGGCGGCGGGGTCGACGGCTCCGGTCGTGGTGGAGGCGGCCGCCGTCGGCGAACCGCCGGCACCGGCAGAGGCGCCCGTCGAGGAGGTGTCGCCGTCATCGTGTCCGGCGGCTCTGGCGGCGGACGACAGCGCACAGGGGAAGTCCACGCCCAGCGCCGAGGCAGCGGAGCTCGACGACCCCAACCATCTCGACGCCGCGTTCTTCGATTCGGCGCCCGACAGCGCGCACTGGGGCGTCGAGCCGGCGGCCCCCTCGGCGGCGTTCTCGATCGACACCTCGCAACGCCGTGAACGACTGGCCAAGTACGTCCGCGCCGCGATCATGCTGTCGGTTGCGCTCTGCGTTGCAGCGCTCGTGAAAGCGGTCGCGGCCCGTGATCAGGACCAAGGGACCCCGTCCCGCTCTCCCCCCGTAGTCGCTTCGGCTGCCCAGGGACAGGCTATCGAGCATGATCACGCGCCAGGCGCAGGCGGAGCCCCCCGGCCGGCCCCCAATGGCCGCGACAAGGCGGCTCTGGACGCAGAGCATGGCGACTCGCGAGGCCGCCGCCCCCGGTGAGCCTCGAGCCGCACAAGCGGAGTGCCCTCCGGGGGGAACCAGCCCCAGCATCAACCGTACCAGCAGAGACCGGTGTGGTCGAGGCCCCGACGATGCCCTAGGATTTGCACTGCGAGAAATGCGATGCCGAGGTCCCGCGCCGCGTGTGTCAGGCTATTGTGCTGACGCGTGCGATACTGTTACGAAACGTGACAGAGGTCGCTCGGCGGCTGAGCTGGCGCAGGAGCCCATTGCCAGGTGAGCAAGCTGAGCAGGCGCGAGGGGGCACGGCGGCCACGGCCAACAATCGGGAGGTCCGCGGGTGTTCAAGAAAGTCTGCCTCTTTTCCGGCAACGCGAACCCACCTCTTGCTGCCGCGATCGGGCAGTACCTCGAGACTCCGCTCGGCAAGTGCAAGGTCACGCGCTTCAGCGACGGCGAAAGCTTCGTCGAGATCGGGGAGAACGTGCGGGGGGTGGATGCCTTCGTCATTCAACCGACGAGCTCTCCAACGAACGACAACGTGATGGAGCTTCTCATCATGGCGGACGCGCTTCGGCGCGCTTCTGCGGGGTCCATCACGGCAGTCATCCCCTACTACGGCTACGCCCGGCAGGACCGCAAAGTGGCTCCGCGCACGCCGATCACCTCGAAGCTCGTGGCGGACCTGATTCAGGCCGCCGGTGTCGGGCGCGTGGTCTCGGTCGATCTGCACGCCGGCCAGATTCAGGGCTTCTTCAACATCCCGGTCGATCACCTCTACGCGATGCCCGTCTTTCTCGAGGATTACCTGAAGAAGCGGTTCGATGCTTCCGCCGTGTTCGTTTCGCCCGACGCCGGTGGCGTCGAGCGCACGCGCGCCTACTCCAAACGGCTGGACGCGGGGCTCGCCATCGTCGACAAGCGGCGAGAGCGCGCGAACGTCTCGGAGGTCATGAATCTCATCGGCGAGGTCCGAGGCAAGGACTGCATCATCATCGACGACATCATCGATACGGCTGGAACACTGTGCGGCGCCGCCCGTGCTCTCGCCGAGAAGGGAGCCCGTCGGATCGTGGCTTGTGCCTCGCACGGCGTTCTGTCCGGCCCTGCCGTTCAGCGGATCGCCGATTCGCCGCTGGCCGAGGTCGTCGTGACCGACTCGATCCCCCTGTCCGACGCGGCCACCGCATGTGCGAAGATCCGGCAGCTGTCACTCGCCCGCCTGCTCGGTGAGGCCATCAAGCGGATTCACAGCTCCGATAGCGTGAGCTCTCTCTTCGCCTGAAGCGCCTCCGCCCGGCGCGGCGCGGACGCCGGGGCGCGGAGCTGGCTCGCGGGCGGGGGCTCTGCTAAGAGGCGCGAGACCGCGTCGAGCCGCGCCCGCGTCGCGGTCGGACAGGTGACTGACGATGACTCTCTCGAATCCACCCGCTCTCCAGGCCCACTCGCGCTCCGTCAGCGGAAAGGGCGACCTTCGTCGCCTGCGCCGTACGGGGCTCGTTCCTGCGATTGCCTACGGCAATGGTTTGCCGTCGATGCCCATCGCCGTGGCGCCGAAGGAGGTTGCGGCGATCCTGCGTGGCGAGCTCGGAAAAAACACGGTCATCGAGCTGCGTCTCGACGGGAAAAACTTGCTCGCGATGGTGCGCGACTACACCGTGCATCCGGTGCACCGGAGCCTCGAGCACGTCGATTTCGTCGAAGTGAAGCTCGATCGCCCGATCAACGTCGATGTTCCCCTCATTCCAACGGGAAAGGCGGTCGGGGTGACGAAGGGCGGCGTCCTGCGCGTCGTTCATCGAACGGTGCCGCTCCGATGCCTACCTGACCGCATTCCGGCCAAAATCGAGGCCGATGTCACCCATCTGGAGCTGGGGCAGCACGTTGCCACGCAGGATCTGAAGCTCCCTGAAGGGATCACGGTCCGCTTGCTCCCGGAGCAGACGCTCATCGCCGTCGTGGCGCCGGAGAAGGAGGTCGAGGAGGTGCCGGCGACGCCGGCGGCCGCCGCTGCCGCCACAGCCGCTCCCGCTGGAGCCGCCCCGGCTGGCGCCGCAGCAACTGCGCCCGACGCGAAGAAAGACGAGAAGAAGGACGAAAAGAAAAAGTAACCAGTGTTTCTCGTCGTCGGTCTCGGCAACCCTGGGCGGGAGTACGACGGAACGCGGCACAACGTGGGCTTCATGGCGGTCGACGAGCTTCGCCGCGCCGAGGCGTGGCCCGACTTCAAGGCCAAGTTTTCAGGGCTCTGGACGCGCGGTGAGCTCGGTGCCGAGTCCGTGGTCCTTCTCAAGCCGCAGACCTACATGAACCTCTCCGGGGACAGCGTGCAGGCCGCCGCCACGTTTCTCAAGGTGCCGGCGAACGACATCGTCGTCGTGCACGACGAGCTCGACTTGCCCTGGCGCGAGGTCCGGCTGAAGGTCGGTGGGGGTCACGCGGGGCACAACGGCATCCGGAGCCTCATCCAGCACCTCGGGCCGGATTTCGTCCGCCTGCGCATCGGCATCGGCAAGCCGCCGCCGGGCTTCCGCGGGGACGGCGCCGATTGGGTGCTCTCGCGCTTCGATGCCGTCGAAGCGGCGGAGCTCGCCGGGGTGCTCGATACCGCGCTCGCCGCCGTCCGCACGGTCGTGCGCGATGGCGTTTCGGAGGCGATGAAGCGCGTGAATACTCGGCCCCGGACGTGAGCCGGCGGGCGCGCCGCGCGCTCGTCAGGGCGTCCGTGCGTGAGGCGCGCTCATCGCCGTGATTCGTGCCTCGATGGTCGAGACGGCGCTCGGAGTCTCGTAGGACTCCGTCAGCGCGATCTTGTCGCCCGCGCGCGAAACGTAGCCCTGATCGACGAAGCTCGAGTAAGCGTTCTCGATGAGCGGGCGGCTCACCGCTTCCCGTTTTGCGATCTCGCCGGCGAGGAACATGCGCTCGCCCGCGGTAATCGCCCGTCGAACGACCTCCTTCGTCGTGAGCGGTCCGCGCAGAAGCGAGGTGAGCCCTCTCGCGGCGATCCGGTACCCTTCCAGAAAATTGTCGAGCAGGCGGGCGTAGAGCACGATCTGTTCGAGCCCCGTCTCGCCCTTCGGGACGACCCTGACGTCGGCGTCACCCGTTTTGAGCGCCATGCGATCGATTTCACCCTCGGCTTCCATGGCAGCCACCTCCTCGTCGAAGATGCGTTCGAACGGCGCGTCCGCCCGGAAGGTAAACTCGAACTTGAACAACCGAGAAAGCGCGAGCACGCGCTCGCGCACGCTGGTGAACGGGACCGGCGGGCCCGGAACGGCGAGGACGGCAGTCGCAATCAGCGCTCGGGGAGCAAAAAAATGGATAATCTCGTTCTTCGCCAGGTCGAGCGACATCCTCGCTTCCGGGGCGACGATGTAGATGACGTCCCCGCCGACCTGCCGGACCTCCACGTTGCCGGCTCGGGCGAATAGGTCCGCCGCCTCTCGAAGAGCGGCTTCTCGAATGTCGGGGTCCCCTGCGGTCGAAAGCGACGGACTGAACCGCGCGCCCTTCGAAAAAAGGGTTCGCGCAAGATGCCTGCAAATCGACAGAAGCTCCGACTGCGGGAGTCCGCGGCGGTCGTGCGCCAGAAGCGCGGTGGCGACCAGGGGCCCGGCAGTCACCGCGGTGACCGCATTGATCTCGTTCATCACGCGGTATGCCAGGCGCGTGATCACCGCGCGCCGCCGCGTCGGTGACATCGTCCCCAGATCTTCGCGAGTCGACCGCTCGTCGAGCTCGCGAAGGATGTCGGTGAGGTTCAGAGGCCGTCCGAACTGCACGCTCAGCCGGCCGTAGCGGCCGACCATCACGTCCATCGAGCGCACGAGCCCGCGGACGTTCTCGCGCTCCTTTTCCCCCCCCGAGAGCTCGTGCACGAAGGCTTTCTCCTCGACGAATCGCTCGTAGCCGATGCTCACGGGGCAGAACCAAGTCGTACGCGTGGGCACGCTGAGAGCCGCGTCGACCACGAGGGAGAGTAGACCGAGCTTCGGCGGCAAGAGCTTGCCGGTACGGGAGCGCCCGCCTTCCAGGAAGAATTCGAGAGCCGAGCCGTCCCGGATCATCCGGCGCACGTACGCGTCGACGACCGCTGCGTACAGTCTGTCGCCGGCGAACGTGCGGCGGATGAAGAAGGCGCCTGCTCTTCGAAACAAGCGACCCACCGGGAAGAAATTGAGGTTGTCGCCTGCTGCGACGAGGGGGAGGGGCAGCTTGTGGTGATAAAGCACCCACGCCAGCGCGACGTAGTCCATGTGCGACTTGTGGGACGGCAAGAGGACGAGCGTCCCTTCTTTGGCGTGCTCCCGCAGTCGTTCGATACCGGGTTCGTCGACCTCGATCGCCGAGAACATTCGGGCCGCTGCGCGCGATACGACTTGGTCGAGCGCGGCGACCGCGTTCATGTCGAGCTCGGCCTGCAGCTCGCGAAGCATGGCCGTCGCGCGGGCCGCGATCACGGCACGCTCGCGGGCTCCCTCGCCGGCCATGTCCGCGATGACCTTCTGCAGCTTGGGGCTGTGGACCACTTCGTGGCGCAGCCGGTCGCCCGGTTTCCGCGCTGGACCGAGGATTGCGCGTCGTTCGCGTTCGAGGCGGCGCAGGAGCGTGTACGTGAGGCGTCGTACGAGCACGTCGTCGCTGCATCCGTCGCCCTGCGCTTCGTGATCGAGGAAATCTCTCAGATCGACCGGCTCGCCCGCCCGGAGGCTGGCACGACCCCGGTTCGCCAGAAACTGAGCCACGGACCGCAATGTTCCCGGCCACTCGCTTGGACCGAAAAGCGAGTTGACGAGGTTGCCGCCCCGGGTTCCAGCGCTACGCGACCAGACGAATACCTGGGGTACGAGCAGCGCACGCGAAGTGCGGCGTCGCTGCAGATCGAACAGCGCGAGGATGAGGTGGTCGCCCTCGATTTTCCCGCGTGCCCGACCCTCGAGCACATGAGGAGGGCGCTTCAGGAAGAGGGCCGCGCTGCCGCCGCCTGCGATGGCGCGCTCGAGGTCGGCGCAGTCGCCGTCCGGCGTTCGGGGACGCAGCGCGTTCATCCACCCGCGTCTCATCGGCTCGAGCACCGATAGGCCCAGATCGTTGACGAACCGTATGCGCGGCAGGTCGTGCCGTTTGGTCAGATAATCGAGAGCGAGGAAGTCGACCACCGAGAGGTTGCGAAGAACGTAGACGACCGTTCCGCGCGCCTTGGCTTCGCGCACGGTTCGCAACCAGGTCTCGTCGACCTCGATACTGTCGAACAGACTGCGGTAAAGCCAAGCCGCCAGAGGATTGGCATCGTACGAACGCAGGTCGGTCGGACCGCCCTTGCTCATCGCTTTGCCAGCCGAGCGCCCTACCGGCCCTGAAATAGGCGCAGCGCAATGGCGACAATCTTCTTCGACGCCTCCGGCGTCAAGCCATCCTGCCCGTACGGCCACACGAAGTTGTAGCTCTGAATGTGTTCGCACGACAGGGACACGAGAATGTCGGCAGGGGTCGGCACGTTCGGCTGAGCGATTGCGAAGCCGAACTCGGCAAACATGCAGCTCGATCCCGAATTCTGAAAACTGCTCTTGCTCCCGAAGACGTTGACGATCTCCGCTTTGAGCGCCGAGTCCTCGACGGGTTGGTAATCGAGGACGCGGAAGCCGTGAAATCTCGGGGCGTCGGTGGCGGCGCTCGGATTGGGTCCGGTTCCGGGGATCAATCCCGGCGGAAGCAGGCCGGGCGGAAGCAGCGAGGCTCCGGTCTGGATCCACTGCTGGATCACCGCAGGGATCTGCCAGCCGTTCGCTCCGGCCTGTGCTTGAGGTTGCGTCGGCGGCTCGAAATTCTGCAGCCGGTAGACCGTCATTTGCGAGCTTTTCATCTTGTCGAAGGGCGGCGACAGCGAGGCACATCCGGTGCTTGCGCCGAGGATGGCAACGCAGATGGCGAGCTCGCAAGCGCTCGCTGCCGTGCGGGCGGCAGCGGGGACTCGCGCGACGTGGGAGGAAATCAGCGTCAGCATGGCGGGGGAGGAGGTCGGCCCAGGGCACTATACGCGACTCGCCGGCCGGTGGCGTCGCCGGTATGGATCGTTACCAGGGCTTGAGGCCGAGAGTGGCACCCAGCAGAGGCAGGCGCGAGATGACCGGACCGCTCAAGATAAAGAGGATCGAACATGTCGCGATCTGCGTGGCAAACATCGATGAGGCCATCTCGCGGTGGACGACGCTTCTTGGAGTCGGGGCGCGGGACCGCCAATGGGTGGCTTCTCAGGAGACGGAAGCGGCTTTGATCCCCCTGGGGGAGACCAGTCTCGAGCTGGTCACGCCTCGGGGGAATGCAGGGTTGCAGCGCTTTCTGGAAAAGCGCGGTCCAGCGCTGCATCACGTCGCGATCGAGGTCGAAGACATCGAGGCTGCGCTTTCGTTCCTGAAGAGCATCGGCGTCGCCCTCGTCGATGAGTCGCCCCGTCCCGGCGCGCGTGGCCACAAGGTCGCCTTCGTTCACCCGAGAGCCACCGGCGGCGTTCTTGTCGAGCTGGTCGAGTCGGCGCCCGATGGGTGAGGACGCCGTCGCCGCCGCTTGAGCGTTTGGGAGACGGGATATGACGGGAGTGGACGACATCCTAGCCGGACGGCTGGCGCGCAAGTATCCTGCTCCGTAGCTCTCTCAGGAGGAGGCTCCCATCTTGATCGGACTATGGCTCTCCGCGCGGCGCATCAAGCAGGTCACCGCGCTGGTCATCGGGGTTGTGTCGGCCTCGAGCGGTCGCGCCGCATGGGCACAGGAGGCGCACGAGCAGGTGACCGGTCCGGCCGCCGCCGCTCCTTCGAATGCCGACCTCGCAGCCGCGAAGAAGCACTATTCCGATGCGGAAAAAAAATACAAATCGGGAGATTTCGCGGGAGCTCTGACCGATTTCCATGCCGCGAACGACATCAAATCGACTCCACAAGCCGAGCGCTACATCGGTCTGTGCGAAGATGCTCTCGGTCACTTCGCCGTCGCGGTTGACTGGTATACGAAATTCCTCGCTCACGTTCCACCCAAGATGTCGACTCTCGGCGACGAGACGCACAAGCGCGTCGTCGAGATCTCGGCGCTGCCCGGAAAGGTGCATGTCGAGTCGACCCCCCCGGGAGCGGATGTCGTCATCGACGGCAAGCTGCAGCCGGCTCCGGCGCCGTTCGACGTGGAGGTGACGCCGGGGCAGCACCTTCTGGAGTTCAAGCAGAGGGGCCGCATTCCCGCATCGAAAATGATCGACGTCGCCTTCGCCTCGGCGCAGAGCGCGGCGGTGGATCTGGAGGCCGAGCCGGCGCCGCAGCCGCCCCCCGCTCCCGTGGCCGCCGCGCCGGCGCCCGTCGCCCTCCCGGCGGTTCCGCCGCCGCCCCAGCCGCGGAGCAAGGTCCCCGCCTACGTGACGGGGGCGCTCGCCATCGCGGCCGCGGGAGTCGGAACCGCATTCGGAATCCTCACGCTCAACGATAAGGCGCAGTTCGACCGAAACCCGACGACCCAGACCGCCGACAACGGCGATACCCACTCGCTCATCGCAGATATGTCGTTCGGTGTTGCGATTACCTTCGCCGTGACTAGCATCGTGCTGTTCGTGACGAAGGACGAGCCGCCCGCATCGACGACCTCGGCCCAGCCGCCGACCCGGGTGGCACGGACCAGGCGCACCGAAACACGGTCTGTCGGATGGACCGTGGCACCGATGGTCGGGAGCCGCTCGGGCGGCGCCGACCTGGTCGTACGGTTTTGAGCGATTTCACGCTGTCGCGAAAAGGATTGGGATGCGTACGACTGTCTCGATGACGGGAAGGTGGACAATCGCAGGGCTGATCTGCGCGGTTACGATCGCGACCCCCGCGTGCGAGTTGCTCGTCGATTTTGACCGCAGCTTGATCCCCCAAGACGCCGGCTTCGTGGACGCCACCGTGGAGGGCGAGTCCGAGGGCGGAGACGCCGGCGAACAGGTGGCCGACGGCGCGCCCGACGCCCGCTCGGTCGACGCGACTCTGGGCAACGACGCGGGGGGCGGTTCGGACGCCGCTGGCGACGGCACGTTGGATGCGGCGCTCGATTCGACGACTTCCGATGCGAGCGCCGACGTGGCAGCCGCAGACAGCGCATCGGACGCCGGCGGTGACGGGGCGCTCGATGCCGCCGGTGGCGAAGACGGTGGGGACGCCGAGGACGACGACGCCGGTGACGGGATGTGAGCGTCCGCGTCGCCGCCCTCGTGCGCCGACGGGCGTCGAATCAACTCATTCCGAGGATCGCGGCCGACACGCGTTCGACGTCGGGCTCCATGAAAACGGGATCGTTGGCGCGCCGGCTTTCGACTCCGGCGATTCGACGCTCGTGGTATGAGAGCTTGAATTCGGTGAACTTGAGTCCGTTGGCCGTCGACACGACCACCACTCTCTGGTCGCGTTCGACCAGCCCCTGCTCGCGAAGCTTGAAGAGGCATGCGAGCGCCACTCCTGTATGCGGGCAGGTATAGAGGCCGGTTCGGTCGGCTCGCGCGCACGCATCGGCAAGCTCCTCCTCGCTCGCCTGCTCGACCACGCCGTTCATGGCGCGCAGGGCGGACATCGCCCTCGGGGCGCTCACCGGATTTCCGATCTGGATTGCGCTGGCCAGAGTCTCTCGCGCCACGATGGGATCGACCGCGTCTTTGCCGGTCTTGAAGGCGCGGTACATCGGGTTCGCGCGTTCAGCCTGGGCTACGCACAGCCTCGGCAGGCGAGCGACGAGCCCGAGCTCGAGCATCATCTTGAAGCCCCCGTAAAGGGCCGCGGCATTTCCCAGATTGCCGCTGGGCAAGATGATCCAGTCGGGTGACTCCCAGTCGAACTGCTGCACGATCTCGAAGGAGACGGTCTTCTGTCCTTCGATACGCAGCGGGTTCATCGAGTTGGCCAGATAAACGAGCCGGCGCCTGGCGAGCTCCTTGACCACGGTCATGCAGCCGTCGAAGTCCGTATCGAGGGCGAACACCCGTGCTCCGTGGGCGAGTGGTTGAACCAGCTGTGCGGTCGAAACACGCCCTCTCGGCAGCAGGACGGCGACAGGCAAACCGGCCGCGGCGCCGTAGGCCGCGAGCGACGCGCTCGTATCGCCGGTGCTGGCGCAGCACAGGACGCGGGTCGTGAGCTTTTCCTCGGCGATCGCCTGACGCACGACGCTCACGAGAACGGTCATCCCAAGGTCCTTGAAGCTTCCCGTGTGGGAGTTGCCGCAAAGCTTGATCCACAAATCGGGAACGCCGATCTCTCGGCCGAGCCGCTCGGCCCAGAAGACATTCGTTCCACCTTCGCCGGTCGACACGATGCAGTCGTCGGGCACCCCCGGAGCAACCCACTCCCGCTTGCCCCAGACGCCGGAGCCGTACGGCCACTCCGTTCGCATCCATCGATCGTCGAAGAGCTTCATCCAAGACGCCGCGCTCCGGTCCCGAAGCGCCGCAACGTCGTGGGCGACCTCCAGCAGCCCGTTGCAAGCGGGACAGCAATAGAGCGCCTTCGTCAGCGGATACTCCCCCTCGCAGCCGGCGAAGCATCGAAAGACCGCGCGGTATCCAGCCATCGGGACCGAGCATAACCCAGGCGGCGGCTCCGATCCGGTCCGCTGTGGTGGAGCTCCGTGCCGTCGAGCACGGCCGTGCTAGTTTCTGCGCGGGATGTCCGACGTCGCGTCAATCTGTCGTCGAGCGCGCGCGGCTGCCCGTCAGCTGGCGCCCCGTGATCGTTCGTCCAAGGACGCGGCGCTCCGGCGAATTGCGGACGGCTTGAGGGCTCGTACGAAAGAACTGATCGCCGCCAACGAGCGTGACCTCGAGGATGCACGCACCCGCGGCGTGGGCAGCGCGTTGCTCGATCGCCTCGCCCTCGATCCAAAACGCGTTGCGGCAATGGCCGATGCGGTTCTGCAGATCGCCGATCTGGAGGATCCGGTTGGCCACGTCCTGTTCGAGACGACTCGGCCGAACGGCCTGCGCGTTCGACGCGTGAGCGTGCCGATCGGCGTCATCGCCGTCGTCTACGAATCGCGCCCCAACGTCACCGCGGACAGCGCCGCCTTGTGCCTGAAGGCGGGCAACGCGGTCGTCTTGCGCGGCGGCTCGGAGGCGGCCCGCTCGAACGATGCGATCCTCGCCGTCGTTCGTGCCGGCATCGAGCAGGCGGGCTTGCCCGAGGACGCCGTTCAGGCGCTGTCGACCGTCGACCGCGATGCGGTGAGAGAGCTCCTGCAGCAGACGGACACCGTCGATCTCGCAATCCCGCGCGGAGGCGAATCGTTGATCCGCTTCGTTCGCGAGAACGCGAGGGTTCCGGTCATCGCGCATGCCAAAGGCGTCTGCCACATGTATGTCGACGCCGGCGCGGACATCGAGATGGCCGTTCGCCTGGTTGCGAACGCGAAGCTACAGCGGCCCGGCACGTGCAACGCCCTCGAGTGTCTGCTGGTCGACTCGCAGGACGCGCCGAGACTTCTGCCGCCCATCGCGCGTGCCTTGCTAGGTGCTGGCTGCGAGCTTCGGGGGTGCGAACGTACGCGCGCCATCGTGCGCGAAGCCAAGGAGGCGACGGAGGACGACTGGGGTCGTGAGTATCTCGATCGGATCCTCGCCGTCCGCGTGGTGGACGGAATCGAGGGTGCGCTTGAGCACGTCGCTCGTTACGGATCCGGCCACACCGAGGCCATCTGTACGCGCGACGAGCACCACGCAGAGCGGTGGCGACGAGAGGTCGACTCCGCTTGTGTGGTCGTCAACGCGAGCACACGCCTGCACGACGGCGGCGAGCTCGGGCTGGGCGCGGAAATCGGCACGGCAACGAGCAAGCTGCACTGGCGGGGAACGATGGGGCTCCAGGGATTGACGACCTTTCAGTGGGTCCTCGACGGCGCGGGTCAGGTACGCGGTTGACGACGCGAAGAAGCGGTCCAGGTGGCGGCTCGGGGGATGGTCCCCGCCCGCGCATGAAAAGTTCCCATGAGCGAACGAAGAGCGCGCGAGGGGTGCGGCGTGCGGGCCCGCCTGTGGTCCGCGTGCGGACCATCAAGAGGACCCGGCTGTCGGAGGAGCCGCTCGATCCGCGGGGGCCTTGGAGTGTTGCCAGCGAAAAGGCGCGAGAGACGGCCATGGCCATCGCGATTGCGGCGCTGGACAAGAAGGCCCTCGGCCTCGAGATCCTCGATGTGGCCGGCAAGGTCGACTACGCCGATTACCTGGTCGTCATGACCGGGCGTAGCGACCGTCACGCGCAAGCCCTTGCGCAAGGCATCGAGCAAGCCCTCAAGGATCGCGGGATCCGCCCCGTGGCGATCGAAGGATTCCCGCACGCCGCCTGGGTGTTGATGGACTTCGGCGACGTGGTCGTCCACGTGTTCCAGAGCGAAGCTCGCCAGCTCTACGACATCGAAGGTTTGTGGCTCGATGCGCGCCGGCTGCCCGTTCCTTCCGCGGTCGATTCGCCCAAGTGAGACTCGAGCGCCCTCGTGTAGAGCGCGCGTTCCGAGGGATGGGCAGCGAGGGAGCGGTGGGGACGCCGCTTTAGATCGGTTCCACGCGTGGCCTGAGCAGATAGGCGAGGGGAATCGACAGGAAATAAAGGCCGATGAGCGCGAGGCTGACCGCAATCTGACTGGTCACTTCGGGCCCCGGCGTGACCACGGCCCCGACGGCGAACGCCAGAACGGTGGCCCAGCGGCCGAACCGGAGCAACTGCTTGGGAGTCACGATGTTCGCGAGGACGAGGAATGCAATGAATAGAGGGAGCTCGAACACGGCCCCGAACGCCAGAAGGAAACGAGTCGCAAAATCGAGGAAGAATTCGAGAGTGACCACCTGGGTGAGCTCGACGCCTTCCGAGACCGTGCCGAGGAGAGAGAGGAAATAGTTGAAGGTGAACGGGAATGCGACGTAGTACGCGAAGGCGACGCCCGACAGGAACAGCGTGGTCGAACTCACGACGAAGGGGACGATGAGCCGCTTCTCCTTCTTGTAGAGACCCGGCGAGACGAAGGCCCACAGCTGATAGAAAATGAGGGGCGCGCTGGCAACCAGCCCTGCGGTGATCGAGAGCTCGAGGTAGCCCATGAACGCATCCGCGGGGCGGAGCGTCTGAAGAACCAGCGGCCGCTGGAACCTGGCGGCCCACGTGTGTCTGTATGGCGTCACCAGCCACGCGAGCAACCGCTGTCGAAAGCACCACGCGACGATCGTGGTTGTCGCCACTCCGACCGCGGCTTTGATGATGCGACGACGGAGCTCCTCGAGATGCTCCCATATCGTCATGCGTACGTCGCCTGCCGGGGCGGCCTCGTCGCTGTCGCTCGGGGAGGATACGGGGTCGGGCAGCGGAGAAGCGGCGCTCATCGACCCGCCGTCGCAGGTTCCGACGAAAGAGGAGGATCGGGCTCTTCCCCGAACGCGTAGACCGCGTCGAGAGCGAGCGGAGACGCGGCGAGAGAACCCTCGTATACGGCGGCGCCGTCCGGAAGAGCGCCGTAAGCGTCCGCACCGTCGCGCGGGTATTCGCGGTCGCGGAGGATCGCGATGGGCGACGGCAACGGCCTTGGTTCGCCGTACGGACTGGACGGAACGTCGCCGTCGACGACGGCGGTTGGAGTCGAGCGAATGGCCGCGACGACGCCCGCGAGCTCTCCGCGCGTCAATCGACGGATCTCCGCGAGGTCCCGATCGAGCCCTTCGCTGCGCAGCACTTCGTCGATCCCGCTCTTTTCGCGCATTTCGAAGGCCATTCGACGAAGACGTCCGGCAAATTGGCCTGCCTTGCGCAGATAGCGGGGCAGCTCCTTCGGTCCGAGCACGACCATGGCGACGACGAGAACCATGAGCAGCTCACCGAAGCTGAGACCGAACACGGCTGCAACTTAGCACGTCACGTGATAACCGCAGCGTGATGCTCGCTCTTCAGGCGACGACTCCCGAATCTCTCGCGAGCGCGACTGGCATTGCCATCAATGACGCTCGCAAGATCGTGGCGGCCGTTCATCGGGGCGAGTGGCCGCGAGACGGCGAGGCGCTCGCGGGTCGATCGATTCGGCTCCGGACTTTTGCGAGCGTCCGCCGTGTGGCGCTCCAGGCAGTCGGTGCGCTCGGTCACGTGCCCGAGCTCGAAATCCGTTCACAGCGGCGGAGCGCACTCGATCCTTTCGTGAAGGTCGCCCTCGTCACCGCAGACGGTCACGTGATCGAAGCCGTTCGAATCCCGCTCGAACGGGCCGGACGCTTCAGCGCCTGCGTGAGCTCGCAAGCGGGCTGCGCCCTCGGGTGTCTTTTCTGCGCGACCGGACGCTTGGGGCTGGCGCGAAACCTCTTGACCTGGGAAATCGTGGAGCAAGCCCGCGTCTTGCGCTGCACGCTGCGATCGGACGAGCGCCTTCACGGCGTGGTGTTCCAGGGCATGGGCGAGCCGCTCGCCAACGTCGATCGGGTGGTCGAAGCCATTCGCGTGATGTCGCACCCCTGCGCGCTGGCGATCGACGCGCGTGCGATCACCGTGTGCACTGCGGGGCTGCCGAGCGGCATTCGCAAGCTCGCCCGTGACGTTCCCAACGTTCGTCTTGGCCTGTCGATCGCCAGTGCCCGGCGCGACGTTCGTCGAACGCTCATGCCCATCGACTCGTCGCACTCGCTCGAGGAGGTGATGGATGCCGTCGAGGAGCACGCACGCGTCACCGGCCGCTCGCCGATGTGGGCGGTCACGCCGCTGGCAGGAGTCAGCGATACGGAGGACGACGCCCGCGCATTGGCGGCGCTGGCCCTAGGGTTCGAAGCGAGGACGGGGATACGCCCTCGCCTGAGCATCGTCCCCTACAACCGGATCGACTGCGACGGCGCCGATCCGTTCCGTCGTGGCGACCCGGCGCGATTCATCGAGCGGTTGGTGGGGCACGGTGTACGCCCTCACCTACGTTACAGTGGCGGCGCCGACATGGCCGCTGCGTGTGGCCAGCTTTCGGGCCGCTCCTGAGCGGGATCCGACGAGGCTCCGGGGCTCAGGGCCGCGCCGCGGGCTGTCCCCAGATCGCCTCGATGGCGAATCCGCGCGCTCCGGCGTCGAGGGTCGGGAATGCAAGCATCTTGGCCGGAGCCAAAAGACAGAGCACCGCCGCTTCCGCAGCCCCGGGTCCCAGCCCTGGGTCGATTTTCAACTGCGCCGCAGCGATTCGACCGTCGTCGGTGACGCGAGCGATGATGCGCGCTGCACCGGCCACCAGCGTCCCTTCGTTCCGGCGCTTGGTTGCGCACAGGTTCAGGGCGTCGGCGAGTCGCTCCACGGCCGCTCTGGCCAGGCCGGGCTCGATTCCACGCGCTTCGGCGAGCGCGACCACGCCGTTGGGTCTACGCGCGACGTACTCGTAATCGTCCGGAGAACGCGAGGTCGAGCCGCCGTCGACGACGACGTCGCGTGACGAAGGGACCACGTCCTGCGTGGCCGACGAGCAGTGGGTGAGCCCGGCCAGGCCGATCGCGAGCACGCGACTCCGCGTAGAGAACCGTTCGGCGGAGCGAGAACTCAGGAGCGCGCGCACGGGGTCGCAGTGGTGCAGTTCAACGTCCGATGACGTTGCGCGCGATGACGAGCCGCTGAATCTGCGCGGTTCCCTCGTAGATTTGAAAAATCTTCGCGTCGCGCATCAGCTTCTCCACCGGGTAATCCTTGACATAACCGTAACCGCCGAAGATCTGGACCGCATCGATGGCCGTCTGCATCGCAGAGTCGGCCGCGTACGCCTTGGCGCAGGACGACAGGAAGGGGCTCCGCACGCCGCTGTCGAGGTTCCAGGCAGCCTTGCGTACGAGCAAACTCGTCGCCTCGATACGAATAGCCATTTCCGCGATCATCGCCTGGACGAGCTGGTGATCCGCGATCGGGACACCGAACGCCTTGCGCTCCCGGGCGTAAGTGACGCATTCGTCCAGACAGCGGCGCATCAGCCCGAGGGCTCCTGCACCGATCGCCGGGCGCGTCTGATTGAAGGTTTCCATCGCCAACTTGAAGCCCTCACCGGGAGGTGCGAGCACCTGCGCGGCTGGGACACGCACATCCTCCAGCACCAGAGGCGCCGTGTCGCTCGCGCGCTGGCCGAGCTTGTCCTCGTGTCGGCCCGGCTTGACCCCCGTCTGCGAGCGCTCGACGATGAAAGCGCCGATGCCACGGTGTCGGAGGGACGGATCTTCGGTGGCGAAGACCACGTAGAACGAGGCCAGCGACGCGTTGGTGATCCATTGCTTGGTGCCGGTCAGCACGTAGCCGCCGCCACCGTCCTTCGTGGCGCGGCACTGCATCCCCGCGATGTCGCTGCCCATGGACGGCTCGCTGGTCGCGTAGGACACCATCACCGGGTCCCTGGCCAGCCACCCGAGATATCGCTTCTTCTGCTCTTCGCTGCCCGCCAGCTTGATGGGCGTCAGTCCCAGGGTGTTCCCCGTGAAGCTCGTCTGAATGCCGGTGCAGCCGTACGCAATCTCTTCGGTGATGAGACTGTCGTCCACGTCGCTCAGGCCTGCGCCTCCGTATGGGGTCGGAAGGGTCGGGTTGATCAGGCCCAGCGTGTGAGCCTCTTCGAACAGGCTCGTCGGAAATCGCGACTCGCGGTCGCACTGCGCTGCAACCGGCATGACCCGCTCGCGCACGAAGCGCCTGGTCGCATCGACGAGAGCGCGCTGCTCCTCGCTGGGCTCGAAATCGAACATGGTGGCTCCTCGGTTCTCGAGCGGTCCTGCTTGCACGCGGGGTGCTATTGGCGCGCTCGTCTTCGCCGGCGGTCGATCGCCAACTTGGCCGCACGCGTGCCCATGACGTATCCGAGAACGACGCCGATGAGCAGCACTCCTGGGATGAAGAGCAAATGCTCCGGCCCGGGGGTGTTCATCGCGTGCCCGTCACCTGCGCGCGTTTGACGAAGCGGCTTCGTCGAGAACACGCTCGAGATCCGAAAGCCGCGCACTCAGAAGGCGCTGCTTTCGCCAGACCATGGCCACCCAGGCAAGGACGATCGCCCAGAGGACGGCGTACGCGCTGACCAGCAGAACCGTGCCGCTGTAGTGCTCCTCGGCGGGACCCTGCACGGCCTGAAAGCTCGTGGCCCGATCGTCGGGTGCCGACGATGTCGCGTTCGCCTGGCTCATGCTTCCATCCTCGTATCGAGGCCCAAGTCGATTGCATCTTCTTCGGCGCGCCGAAGGCGAGTGGCTACGATCTCGAGGCCGGCACGCACCCAAATGAGCAGGATGGCGAGGAGGGTGAATGCGAAGAAACCGACTGCGAGCGCGATTTTCATGTCCGGATGTTGCAATCCGCCGCCGCTGCCCGTGATGACCATCGGATGCTGGCCACCCCATTTTTGCACGCTGAAGTGGATGATGGGCAGATTGGCCGCTCCGATCACTCCCAGCGCAGCCGCGAACCGCCGCTCTCCCGGACCGTCTCCCGTGAACGTGCGCAAGACGAGATAGGCGACGTAAATGAGAACGCTGAGGAGCTCGGTCGTGAGGCGTGGATCCCACGTCCAGAAGGTTCCCCATGCCTTGGCGCCCCAGAGCGGACCGGTGGTCAGCACGATCGCACCGAATACCACGGCCGCCTCGGCCCCCGCGCGTCCGAGGGCATCGGCCACGTCGGAGTCGCGGACGAGGTACGCCAGCGAGCCGAAGAAGCAGGCGGCGGCTCCGATGTACATCGCGTACGCACTGGGGACGTGAAAGTAGAAGATCTTTTGAACGATTCCCATCCGTGCCTCGGTCGGCGCACGCAGGAAGACGAAGAAAATCTCTCCCACCAGCGTGGCCGCGGCCAACGCAGCGAGCGCGTAGACGAAGCTGCCGATCGAAGCGCGCACTTCGCGAGCCATTCGCAGAAACGCTAGCGCGCCTACTTGGTGCCTGCCAAGCGGGCCTCGATGTCCTTCAGAGCTGCCGCGAGCGCGCCATTGCCGGGTTCGAGGTGATTGGCCATCACCAGCTGCAGCTTGGCCTGCCGCAGGTCGCCGACCTGAATCAGCTCCTCGGCGCGTCGGGCGAATGGTCGCGACGACGGCGATCGCGCAGCGTCCTCCAGGGTCGATCTCGCCGGCCCCTGGGTGGGTGGGCGCGTTCGAGGCGCCTGGCTCATGCGCGGTGGACGTTCATGCGGATCGGCCGTCAGCTGGGCATCGTACTGGGCACGCAGCGATGCGTCGGACAGCACGAGGCATGCCTCGGTGCCGCGCTTGAAGATCTTCGAAACCGCCTCGCGCTCGGCCTGTGTGCGCCCCGAGTGGCGATCTGGATGAAAAGTGTCGCAGAACCGATGAAACGCGGTGCGCACTTCATCGGGCGTTGCCTCGACAGCGATGCCAAACAGCTCGTAGTAGGTCAGCTGGTCGAGCACGTCGAGCCACGCGAAGAGAAATTCATCCGGCTGGCCTGGTTGCGTCATCGCATTCTCCGCTACAGGACCTGCGCTGCGACGTGACGCACGCGCATCTCGGCCACGCTCTGCACACCGGCGATTCCGACCAGCTGGAGAAGCGCGTGGGCTTCTCTCCCCGTGGCGACATCGGTGGCAAATACCTGCAGAGTGCCGCTCTCGTCGACCTCGAACCGAACCTGGATGGTGACCACGCCTCGGGGCGCAGCACGCAGGCCGGTGAGCTCCACTTCGCCCAGGAACGTGTTGTTGCGAAAGTAGGGATCTTCACCCTGGGCGACGCGCACCCGAACGAGGGTTTGACCGTCGCTCGAAGTCGCGAACGCCCGCGACCGTTCGCAAGGAATCTTCGCGTTGCGCTGTACCACGACGTCGCACCAGCCGCCGACCGTCTCGACGACGAGGGCACGAGGCGTGACGTCCACCAGCACCGGCGCGCTCGCCGCCTCGACAGGTGGTCTCGAGGAGACGCTACGACCCCCAACCGCCGGCGACGGCGCGCTCGCCGGAAGAAACTCCCCGGGCGGTCTCGAGGAGACGCTGCGGCCTCGATCTGCGGGGGCCGGGGCACTCGTCGGAAGGACCTCGACCGGCGGTCTGGAAGAGACGGTGCGGCCTCGATCTACGGGGGCCGGGGCACTCGCTTGGCCGGTCTTGGCGGCCTCGCCGTAGGGTCTGTGCGTCGCCGGTCGGCTCCGATCGAGGTTCAGCGGCGGTGCTTCCGGCAAGGGTCGCGATCGATGCAGCGCCGCAATCTCTGCCGGGACGGAGGTGGACACCGTGATCTCGTCTTCCTCCCTGTCCGTGGTGGACGCGGTCGACCGTCGCGCGGACGCGGCCACCAGCGGTGGCGGAGGGATATTCTGTCGCCGCGCAGCCTCGGTGAGGGCGGCTGCCTGGATCGCCGCGCCGATCCCCACGACCTCCTCGGGATTGACGCGATCGAGCGGTGGTGTTCCGAAGAAGTGCTCGACCCGCCGGCGAACCAAGGCCATGCGGGTGGTACCGCCGACGAGAATCGTCTTGTCGAACGCGTTGACGGGCAGACGCGCCATCGACATCGCCTCTTGGCACACCGCAAAAGTGCGCTCGACCAGAGGCGCCGCGAGCGCGTCGAGCTCATCGCGCGTCATTCCGAAGTCGAGCTCGAGATGCGCACCTCCCACGCCGAACGCGATCTCTCGCAGCTTTACCTGGGCTCGAGTCTGTGTCGACAAGGCGATCTTGAGCGTCTCGGCGGCTTCACGCAGACGCTCGAAGGTTTGCGGATGTGCCCGCGCGTCGTACCGGTGCGCGCGCAGGAATGCGTCGGCCATTCGCTCGGAGATTGCGAGGTCGATGTCGTCGCCGCCGAGAAAGCTGTCGCCGGCGGTCGCCAGAACCTCGAACACGCTGCCCGACAGATCGAGCAGCGTACAGTCGAAAGTGCCTCCGCCGAAGTCGTAGATCGCGATGCGTTCCTTGGTGGAACGCCCCAAGCCGTAAGCCAGCGCGGCGGCAGTCGGCTCGTTGATGATGCGTAAGATGTCGAGGCCGGCGATGCGTCCGGCGACCTTCGTTGCCGCGCGCTGCAGCTCGTTGAAATTCGCGGGCACCGTGATGACGGCTCGATCCACCGTTTCGTCGAGGGCGTGCTCGGCGATCTGCTTGGCGCGCCGGAGGACGAAGGCGCTGATCTCCGGGAGCGTATACTCTTGACCCCGAACGACGATCAGAGGCCCCTGGCCGACGCCTTCCTTGAAGTCGAACGCGAATCGTTGCCGAGCGCGCTTGATTTCGTCGGTGTCCCAAGCCTTGCCGATGAGGCGTTTTACGCTCGCGATCGTGTTCTTGGCGTCGACGACGCGGCGTTCTTTTGCCGGGTAGCCGACCAAGACGTCGCCACTCGGGTGAAAGGACACGATGCTCGGCAAGAGACGTCGGCCCTGCTCGTCGGCAAGAACGTGGACGCGTCCGCCCCGCACAGCCGCGACGACGGTATTCGTGGTGCCGAGGTCGATTCCAACGACAGCCATCTACGATCCGCTTATCACATTTGGATTCGACGAGGAGGCTTCAGCTGCCAGGTCTTCGATCAAGTCCCGGAACCAGCGGCGCACCGCCGCCGGGAAGGGCCACATCCACCCGTAGTCGGGCCCCACGTAGCGGCGCACGATCTCGTCCTCGAGGTTGCGCGCGGCCTGAAGCCCCAGGATTTCCGCGGTTGCGCGGATCGTCTCGACGTAGGCTTCCCATTCGATGCGCGCCCGACCCCATGCCAGAAACATCGGCAATACGGGAAAGAGGTACACGACAGCCATGGCAACGTCACCCATCCGGCGCCGCTGGACTAGATGCACACGCTCGTGACGGAGCAATATGTAGCGCTCGATGTCCCCCATTTCATCCCAGCAATCGGGGACGTAAAGGCGGCCGAAAAGGACAGTGTGGTAGCGCGTCAAATAGTGGCGCTGCCGGCCGAACGTCACGAGGCGTAAAGCCAGGGCGATCGCCAGCTGCAGTGCGCTCTCGCGTTTGCGACGAATCGCGAAGCCTGGAAACTCGCGGCGGATCTCGGCGAGCAACTGTTCGTGGCGTGCGCCGGGTGGAATCGCGACAGCTTGCCACCGCGACGCAAACGGGGCAACCGCCGGTCGGACTAACGCGCAGGGCCCGAGCTCGACCGGGCACCGCTCTCCATGGGTTGGGCCGTCGCTCTCGTCAGCAGAAGTCCGCGTGCGGTGGAGACGAAGCCAGCGCGTACGAGCACGCGCGCGAGCTCGCTCTCCACGGCGCCCCGTCCGTCGATGCTCGAAATGAGCAGGGCGTGTCGCTGCGTGCCGTCGACCAAGCCAGCCAGAGCCGATGCGAGAATTCGTGCCGATCGGTCCCATTCCTCGCTCCCGTTCGGAAGAAATGTCACGAGCGAGCGGTCGCGCCGGCCGAGCCAGCCGAGCAGCTCGCCCTCGTGGACGACGACGAGCGCTCCGGCGGCCCTCTGGGGTCGGTCGTCGGCTGCGCCGGGAGGCCAGTCGATGAGCGAGCCCCACGCGCTTGCCGGGTCGCTCGCTGCCAGGACGATGGGCGACGACCCGCTGGCGGAGTGACGACGCAGCGCACGAAGTCGCTCGGCGGCGCCCGGCAGGGCGAACTGAGCTCCCCCCCGGCCTCGTACGAAATGTCCTCGTCGGACCTGACCGCGCTCCTCCAGCCTTTTCAGCACGTCGTAGATGGCGGCGAACCCCCCGGGAACCCCTTCCGCCTGAGCCGACTCGCGCGTGACTACGCCGTAGCGATCGAGCAGCACGCGAGCGAGAGCCAGACGCTTGTCGGGATCTTCAGGGGTTGGCGGGCTCCACCGCGAGGCCCGAAGCGACCACCGCCCCCCATGTCCGACGGGTAGGCCCGTTTCGCGTGGATGACGCATGCGCCGGTCGAGCGCCGAACCGTGGCGACGCGGGCGCCGCGTGAGGCTACGAAGCGGCTCGAGCGTGTCATTGGTCACTTCACCGGACCAAACCATTTGCCAGACGGTGTCCAGCACTTGTCCGGGAAACCCACCCACGTCCCGAGCAAGGTCCGCAAAAAAAATCGCGCCTCGTCGCCCGAGCACTTCGCGAACCGTGTCGGCGACCCTACCCATGACTGGCGTCGGTGGACGTGTGAGGAGAGCTTCGTGGCTCGCGAGGTAGAGGACGATGCGTCCGTCCGTTGCCCCGACCGACTCGATACCTGCCCACACGACCTCGCCCGAAGCGCAGAGCTCGTCGAGGTCTCGCGGACGGTACGCCTCGATCCGCGCGGGCAATATCTCGGTCTCGAGAGCGGATGCGACGAGCGGGCATCCTTGCAGCAGCGCGATCGTCTCGAGCAGCGAGTGTCGCCCGCGCCGCTTGCGCGTGACGCCCTGCCACTCGGCAACGAAACGCGCCAGTGTCCGATGATCCACGGGCTCGATGTCGCGCCGGACTTTCGCGAGCGACTTGCGACGGATCGCGTCGAGCACGTCGCGATCGCAGAGCTCGGTTGCCGGCCCATTGGTGCGAAATGCGCCTCGCACGATGCGCCGTTCGTCGAGAAGCGTGTCCGTCACGTGCTCCAGCGTTTCCGCAGTGAGGCCGTAGCGTGCTTGGACGGCTCGAATTTCGAAGGGACCGTGAGTGCGCGCGAAGCGCGCCAGAAGGTCTCGGACCGGCGCCTCCCTGGGGGCGAGCAACGAATTCGGAATGCCCGACGGGAGCGCGACGCCGAGGGCATCACGGAAGAGCGCGGCGTCCTCGACGGCGATGAACCTCTCGCGGCCGAGGATTCGGATCGGCACGATTTGGACGACATCGACGAGATCCCGTATCCACGAATCGACGGCGTCGGGCAGGGCGGAGCGCGCACGGGCCTCTTCTCGCGAGAGATCCCCGAGAGCCAGCAGTGCGCCGTGGAGCTCGTCCATGTTCCTGATGGGTCGCGACAGGCGCTGAAGCCATGTCTCGTGGTCCCCGACGACGTCCGCGTCGAGTACTTGCCCGAGGCCGGCGTCCCCCAGCAGCTCGGACAGCCGATCGACATCGATCGTCAATGCATGGGCACGCCGTTCGGCGTGCGGCGCGTCGCTATCGTAAATGAAATTGGAAACGAAGGAGAACAGCACGCTTGCCGCGAACGGGGAAGGGGAGCGCGTATCGACCGTCGTGACGTGGACGCGGCGCTCCGCGACGGCACGCAGATGGTCGGCGAGACCGGGCAAGTCGAACGCGTCGCGCAGGCATTCGCGGTAAGTCTCGAGCACGATGGGAAAGGTCGGATGGCGCGAGGCCACGGCCAGGAGATCCTGCGCCCGTTTGCGCTGGGCCCAGAGAGGAGTCCGACCCCGCGGATTGCGGCGCGGCAGCAGCAGCGCTCTCGTTGCACACTCCCGGAACCGAGCGGCGAAAAGAGCGGTTCCGCTGAGAGCGCGCGCGGCGAGCCCTTCGATCGCGTCCGGGGAGGGCAAGAACCACTCGGGGCGCGGCGCAGCGGTGCACGCCGGGATCCGGAATGCCATTCCGTCGTCGGTATACGTCACGTCGACCGTCGCGTAGGTTCGTCGCAGCTGGGCGGCGACAGCGATTGCCCAGGGAGACAGCACGCGAGTACCGAGAGGGCAGAGCACGACGACCCGCCAATCGCCCGCGTCGTCGACGAAGCGCTCGATGACCGTCGTGCAGTCGGTGGGTACCTCACCGGTCGCCTCCAGCTGCTGGTGCACGTAGCCCATGAGAGCCGTGGCCGCGGGCTCGTCCAGCGCGCATTCCGAGCGGAGCTGCCGCTGCTCGATCCGGCGCTCTGCAATCCGTCGCACCAGCTCCCCGATGCGGGCACCGAACCCCCGTGCTCGTCCGGCTCGGTCGCCGTGCCAGAAAGGCATCTTTCCCGGTTCACCGGCCGCAGGCGATACGATGACGCGATCGTGCGTGATGCGTTCCACGCGCCAGGAAGAAGCGCCGAGCAGGAAGACCTCGCCCGGGCGGAGCTCGAAGACCATCTCCTCGTCCAGCTCTCCGACGCGCCGTCCGGGTGCCGCTCCTTCCGCCCCGTCTCCCGCGGCGAACACCCCGTACAAGCCTCGATCAGGGATGGTCCCTCCGTTCAGGATCGCCAGCTGCTTTGCCCCCGGGCGGGCCGAGACGACCCCTCCCAGCCGATCCCAGGCGATCCTGGGACGCAACTCGGCGAAGTCCGTGGAGGGATACCGGCCGCTCAGCATGTCGAGCACGTCTTCGAATGCCCGTCGCGGCAGTTCGGCGAATGGAGCGGCTCGGCGCACGCGCTCGAACAGCTCGTCGATCGCAGTGGGCTGCATCGCGCACATCGCGACGATTTGCTGCGCGAGCACGTCGAGGGGATTGCGCGGATAAACTGTCTCCTCGACGTCCGCGCATCGCATGCTGATGGCTGCGGCGGCACACGCGACGAGATCCTGCCGATGCTTGGGTAGAAGCGCACCGCGTGGCACACCGTCCAGTTCGTGGCAAGCGCGTCCAATTCGCTGCAACCCGGATGCGACGCTCGGTGGAGCCTCGATCTGGACGACGAGATCGACTCGACCCATGTCGATCCCCAGCTCCAGCGAAGAAGTCGCCACGATCGCGCGAAGCTGGCCATCTTTGAGCCGTTGTTCGACGAGAGCCCGCTTTTCGCGCGCAAGCGATCCGTGATGAGCAAGTGCCAGCTCTTCCTCTGCGGTCTCGTTGACCGCGGAGGCAAGACGTTCGGCGACGCGGCGGCTGTTGACGAAAACGATCGTCGCCCGGTGGCTCTTGACCATCTCGAGGACCCGGCCCACGAGCGCCGGCCAGCCCCCACGGGCGTCGGGGGCACGGCCTCTCTGCCCCGTCAGTTCCCGCCGTCGCACGCCGGAAAGCTCCGGGGCGGGTGCTTCCACAGTCAGCTCGAGAGTTTTGCCACAGCCGGCGTCGACGATCGTGACCGGGCGCGGAGCGCCGCCGCTGTAGCCCGCCAAGAGGCGCGCTCCTTCTTCCAAGGGCCGCTGGGTCGCGCTGAGGCCGATACGTTGAAGGCGACGCGCCCCGACGGGACGCAACGCTTCGAGCCTTTCGAGCGATAGAGCCAAGTGGGCGCCGCGTTTGGTGGGCACGACGGCATGGAGCTCGTCGACGATGACGGTTTCGACGGCACCGAGGATCTCCGACGAACCGCGCGAAGTGAGCAGCAGATACAGCGATTCGGGCGTCGTGATGAGGATGTCGGCCGGTGAGCGACGCATTCGCGCTCGATCTCGGGCGGGCGTATCACCCGTGCGCACGTCGATGGTCGGCGCCGATAGGTCGACGTTCGCCTGCCTGGCCTGGGCCAGGATTCCCGTCACCGGCGCGCGCAGGTTCCGTTCGATGTCGCTTGCGAGAGCCTTGAGCGGTGATACGTACACGACTCGCGCGCCGCCCGAGCGGCCGCGCGGCGGGCCCTGTCGCACGAGACGGTCGATGGCCACCAAGAAAGCGGCCAGGGTCTTGCCGGATCCGGTGGGCGCGAGCAGAAGCGTGGAATCGCCGCGCGCGATCGGCGGCCAACCCATCTTTTGCGCCTCGCTCGGGGAGCCCACCTCTCGAGTGAACCATTCCGACACTTCTGGCAGGAACAGGTCGAGCGGTGGGCGAGCAGACACGGCGGTGCGATCGTTAGCATGGTGCCATCGCCGTCTGCGGCGGGTTGGAAAGGGTGCGGACACGGGGCTGCGGTTTCGCGATACGCTCCGGCAAGCGATAATCCGCGAGCGTTCATGACCCACGTGATGCGCGACACGGGCGACCCTCCGCCCCATCCGACGTTGGCGCGTGCGGACTACGAGTTCACCGAGGAGCAGCGTGATTCCGTCCGTTCCCTCGCAGCGTCGATGAGCTTCGTCGGCGCCTGCCTGATGCTCTTCGGCATCTTGCTGGCCCTGTTCGCGCTCATCGCCGTCTACGCGGGATTTCCGCTGGGGGCGATCGGACTGTTCGTCGTCGCGGCCGCATATACGCCCACGGCTTGGTGGACGATGTCCGGGGGTCGGTCGCTGTCGGCGATTCCGCGCACCCGCGGACACGACGTGGAGCACCTCATGGAGGCGGTTCGCCAGCTCCGCCGCTTGTTTGCCTTCGCGCGGGCGGTCATTCTGGTGCAGACGTTGCTCCTGACGGCGATTGCGAGCATTTTCGTGTGGTGCACCTTCGTGATCGAGAAGACCGACCGATGCCTAAGCGTGTTCGGCTGAGGCTGCCGCTCACTCGAGAACGTCGCCCTCGCTGATCCCTCGGCCCACCGACCACAGCGCTGCGGACATTACGCGCCGACCTTCGGGCTGAACTGTGATGAGCTCGATGATCTCGCCGAAGCCGCACGCGACCAGCACGCGGGACTTGTCCGCCAGAACGACTCGGCCGGAGGGCCGCGGCGCCGCTGTCGCCTCGATCACCCGTGTCGCATGAACCTTGACGGCTCGTCCGCGGGCGCTGGTGAACGCGCCGGGCCAGGGATCCATCGCACGGACGTGATCGTGAACCTGCTTGGCGTGCTTGTTCCAATCGATTCGACCGTCCTTTTTCTCGAGGGGCGGTGCCAGTGTCGCCAGCGCGTCCTGCTGGGGCACGAGAACGCACTGTCCGGCGACGTAACTCGGAAGCCAGCGGCGCACGGCGTCTGCTCCGAGCTGCGCAAGCCTCGCGCTGAGCTGCGCCGCCGTCTCGTCGGGACCTATGGCCGTGGTCGTCCTTGCAAACGTGGGCCCCGTATCCATCCCCGCGTCGAGCTTCATCAACGTAACCCCCGTTTCGGTCTCGCCGTTTGCGATTGCCCACGCGATCGGGGCCGCGCCTCGGTACTTGGGCAATAGCGACGCGTGCACGTTGACACAGCCGACGCGCGGAGCCGCGAGGACGTCGGGTGGCAGAATGCGTCCATACGCCACCACCAGCGCCACGTCGGCGTGCTGAGCGCGCAGCCACGCAGCAAAATCGCCCGTCTTCAGCTTCGTCGGCTGCGTGACGTTGAGGCCGAGCTTCGTCGCGTGGACTTTGACGGCCGGCGGCGCAAGCTCGAGGCGTCGTCCGGCGGGTTTGTCCGTCTGACAGACGACCCCCGCGACGTCGGCAATGTCGCACAGCGCGTCGAGGGATGGCACTGCGAACGGCGGAGAGCCGAAAAAAAGAGCTCGGAATCGCTTTTCGCTCAAGGCACCCGCGGCTCAGAGGTTCACGACCGGGAACGTATCACTACCGATCGGCGGCGCGTAGACACGTTTCCCAGGCGGCGGCCGTCGTCGCGTGCAGGGCACACGACGCCTCCGCCCGGTCGACGTCGCCACATCGCTCCAGCACCTTGCGATAGCCCGGCTCGGCGTGCTTGACGGCGTCCTCGACTTGCCGGACAGCGGCAAGCTGGGCCGACGACATTGCGGCCGTGCCCACACTCTCCTTGACAGCCAGATCGAGGTAGTGGTCGGCCATGGCCCGGCAATCGCGAGCCGAGGTCGTCCGGTCGCACGCAGTCGCCCACCCGAGAGCTGCCAAGAGAGCGAATGGACGCGATCGCGGCCCATTTCCCTGAGCTCGAGCGGCCATTATCCTGGTTCCCGCCCGCCGTCCCGCCTGCCGCGGGAAGCGCCCGAGCGCGTCGCGGCGGCCAGAAATGAAACGCGAAGGTAAAGGGGATCAATCGAATGCGTCGTCCCATGAACTTCAACGCGGGCCCGGCGAGCTTGCCTCTTGCAGCCCTGCAGCGAGCTCGCGACGAGCTTCTCGACTTCGCTGGCACCGGGATCTCCGTCATGGAGCATTCGCATCGAGGCAAGGAGTACGAACGAGTTCACGACGAAGCCCTGGCCCTGCTGCGCGAGCTTCTCGACGTGCCGGCCGACTACGACGTTCTCATCTTGCAAGGGGGCGCGTCCATGCAGTTTGCGCTGGTGCCGATGAACTTTCTTCCGCCCGGGGGCTCGGCCGACTACGTCGTCACCGGCGCCTGGAGCGAGAAGGCACATTCGGAGGGACTGGCGTGGGCGGGGGCCACAGGGGCACGCGTTCGGGTGGCCGCCTCGGGCAAGGCGCTCGGCTACACGCGCGTCCTGTCCCCCGGCGACGTGAGGCTCGACGAGGACGCGGCGTACGTGCACTTCACCAGCAACGAGACGATCCACGGAGTGCAGTACGCCGAGCTCCCGCGATTCGGATCGGCGCCCCACGTTTGCGACATGTCGAGTGACATCCTGTCGCGCAGGTTCGATGTTTCCCAGTTGGCCCTGATTTACGCCGGCGCCCAGAAGAACATCGGTCCGAGCGGGGTGACGGTCGTCATTGCCCGTCGGGACTTCGTCGAGCGCGGACGAAAGGACTTGCCGGCGATCGTCCAGTATCGGGCGCACGCGCAGGCTCGCTCGCTGCTCAACACGCCGCCGACGTTCGGCATCTATCTTCTCCGCAACGTTCTGGCGTGGGCCAAGGGCGAGGGAGGGCTGGACGCGCTGGAGCGGCGCAACCGCAACAAGGCGGCCGTCCTCTACGCCGTCATCGACGCAAATCCGCAATTTTTCCGGTGCCCGGTCGAAGTGACGAGCCGCTCGATCATGAACGTCGTTTTCCGGCTGCCGACGGAAGATCTCGAAAAGACGTTCGTGGACGAGGCAAAGAAGAGCGGGATGCTCGGACTGAAAGGGCACCGGAGCGTCGGCGGGATACGCGCGTCTCTTTACAACGCGGTGGAGCCCGATTGGGTGAGCACCTTGGCCGCGTTCATGAGTGATTTCGTCAGACGCACCGGGTGACCGCGATCGACCGTGCGCTGGAACACGAAACTCCACGCCCGTGCATCACGCGGTCTTGTTCCCGCGGGCTCGCAGGGCCTGGAGCGCCGATTCGAGGGCGGCTGCGGCCTCGGCAGCAAGCGGGCCGCCGCGAGCCCACTGGTCAGCCTTCAGCAACGTCGTACGAGCAGCGCGTGCCAACCGCGATCGGCGATGTCGCGAGAGCGCCCTGTAAGCACTCTGGGAGGCAGTGAGCTCGGAGCTGAAGGCGGGGTGTCGTGCGCCACGCATCGCGTGGACTCATATCGCGCTGCTCGGCGCTTGCCAAGACGTGCGCACGCGGCGCCGAATCAACTCGCGCAACCCCTCGATGTCGATCGGCTTTTCCAGCACCGTATTGGGGACGTCGTCCAGCATGGATCGCACGTGCGGCAGCAGCAGCCCACCTGTGACGAACACCACTCGAGCGGCTTGTTCGGGAGCAAGCTCTTCAATGCGATTGCGCAGTTCCACGCCGTTGAGGTCGGGCATCATCACGTCGCACAGGATCACGTCATACGACTCGCCCCCCGTGATCCATTCGAGCGCCTCCGCGGCGCGCGTCGTCGACGAAATTTCGAATTCCGCGGACAAAAGACGCTGGAGGGAATCGACGACCAGAGCCTCGTCGTCGACGACGAGCACACGCGCCGTTCGACTTCGCGTTCCGGACGGGGGGCGCCGCGGGCCTCCTGAGGACGACATCTTGGGATCAAGGGAGCAGCGGACGTGCCGCAGTATTCCCTTTTGCTCCTTCGAGAACCCCCGACTGCATGGCAAACGAGAGTGAACCTCAGAACGTCGCAGTTGTCACGGCGCAAAAAAGAACGGTGCGGCGTTACGCCACGTTTCTGGCCGTCACGAGCCTGACCACGTGGCACCAAGCCTGCGCCTCAACGCCGTGGCGGCGGGCGAGAGTGCGTAGCGAGCGACATCGCCGATCCACGCATGATGTAACACCGTCGCGAGGGTCTGCGGGGAGCCGCCAGCGGTCACGGCCTGACGCAGCGCACTGTCCGCGCTGGACACGTCATCGATGATCGCCTGCAGGTCGCCGCTGATGACGAAGGCCGTGCGCAGCTCTGCGCGCACGAGAGCGTCCACGAAATCGGGGATCGGCGGAGGAGCACTTTGCGCTGAAGCGAGATGAGGGATGAGCTCTTCCAGAAGCTTGCGCTGGCGGCGTGTGATGACGCGTTCGAGGCTCGCCGCATACGAATCGACGAGCTTGTCATCCTGCGAGCTCGGGGCGTAGTCGCGAACGACCTGGCGCGCGGCCGCGACCAGCAGTGCTCCAATGTGTGCCGGGCTCAGCTCGAGCAACCAGGCGACTCCGAACGCGATGCGCGCGACGGCGCGGCCGAGAGCGACGAGCTGTACGGGCTCGGGCAGCTCGCCGAACTGCGAGGGCACGACGATCCAGGGCACATCGTGCGTCAATACGCGCGCAGCATTGACGCCACGAGCAACGATCAGCTCCACGCCAGAGACGCCGAGCTGGCGCAGAACCCGGTCGAGGAGCAGGCGTGTCGGATGGCCGCTTCGCGACGCAATCCTGTCGCGCGCCGATATCGCCAAGCTGGTGAGGTCGGAGCGGAGCATTTTCGTCTCTGCGCCCGCGATGGCCGCCGCGACCTCCAGGAGCACGTGACGTCCCTCGGGCGGCAAGACGTGCATGACCATCGTCGCTCGGTCCAGGGACCCGTTCATCGTCGCGTTCGCCGGCAGACGGCGCGCGCGCAACCACACCCTCCGCCCGTCGTCGAGATCGCCGGCCAGTGCCCGCAGCTCGCTGACGACAATGGCTTCCTCACCCCTTTGCTCGGCCGAGAGTGATTGCTCCAGCAGCGCCAGGCCCCGTGCCGGCTCCGCGATGGAAAGAAGCGGGTGGGGTGTCGGGACGAGCATTGCGTCGAGCACGCGTGCGGCTTCCTTGTACGCGCCCGTCCGAGCGTACGTCGCCGCGAGCTCGAACCGAGCGTCGTAGAGGGTCGGATCGAGATCGACGGCGCGCTCGAGGTGCGCGATTCCGTCGCGTGGCATGTCGAGCGCCCCCACTTCCGCCTGTCCGAGCGCGGCGAACCAGCGGCCGCTCACCTGGCCCAGCTTCTCGCCGAGGGCGATGACTTCCTTCAGCGCGCGGGAGTACTCGGAGGGGTTCGACCGGAACAGGGCGCCGAGCCGGGTGAAGGCCCGGTTGTTCGCCGGCGCGCACGCGACGGCGGCCAGGAGCGAACGCCGCGCCGCATTCGGCTCTTCGAGGCGAAGCTGCACCTCGGCCAGCTCCATGAACAGGCTGCTGCGGGTATCGGGATCGCT
This sequence comes from Polyangiaceae bacterium, assembly GCA_035622655.1. Taxonomy (GTDB): domain Bacteria; phylum Myxococcota_A; class Polyangia; order Polyangiales; family Polyangiaceae; genus Palsa-1150. Next base: position 40,442 of record DASPUY010000304.1, read on the forward strand.
CTCCGCTTCGGCAAGGCGACCGAGGAGATTGGACATCTCGAGTCGACGTGACCGGACCGCGTCGGGATCCTGTCCGAACGGCTCGGTCGCCATTCGGCGCAGCAGCGCGCGCAGCGCCCTGACGTTGCCCGGATCGATCGCGATTGCCGCACGCAGAACGCGATCGACGTCGGGCGGGCGCGCAAGCACTTTTTCGTAGATGCTGGCGAGCGCGAATAGCGCCGTGAGCCTGGGGGGCACGTCACGCGCGATCGACACGACCGATTCCAGCGCATCGACGGCCTCGGGCCAGACCCTTTGAGCGATGCACAGTTCCGCAAGCGTCAGGAGGGACGGAACGTGCTGCGGAAGGGTGGCGCGCACTCTGCGCATTGCGTCGATCGCGGCGGGCAAATCGCGAAGCTCGCCGCGCGCCACGCGGGCGACCTCGGAACCGAGCATCACGACGGCTTCAGGGGACTTGGCGCGACCCAGCGCTTCCCGAAACGCGGTCAGGAGACGCTCCGCCCGGCTGTCTTCGAGGAGCACGGTGGCGAGTCGCCCGGCTGCGGGTACCGAATCGGGATCGGCCTGCAGAGCTCGCTCGAGCAGGGCGGTGGCCCGTTGCCTGCGTTCGGCGCGGGTCCCGAGACGCGCGTCGGGGTCGAGTCCCAGGAGCAGCTCGGCCGCGTCGATCAAACATCGTGCGCGCACGCGCGTGTCATCGGCCATCTCGGCCAGAGCGATTGCCGCCGAGAACGCCGCTTCGGAGTCGGCCAGACCATGGGCGAGCCTCGCGACTCCCGTCGCAGCGGTCGGCGATTGGTCGTCGGCGCGAAGCGCCGCTCGATACCACTCGAGCGCTTCGCGTCGCATCGTTTCGGCAGTCGGGCCGTCCGCCGTTTCTTCCGAAGCCAGCTCGAGGAGAAGCGCGAGCCGGAGCCCCCGCGCGATCCGCGCCTCGTCGTTCGACCCGGGGGACGCAAGGGCGCGCAGCGCGGAGAGCGCTGCTTTCTTCGCACGTGAATCGCCCCGTCTCGCAGGCGACAGCTCCCGGCGGAAGGTCGCGTCCAGCGCTGACGGATCCGCGGCATCGAGCTCCAGGATGGCCTGGTACGTGCCGCTGGGGTCGCCCGTGGGAAGCACCCATTCCTCGAGCCCCGCGAGGTTCCAGAGGGCGCCCAGCCGCGCGCGCGTATCGCGAAAGACCGACGCCTGTCGCGCCAGGACGCGAGCGAGGGAGGCCACGTCGACGGTGGCGCGCCTCCGGAGCCACTCCAGAGTCCGCAATGCGGGAACGTGATCGCTTTGTTCCGCGAGGACGGATTCGAGCAACGCGGTCGCCCGCATCGGTTCCTGGCCTGCCTCGACGAGCAGCGACGCGAGCTCGAAGGAGAGGGCGCGCTTCGCGTCTTCCGATGGGGCCCGGTCGATGCGCTTGGTCAACAGGGCGGCGAGCTCGGCAAGGTCTCCTCCGCCGCGCTTGCGCGCCCGCCGCGCGATCAGGCGCGCGAGCCGCTCCGCCAGCCAGTCGTCATCGGGCGTCTCTGCCAGTGCCCGCTGATACGTTCGTGCGGCGCTTGCGTCGTCTCCGAGCCGCAGCTCGTCGATCTCGGCTGCGCGAGCCAGCTGGCGGGTGCGTTCCTCGGGTGTTTGCGCGCTCGCGGCGAGCTTCTCGAGGAGCTCGCGCAACGCTCGCGGATCTCCGTGAGCCTCGAGTACGCGCATGGCTTCCTCTCCAGGAACCGGATGCGAAGGATCGAGCGCGCGCGCCCGATCGAGTGACGCGAGGGCCTCGAAGGGCGCTCGCAGGCGGACATGCTGCGTTTGCGCCAGCGCAATCCAGAGCGATACCTTTTCCTTCGGTTGGGTCGCCAGATCGATCCGCCGGCGGAGCGACTTCGCTGCGAGCTCCCAGCGGTTCGCCTCTTCGTACAGGCGAGTCTCGAGCTCTCTGGCCCCGACGTGACGAGGATTCTCGTCCAGAACTTCGCGTACGAGCTGGATGGCCCGAGCGCTGTCGTAGGACGCAATGACCGCGGCCGCTCGGGTACGCAGTGCGAGCTGCGCCTCCCGATCCGACGTCACACGCGCCTCCTCGAGCAAGGCTCGACCGAGGGTCCGATCGTCGCCGGCGCGAGTCGCGGTTCGCTGCAAACCGATCATGGCACTCTGCCGGTCACGATCGATCGCGAGCACCTGTTCGTACGCGTGCGCGGCGCGCGAAGGATCGCCGAGAGTCTCCTCCCACAGCAGCGCCACGCGTTCCAGGTAAGCGGCCTTTCGCCCGGGCTCACGCGCTTCAGCGGCGGCTTGCGTGTAAAGCTCCACGAGCGACCGCGGCCCGACGTCGACCGACCCGGGCGGAGACGGCGCCAGCAGACGACCGAGTCCGTCGAGCGCCTCCGGATCCCCCGGCGAGGCTACCCATGCCGAGCGCAGGTGCCGGAGCGCGTCGTCCCGTCGACCCAGCTCGACACAGATTCGCGCTGCCCGGACGAATGCGCGCGCGCGGCGTTCGCCCTCGGCGGCCCTGGCCGCCTCCTGAAGCCATGTCGCGACCCGCTGCTCGTGCTTGCTCGCAGACGCCAACAGACGATCGAGCCAGTCGACGAGCGACGGGTCCCCCGGATCGAGCGCCATGGCCCGTTGCACGTCGACAATCGCCGCCTCGGCATCTTTCTCTCGCTCGGCCGCGGCGGCCAGTCCCCTCAGCTCGTATCCCAGCGCCGCGGGGTCCGCGACGAATCGGAGTCGTGACCGCCGCGCCCGGGATGCATCCGCCCAGCGCGCGTCGGACTCGGCAAGTCGGATGAGCTCGTCGAGGACGCGCCGGTCGACTCCAGGATGGGTTGGCGCCCGCGATTCGGCCCGCTCCAGCAAGACCCGCGCCCCCATGTTGTCGCCGAGACGCGACGCCGCAATCGTCGCCGCGTCGAGCTCGAGGCGCGCGGCGCGGATGCCGTCGGCCTCCAGGCGCGCGGCCTCGTCGAGCAAACGGACGAGTGCCGCCCAGTCTCCTTGGGAAGCCACGTGTCGGACCAGCGCCTCGCGGATCGGTGCCGCGTTGGGGTGGAGCGCGACGGCTTGCTCGAGAGCGCTTCGCGCGGCATCCACGCGATCCAGCTTGCGTTCCAGAATTCGTGCGCGTTCGACGTGCAACCAAGCTGCGAGCGCGGCGTCGCTCGAGTACGCCTCCGCCATTCGCCCGAGATGGTTCGCCAGCGCCTCCCAGTCCTGGGCAGAGCCGCTCGCGAGGGTACGCGCGACCAGCTCGGCTTCGAGACCCTTCAGCGCCGCGGGGTGCGTCGGAGCGAGGGCAAGCGCCTGCTCCCAGGTCGCGCGCAGCTCGTCGCTCCGCGCGCCGACGGCCTCCAGCAGGCGGGCTTTCTCCGAAAGGAAAGCGATGCGATCGACGTCTCGGCTCGCGCCGACCAGCTCGTGCTCGAGGTGGTCGAGCATCGCCGCGAGCGCGGTGCGGCCATGTCCGGTGCGCCGCAGGATCGCGTGCGCTGGCCCGCAGTTGGGATCGGTGGTCAGCGCCGACTGCGCCCATGCGGCAGCCTTCTTGTCGTCCGCCAGGAGGACCTCGCTGGCCACCGCCAGCTCGATATACAAGCGCGAGAGGCCCACCTTGTCGGCCGACGCTTGAAACGTCGCCACGCGTGCTTGAAGGAGGCGTATCAATCCGTCGCGTTGGACGATGTCGGCGACGGAGCGCGTCAGCGGCTCCTGCGGTTTGACCGGAGCAGGGGGAGTCTTGCGCGGCAGAGGCGGCGGCGCCTTGGACGAGCGAATGACCTTGGACGGAGCCCGCGCGGAGACGACGGACGTTTCGCCAGGGCTCCCACTCGTGGCGGCGGCTTGCTGGAGAGTGGCGACCTGATCGTCGACGTCCCAGCCGCCGTCTGTGATCGCGAGAATCCGATCGATCGAGCCGGCGTCCGTCTCGACGCGCTTCTCGACCTTGGCGGCATCGAGCGAGCCGATGGGCAAGGTGACGGCGTCGCTGCTCTCGCCTGTGCCGGCGCGCTGCGGCATGTCCGCTAGTGTGCCATGAAACCGGCTCATTGCGTCTATACGCATAAATGCATAGACTTCGAGAGTGCTCCAGGCCAATGGTTCCGCGCATCCTCGTTGGGAGCTCTATCGGGTTCTGGCGGAGCCTGTGCGACTGCGGCTGCTTGCGCTTGCGGCCGAGGAGGAGCTCAGCATCGGCGAGCTTGCCGAGCTCCTCGAGGAGAACCAGTCGAACATCTCGCGGCATGCGGCGGCATTGCGGCAGGCGGGGCTCCTGCAGGACCGGCGCGAGGGGACGCGGACGCTCGTGCGAGCTTCGGAGGCAGTCGCGCAGGACGTCGTCGTCGCCGATGCCCTCGCGAGCGGCAGGGCCCTCTGCGAGCGCGACGGCAGTCTCGGCAGGGTGTCGACCGTGCTCCAGGCGCGCGAGGCGCCCGGTCGCGAGTTCTTTTCGCGACCGAGCGGAGCTTTGCCCTCCGCGCTGATGCCCTTGGAGACCGGAGCACATCTGTTCGCGCTCGGTGCTCTCTTGCCTCGCAGGACGATTGCGCTCGACGCAGGGACCGGAGATGGGCGGCTCCTCGACGTGCTCGCTCCCGTCTACCAGCACGTGATCGCGATCGATCGGTCGGAAGTGCAGCTTGCTCTGGCTCGGGAACGGGTGGCCGCGCGCGGATTCGCCAACGTCACTCTTCTGGGGTGTGAGATCGATTCGCCCCACCTGCGGCGCGCCCTGATGCGCTCCGGCGACCGGCACTCCCGCTTCGGCGCCGATGCCGTCTTCGCGTCGCGAGTCCTCCACCACTCGCCGCAACCGGCGAAGGCCGTCGTCCAGCTTGCTTCTCTCTGTGCTCCCGGAGGCCAGCTCGTCCTCGTCGATTACGCGCGCCACGACGACGAGAAGATGAGGGAGCAAGCCGATGCTTGGCTCGGGTTCGACCCGGCCGAGCTCCGGCGCTTCGCTCGCGCAGCCGGGTTGGAGGACGCTCATGTGACGAGCATCCCCGCCAGTCTGCGTGGCGACGGGCCCGACGCGCATTTGCCGTGGCAAGTGCTGATCGCCACCAGGGCCGCGACTCACGAACCCAAGAGATTGAGCTCTTCGATCGAGAAAGGACGGAAAGATGGCTGAGAACTACAGGATCAAGGATATCGCGCTCGCAGACTGGGGGCGAAAGGAGATCGCGATCGCCGAGAGCGAGATGCCGGGGCTCATGTCGCTCCGCAGCGAGTTCGGCTCGAGCAAGCCGTTGAAAGGCGCGCGTGTGGCCGGGTGCCTCCACATGACCATCCAGACCGCAGTGCTCATCGAAACCCTCATGGAGCTCGGCGCCGAGGTGACCTGGACGAGCTGCAACATCTTCTCCACGCAGGACCACGCGGCGGCCGCCGTGGCCAAGCGAGGGGTGCCTGTCTTCGCGTGGAAGGGAGAGACCGAAGAGGAGTACTACGAATGCATCGAGCGGCAGCTGCGTGCGTTCGCCGGGGGGAAAGGGCCGAACATGCTCCTCGACGACGGAGGTGATCTCACCCAGGTCGTGCACGACAAGCATCCGCAGCTCTTCGCCGGCACGGATCCCATCCGAGGTCTCAGCGAGGAGACGACGACCGGTGTGCATCGACTCTACGAGATGGCAAGGAAGGGCACGCTCAGGGCGCCGGCCATGAACGTCAACGACAGCGTCACCAAGTCCAAGTTCGACAACCTCTACGGTTGCCGGGAGTCGCTCGGTGACGGCCTGAAACGAGCGACGGGCGTCATGTTCGCGGGCAAAGTGGCCGTCGTCGCCGGATATGGGGACGTCGGGAAGGGCTGCGCGCAGTCGTTGCGCGGGCTCGGAGCGCGCGTCGTCGTCACGGAGATCGACCCGATCTGCGCCCTGCAGGCGGCGATGGAAGGTTACCAGGTCTCGACGATGGAAGAGATGGCGCCGCAGGGCGACATCTTCGTGACCGCGACCGGCTGCCTGGGCGTCGTCCGCTCCGAGCACATGCGTGCAATGAAGGACCAGGCGATACTCTGTAACATCGGTCATTTCGACTGTGAGATCGACGTTGCATGGCTCGAGAACAACCCGGAGATTGGCGAGATCAACGTCAAGCCTCAGGTGGACCAGTTCGTCTTTCCCGACGGTAAACGACTGACGCTCCTGGCTCGGGGCCGGCTGGTCAATCTCGGCTGCGCAAATGGCCACCCGTCGTTCGTGATGTCGTCGAGCTTTTCGAATCAGACCATCGCTCAAATCGAGCTTTGGCTCAATCATTCGAAATACGAGCGGAAGGTTTACACGCTTCCAAAGAAGCTCGACGAGAAAGTGGCGGCGCTGCATCTGCCCAAGCTCGGCGTCAAGTTGACAAAACTCACCAAAGAGCAGGCGGACTACCTGGGAATCGCGCCCGAGGGACCATTCAAGTCCGACCACTATCGGTATTGAAGCGCGGGGGGCTTTAAGGGGAGCGGCGGCGGTCCCCCCCGAGTGAGAAGGAGGTCTTTCCGATATGAGGCGTTGTTTGCGACTGGGGGGTGTGGGTTGGGGTGTGGGTGGAGCGGCCAGCGCTCCCCCCGCACGAGACTAATGCGAAGATGCCGCCGGCGGCGCGTCGTTGGTCGCAATCGCGACCGAGCGCCCTTCGTCCAGGTCGACGCTCGGGAGCTTGATGACGCGTTCGCCGCCCGTCAGGCCAGCGGCGACGTCGAACGTGGCGCCGTTGTCTCGCTCGACGACGATGGGAACGATGTGGACGGCGTCGTCGGGGCCCACGACCGCGACGCGGATTCCCTTGGCGTCGTTGATCACGGCGGTCGCCGGAATTTGGAAGACTCGATGCGGGTACGGCAGGGTCAGGGCGACTTGCGAGTACATGCCCGGAATCAGCGCTCCGTCGGCGTTCGGGACCCGCACCTCCGTGTTCATCGTGCGCGTCCCTGGGTCGAGCTCGTTCGACGATCGCGTCACCCTGCCCTCGAAGGTTCGATCGGGGTACTCGCGCACGGTGACCCGCGCGGGCAGGTCGGGGCGCACACTCGGGGCGACGTCCTGTGGAACCTGCACGAAAACGCGCGCCGGGTCGACCGCGGCGATTCTGAACAGCGGTGACGCGGTTCCCGCCGTTACCAGCGTGCCGACCTCGATCGATCGACTCGCGATCTTCCCGGCGAACGGCGCGACGACGTGCGCGAAGGTCTTGAGCTGCACGAGTCTGTGGATGTCCGCCTCGTGCGCGACCACGTTGGCCTCCGCGACCTGCACGTTCGCCTCGTCGACCGCGGCCCGTGCCTGCTGCTGATCCAGATCCTGCTGCGATGTGACGCCGCTCTGGGTCAGCGGCTTGTATCGTTCGTACGTGCTTTTCGAGTAGTCGCGGTTCGCTTTCGCCTGAACCACGGCGGCCGTCGCTTGAAGCAGCTGAGCGCGTGCCTGATCGAGCTCCGCATCGAGCTCCGGAGTATCGATCTCGGCAAGAACCTGGTTTTCCTGGACGGCGTCGCCGATGTCGACGAGCCATCGACGGACGTAGCCGTTGGCGCGCGAATATACGACCGTCTCACGGAGCGCTTGCACGCTGCCGGGCAAGCGCAGGGCACGGTCGCTCGACCCAATCTTGGGCGTGATCACCTCGACGCGCGGCAGGTCGCTCTGCGCAGTCCTTGACCTTTCCTCGAGCGCCTCGCGGGCCTTTCGGCGGGGAAGGTAACTGAATGCGAACACTGCACCGAGCGCGAGGAAAGCGACGGCGGCGGTGGCGGCGATGCGTCCCGTCGACATCTGGGTCGGCTGTGGAAGGTCGAAGCCGAGATCAGCGTCATGTCTCTGCGCTTCGGTGAGGGGGTGGCGCTCGTCGGTCATGCGCTCTCTAGCCCCGCGTGCACCTCAGGCTGTCGTCTGCGTAGAATGCTGTAGACGACTGGCACGAAGAAAAGCGTCGTCACCGTCGCAAGTGCAAGTCCCCCGACGACCGCCCGTCCGAGCGGTGCGTTCTGCTCCCCTCCTTCCCCCAAGCCGAGCGACATCGGCAGCATACCCAGGATCATTGCAAGCGCGGTCATCACGACGGGGCGGAGCCTCGTCATCCCTGCGACCAGCGCTGCAGCCTGGGAGTCGCGGCCGACGAGACGCTGGCCGTTGGCGAATGTGACGACGAGTATGCTGTTCGCCGTGGCCACTCCGACGCACATGATCGCTCCCATCAACGCCGGGACGCTCACGGTGGTATGCGACAGGAAGAGCATCCACGAGATTCCTGCAATCGCGCCCGGAAGCGCCATCAAGATGACCAGTGGATCGAGCCATGATTGAAAGTTGACCGCCATAAGGAAATAGACCAGCACCACCGCGAACAAGAGGCCGACGGCTAGCCCCCGGAACGACGACTCCATGCTTTCGATCTGCCCCCTCACCCGGGCCGTCGTGCCACGCGGCATTTCCGTCTGCATTTTCTCGACGACCGCATACACGTCGTTCGCCACCGAACCGAGGTCGCTGCCGTCGACATTGGCCTGTGCGTCGTACGTGCGCGCAACGTTGTTGTGAGTGATGTTCGCTGCGCCATAGGTTCGCGTGAGGGACGCGACGTTGGACAGCAGCTGAGGTTGGTTGGTGCCGGTCGACAGAGGCGTTTCGCGCAGTGCGTCGAGGGAATCGATCTGGAACTGCGGCGTCTGAACGGCCAGGAGGTATTGCACCCCGCGCTTGTCGAGCCAGTAGCTGGGCGCAACGAGCGCACTGGAGGAGAGCGAAACCAGCAAATCGCTTGCGACATCGCGCTCGGTCAAGCCGAGCTCCTGCCCCATCGTCCGGTCGACGTCGATCCGAAGCTCCGGCGCCCGGGACACCTGGGCCACGTGCACGTCCGCGGCTCCGGGGATGGTCGCAATCCGAGCCGCGAGGCGCGCAGCGACGGCCTGCGTTTGCTGCTCCTCTCCGATCGGGCCGACCACTTGGACGTCCACCGGCGCCGGCAAGCCGAAGTTGAGAACTTGCGTCGAGATATCGGGAGCGAGAAAGAAGAACGTGGTGTCCGGGAATCGCTGCCTCAGCATCGCGCGTAGTCGTCCGACGTATGCTTGCGTCGAATCGTGTTCTCGCTTGAGCGCGATCATCACGTCGCCGTCGGCCGGAGAGACCAGCACCCCCTCGCTGAGGGAAAGGTTGATGCTGCTGTACGGCACACCGATGTTGTCGAGCATCGTTTCGATCTGACGGGGCGGGATGACCGCCCGGATGGCCTCCTCGATCCGCGCGAACCGCTTTTCGCTCTCCTCGATCCGCGTCCCGGGGGGACCCCGCACGTGCAGCTTGATGAGACCCGCATCCACAGTCGGAAAGAAATCGCGGCCGACGAGAGGCAAGAGCGCGATCGAGCCCACGAAGAATACGACGAATCCGCACACCACCAGCGCCCGATGGGAAAGCGCCCAGGCGAGCAAGCCTCCGTACCGGTGACGGAGCCGGTCGAAACCGCGCTCGAAGGCCACGAAAAAGAGGGCCATCGGAGAGCCCGCAGCAGGCCGAGCCTCGACATCCTGCTTCTCACGAATTGGGTGGTCGGCATCGGTACGTAGCAAGTACCGCATAAGCGTCGGGACGAGCGTTCGCGAGAGGAAATACGACGTGAGCATCGCGAACACGACTGCGAGCGCCAGCGGGACGAAGAGCGACTTCGCGGAGCCGGTGATGAACACGACCGGTACGAAAACGATGCAGATGCACAGCGTCGACACGAAGGCAGGCACCGCGATCTCGGCCGCACCGTCGAGGATCGCGCGTATGATCGGTCTGCCCTTCGCGAGGTTTCGGTGCACGTTTTCGATCTCGACCGTGGCGTCGTCGACGAGGATTCCGACGGCGAGCGACATGCCGCCGAGAGTCATTACGTTGAGCGTCTGTCCGAGCAGCGACAGAGCGATGATCGATACCAGGATCGACAGGGGGATCGAGACGAGCACGATCAACGTGCTGCGCCAGCTGCCCAGGAACAGGAGCAACATCAGGGCGGTCAAACCGGCGGCAATCGCCGCTTCCTTGACGACCCCCTCGACTGCGGCGCGAACGAAGAGCGACTGATCGAAGAGGAGCGCCACCTTGAGATCCTTGGGGAGCCGCGAGAGCGTTGTGGGCAACAGGTCGCGGATCCGTCGCACGACGTCGAGTGTGCTTGCGCTGCCCTGCTTGAGCACCGACATGAGCACCGATTTCTTGCCTTCGACGTGGACGAGACTGGTCTGCGGAGCGTAGCCGTCTCGGACGCTGGCGACGTCACGCACGTAGACCGGTGTGTTTCCCACCGTCTTTATCGGGATTGCGCTTATCTCGTCGAGCACCTCCGGGGTGGCGTTGAGGACGATGGGGTACTCGGCGGCGCCGATTTTGACGGTTCCCGTCGGCAAGATGACGTTCTGAACGTTGACCGCGTTGTCGACGTCGCGCGGCGAGAGCCCCCAGGCGTAGAGGCGCTGCGGGTCGATGTCGATCATGATCTGGCGTTGCTTGCCGCCGTAAGGCCACGGAATCTGTGCGCCGCGCACGGTTGCAATGTCGTTGCGGATGAAATTCGTGCCGAGGTCGAAGAGCTGTTGCTCGCTGAGCGATTCACTCTCCAGTGCAAGCTGGAGGATGGGCACGTTGGACGCGCTGTATCGCATGATGAGTGGGGGCGTCGTTCCGGGCGGCATCATGCGGACTGCCGTCTGCGCAGCTGCAGTCACCTGGGCGGTGGCGCCCTCCACGCTCGCGCCGGGCTGCAGGAACAGTTTGACCACCCCCATGCCCGTGATCGACTGGCTTTCGACGTGTTCGATGTCATTGACCACCGTCGTGACCATGCGCTCGAAGTTCGTGACGATGCGCTTCTCCATCTCCTCCGGAGACAGGCCCGGGTAGTTGAAGACGATGGAGATGACCGGAATGTCGATATCCGGAAAGATGTCGGTCGGCATCCGGCCGATCGTGACGACGCCGAGAATGACGATGAGCATCGCCATCACGACGAAGGTATAAGGGCGCCGGAGCGCGATACGAACGAGCCACATGCTGCGAGACCGCGCCGTTCGACTGGGCGCTCCTTCCTTTCGTACGACGGCGTCGGTTTTTTTTCGAGCCCGCCGTCGGCGCCTCGCGCTAAAGCGCCCGCCGGGCGATCCGCGCGAGAGCGCGGCGTGTGTCGCCGGGGTCGATCGGCGACGAAGCGGGGTCTGCGCCGTCGACCAGAATCACCAAGGCTCGGACCATCCTCCGAGCCTCCTTCAGTGACTCGCTGTCCCCGGCTCCGGCCGCCATCGCGAGGAGCGTGCGCCAAATAGCAAGCTGGGCCGGCGTACGACCGTCGGCCGCAAACCAGGAGGCCAGCTCGCGGTATGCCCCGGCATCGCGCTCCTCGAAAGCGAACCTTTCGAGATCGGTCTCGGCTTCGTCGTGACGTCCGAGCATCCAGCGAGCCCGGGCGCGTCCCCGAAGGGCGCGGCCGAACGAGGGTCGGTGCGCGAGCGCCGCACTGAAAACACGCTCCGCTTCCAGGAGGTCGCCAAGCCTCAAGCGCAGATCGCCGAGGCCCGCCCAGGCATCACCGTTCGTCGGATCGAGCGCGAGCGCCTCCGTGTAGCGGCGGACCGCGACGTCCTCCTCGTGGGCAGCCTCGTGGGCGCGAGCTTGCAGGACCAGCTCGTCGGACGACGACGCTCCTCCAGCGTCAACGGCGAAGAAGAGAGTCGCGATGAGCGCAAGCGTGGTCGTGCGCGCTTGCATCGGGGCTCAGTCGAGGCTCCGAATTCCTTCGATGGCTTCGGCGCGCCGCGGGCGTCGCGAGGTGTCGAGTATGGCCTTGCGTACGCGCACCGCGTCGGGCGTCACCTCCACGCACTCGTCGGCATCGATCCACTCCATGGCGGTCTCGATGGTCAACACCCGGGGAGGCGCAAGCAGGACGTTCTCGTCCTTGCCATGGTTGCGCACGTTCGACAGCTTCTTTTCCTTGACCACGTTGACGTCCGTGTCGTTGGGTCGATTGTGCTGGCCGACGACCATCCCCTCGTAGACGTCGGCTCCCGGAGCGATGAAAAAATATCCGCGAGGTTGAAGGTGGTGCAGGGCGTACGCCGTTGCGGTGCCTGCTCGATCCGCGACGATCGCGCCCGTCGCGCGCTTCATCATGGGGCCGCCCCATGGCTCCCAGCCGTCGAACATCGAATTGAGCAGCGCGGTGCCGCGTGTCGCGGTGAGGAGCTCCCCGCGGAACCCCATCATGCTGCGGCTGGGGATTCGGTACTCGAGTCGCGCGCGACCGTACCCTGGATTGCTCATCTTGACCATCCGGCCCCGCCGCTCGCCCAGCCGCTCGGTGACGATTCCGATGAAAGTTTCCGGAACGTCAATGACGACGAGCTCCACGGGCTCGCACAGGACTCCCTCGATGTTCTGGGTGACGACTTCGGGGTTGCCGAGCTGCAGCTCGTAGCCTTCGCGACGCATCGTCTCCGCGAGAATCGCGAGCTGGAGCTCGCCTCGTCCCAGGACGACGAAAGTGTCCGCCGAGTCGGTGTCTTCGACTCGGATCGCGAGATTTTTCCTCGTCTCGCGAAGCAGCCGTTCTCGAAGGTGACGGCTGGTCAAGAACCGGGTCAACTTGCTCTTCCCCGAGAAAGGCGACGTGTTGACGCTCACGCGCATCTTGATCGTCGGCTGTTCGACGATGATTCGCGGCAGTGCCCGCCCCTCCCAGCCCGCGGCCACGTCGACGATCGAGTCTCCCACGTCGATGTCCTCGATGCCCGCGATCGCGACGATCTCGCCCGCCTCCACTTCCTGCGCCGGCGTACGCTTGAGCCCTTCGAACGTCGAGAGCAATTTCACTGCCGAGCGCAGCGATCGGTCGCTCTTGACGACGCCCACGGCCTGGTTCGCGCGCACGATTCCGCTGACGATCCGCCCTATCGCGAGTCGTCCGACGTAGTCGTCGTGGTCCACGTTGCTCACCAGGATCTGCAGGGGGCCTTCCGCATCGCCGGGCGCCGGCGGGATTTTCTCGACGATCGTCTCGAACAGCGGCTCCAGCGTGGTCGAGGGGTCCTCGAGATTGCGTTTTGCGATCCCCTCGCGACCGACCGCGTAAATGAGTGGAAATTCCAGCTGAGCGTCCGAGGCGTCGAGCTCGCAGAAGAGGTCGAAGATATCTTCGTGGACCTGCTGCGGCCGGGCATCGGACCGATCGATCTTGTTGATGACGACGATGACGGGGAAGCCGAGCTCCAGGCACTTGCTGAGAACGAAGCGAGTCTGAGGCAGGGGACCCTCGGCGGCGTCGACCAGCAGCAGGGCCCCGTCCGCCATCAGGAGCGTGCGCTCCACTTCCCCGCCGAAGTCGGCGTGCCCGGGAGTATCGATGACGTTGATTTTCGTGCTCGTCCCGTCGGCCGCGCGCCAGCGAACGCTCGTGTTCTTCGCGAGGATGGTGATGCCGCGCTCGCGCTCGAGGTCGTTGGAGTCCATGACCCGCTCCTGCACGACCTCGTTGAGGCGAAACGTGCCTGCTTGTCGCAGCATGTGATCGACCAGCGTCGTTTTGCCGTGATCGACGTGGGCGACGATAGCGACGTTGCGCAAGGAGTACGGGCGTGCGCTTTTCATGCGGAGGCGGCAGCGTGACCTAGCGCCATGCGCGCCGCTCCGCAACCGATCGACGGCCGCCGCCGCCACGAGCGCTCAGGACTTGAGCGCGAGTCGCCCTCGGACCAGTGCAAACGCGTCGCCGACGCCGAATGTGACGAGATCGCGCACCTCCGCGGAGCGGGATATCCAGGCGCTCCGCTCCTGAGCCGACGCCGTTGCCCCGTTCGTCAGCCCGGCGGCGCAGGCCGCCGCGTCGAGCGCCGCGGATGGATCCCCGAGCGCGAGCAACGCCACGCGGTTCGCCCACCCGACGACCGCGGCAGCCAGGTTCGCCTGGCGCCCGTCGATCGCGGCGGACGCTTCGAGTGCCAGAATGCCGACGTCCGCCTCGGGGGCCGGCTGGCGCGCCAGTGCAGCCTGCAACCGGCCGGAGACGGCGTTCAGGGCCGGGACGGGAATTCCCTGCGGCTCCCACTTGGGGTGGAACTGCTTGAGCCAGGCCGAGGCGAGCACTGCGACTTCGGTCGGGGTCGAGCGGGCGAAGGCCGACGCCTTGGCCCGGATCAACTTGAGAGCGCGCAGCGCCAGAAATCCGCCGATACGTTCGTCGTTCGCGACCGACTCTCCGATGACGATCGCGGGAGCCGGTCCACCCGGCAAGCACGTCGCGCCCAGCTTCGGCGACGAGAAGACCTGAACGCCCTGCAGGCCGATGGCAGCTGCGGTTTTCAGCGCGAGTCGACTCACAGCGGAGCCCGAGGGCATCGGGGTTGCGCGAAGATCCCTCAAATCCAGAGGCGAGGCCGCATCCAGAAGATCGCCGGTTTTCGCGAGAAGCGTCCGGATCGCGGGCGACAGCAGGTCGGGCGCGAGCGTGTCGTCCAGAGTCGGATCGAATGCCCGCTCGCCCGCGCCTTGCAGGAGCGACGACTTGCCCTCGACAGCGGACAGCAGGGCGACCACCGCCGCGGCGGCTTTCGGTTGACCTCGGAGCTCGAATGTCGCGGCGATGACGTGGAACGGCTCTGGCGCGATCCGTCCGGAGGCGAGGATCCGGCGGGCATCGGCCGCCGCCCTGTCGAGAAGAATGTTGACGGCCGACGTCTGCTGGTGTCGAACGTAAAATTCGGCCAGAGCGCGGAGCAGCGTGACGTCCTGAGGCGAATCGCGGCGGGCGGCGTCCAGCGTCCTTTCTGCGCGTCTCGGATCATGCGCGGCACGTTCGTGAATGGCTGCGAGCTCGAGAATGCGCTCGCGTTTCTCGCCGGGGGACGTCGCTCGGGCAACCACCTCCTGTTGCAATTCGATGGCTCGCGCGGGGTCGTTTTGCCGCTTGTGGACGTCGACGAGCTTGAGCATCGTGTCGATGTCGTCCGGGGCACGCTTCAAGACTTCCTTGAGGGCGACCTCGGCCCGCGACAGGTTGACGAGATGACGTGAATACAGGTCGCCGAGCCTTGCGTAGACGGCGCGCTGCTCCTCGGCGGTCGGAAGGAGCCGAGCCAACCGTACGAGGGCCTGCTCGGCTGCCTGCCAGTCCCGGTCTTCGATGCAGAGGTCCGCGAACGCGGACAATGCGCCCGGATCGTCGGGACGTTCGTCGAGCGCGGCCTCGAACGCGCGTCGCGCGCCGGCGACCTCTCCCACCTCGAGCAGAACGCGCCCGCGCCGCACCTCGATGGCCAGGCGTTCGTCGGGATCGCTCACGTTCTCGATCCTGCGCTGCAGCAGGTCGGCGAGCTCCGACTGCATCTTGCGCCCGGCGTACAGGCGGCTCAGTCGATCGAAGACGTCCTCGTGAGCGAGATCGAGGGACGCCGCGGCCTCGAGGGCACCCATCGCTCGCTCTTCATCCTTGACCTCATCCATCCACAGACGGGCGGCCTCGTACAACGCGGAGATCTGCCGTGGCGGTGACTCGCTGCTGCGGGCGAGTGACTCCTCTGCCTCGGCGGCGCCGCGAAGGTCGCCCGCTCGCCTGCGCACGTCGGCGAGAAGACTCCAACCCAGCACGTCTCCCGGATCATGCACCGTGGCGCGCTCGAGGAGAGAGCGCGCTTCGTCCTGGAGACCGAGAGAGATGGCCGCTTCGGCAGCGCGCACGAGCAGGAAAGCCATTTCGAGCGGGCGCGACACGCGCTCGACCAGCAGCTTTGCGGCGGTGAGGACGCCAGGGGCGTCGTTCTGTGCGCGAGCGAGACCGTGTTGCGTTCGCAGCGACCAGAGCGACGGGCTCGTCTCGCCGGCGGCGAGGTCGACCATTTCACGCGCCGCCGCGTTGTCCGAGCTCACGCGAAGGCGCAGGCGTGCCGCGATCTCTGCGTGCGCCGTGCACTCGCCCGGGCCTCCGCCGCGCAGAGCCTTGGCAATCGAAGCCGTCACCGTCTCGAGCTCGTCCTCTCTTCCCTCGCCGATGAGGTGATGCTCGACGTGGCGCAGGCTCGGCAGGTGCTCGGGGACGAGCTCGAGCACGGAGCGGTGCCAAAGCAGAGCGCTGGCTGCATCGTTGCGCCCGATCGCGTCTACTACCGCCAGGCGTTCGTAGGCTTCGCGGCGCGCCTCCCCGGCGGTCGCTCCCCGCGCCACGGTGAGAAGCTCGTCGGTCAGGCGGGCAACCTGGCCGGTTCGCAGCTCCGAGCGTTCCCGTGCCACACGACCGAGCGACGCATCGGTTGTTGCGGTGGCGACCGTCGCGCAACGGAAGGCGCCGCCGTCGTCGCTCTGGCGCTCGAGCTCGTAGGCGGCCTCGAGGGAAAGGATGAACCGCGCGTCGCCGGTCGATTCGGCGGCGCGTTGCTCTCGCCACTGAGCCACGTCGTCCGGCCGTTCGGCCGCCATGCGCTCGTAGAGGTCGCGAAGTGCGGCGTCGCGCGGTCGGACGGCCTGGGCCTCGCGCAGCCGCTGACTCGCGAGTTCAGGGTCGCTGTCTGCGACCAAGAGCGCCTCGCGCACGTTCTCGAGCGCAACCTCCACGGAATCGCCGCTTCGATCTCGGCGTTCGCGGATCCATCTCAGGACTTCATCGACATCGCCCGAGCGCCTCGCGATTCGCTCGGCAAGGAACGCCGCAAGTGGCAGATTCGGTGCCGCGCGGTGCGCGAGTTCCAGAAGGTGCGCTTGCGTGGGGTCGGGCAGCGACGTGCTTCCGCGCAATACCGCTTCGATGCGGGCGAGAGCGGACCGCAACCCGTCCGCCCATTCATCGGCGAGCGCATTCAGCTGTGCGACATGGTCGACCGTGCCGAAAGAAACGAGCGCCCGCAGGGCGACTTCGCACGCGGGGTCGGCCGCATGCGCGGCCCCGAATGCCTCCGCGGCTCTCGTGGAAGCGCCCGCGCGCTCGGCGAGGAGCGCAGCGGCGAGCGCCGCCATCGCCGGATGCTCGGCGGAGGACGGCGAAGGCTTCCACCTTTCGACGGTGCGGGTGATTTCTTCGATGCGACCGGCGCGCGCCGACAGCTCGAGCGCTACCGCGCGAGCCGAGGCGGTTTTTCCCTCGAGCTTCTCCAGCGTAGCCGAAAGCTCCGCGTCGGTTGCCCTCGAGGCGAGCCTCCGACCGAGCTCGATCTCGAAGCTCGCCGGTGAGGCGCCGGCGGTTCGTTCGGCCCGATCGGGTGTCGAGACGGGCATGACCGCGTACGCGGCGCACAGGAGCGGCCGCATCTCGACGGCGGCTGCCTCCGCAGTCGAGGTCGGCGCGGCAGCGGATAGAGGGTTGCCCATCAGCGTCGCCACGGCGAGACGATCGGCGGGGCTCAATCGTCGCGGGACGTCGCCGATGCTCGCTGCGAGGTCCGGATCTCCGAGCTCGATGCGGCGCGCGACGAGGGCCCCGAAGGCCCCATCGTCGCCGCTGTCCGAGAGTTCTTTCAGCAGCTGTATGGACAGCATGCGTGTCTTGGCGCTGGTTGCCGCAAGCACCGCCGCGAGCCAGCGCGCCCCGGGCGCCAGCTCGGGAATTCGAGTGAGGCGCGCCACGATCGGTGCAGCGCCAGCGACGTCGCCCCTGCCGAGCGCGCGTCGCGCTTCGAGCGCGGTCACGTTCGACGACTCCTCGCGTGATGCGCTCTCGTCGGAGGCCGGCTCGGCGCTCGCGGGCTCGACGCCGCGCAGGCGAAGGCACGTACCAATGGCCTGTGCGAGCGGGGCCAGGTCGATCGAATCGGGGAGCCGCAGAGCCGAGCTGGTCATCGTTCCGTCGGCGAGTGCACCCGTCGCTCGCAGGATGGCCGCGCGCAGATCCGCGCCGGCTCCCCGCGCCGCTTGATCGAGCCGCGTTGCGGCTCCGTCGTCGTCACCTCGGGCGCGGAGCGCCTCTGCCTCGAGAAGGAGCGAATGGAGCCGCGCCGCACCCGGGGAGCTCGTCTTGACTTCGAGCTCGAGTGACTCGAGGTGGTCGTCGGGGTCGGGGGGCCACGGCATCAGCATTCGCGACTGACGGTGGGCAAGCGCGAGGGTCTCCGCGGAATCGCGTGCCTCGGCCGCGAGAGCCTGGGCTTTTTCACGACGCCCGACGATCGCGAGCAATTCGCTGCACGCCAGCAAGGCTCGCGAGCGCGCGGCCGTGTCGCCCAGAGCCCGCGCTTCCTCTTCGAGCCATCCGGCACGCTGTTCGAAGGTCGTTCGCGTCGCCTCGTCGAGCCAATCGTCGGCCGGTCGCTCGTCGGGCCACACCGCCGGCAGGGGGGGCCGCGCAAGCGGCGGCTGCGACGCCGCCGCCTTCGGAGGGGGAGAGAGGGGCGCGACTCGAATGGATGTTTCTGCCTCGTCCCAGGGCACCGACCTCGCGTCGTGCTCCGGCGCGCGCGCGACGGCCGGCCCCACCCCGGGTTGGTGCCGCACCGCCGTTTCGACGTCGTCCGACGCGACGACGGTCGCCCGGTCGACCGACGGAACGCTTCGTTCCAGGTTCGGGGGATCCGCCTTGGGGGCAATGGACGGCAGGTTTCGCTCCAGCCGAAGCGGCTCGGCTCTGGGCGCGATGGAGGGGAGCTTGCGACCCAGGGCCTGAGGGTCGATCTTGGGCGCGACCGGCGGCAGGTTTCGATCCGAACGCAGAGGGTCGGGCTTCGGGGCGATGGACGGCAGTCTTCGATCGGGGTTCGGGGGCTCGGCCTTGGGCACGACCGAGGGGGCCCGTCGGTCCATGTGGGCGGGCTCGGCCCTGGGCGTCACCGGAGGCATACCTCGCTCGGCACGAACCCCCGGTGCTTTCAGTGACACGGGCGAAGCGCCGCGGTCGAGGCGGGGTCCCTCGATCTTTGGACCGGTGAAGGGGACACCGCGGCTCGGGCGTGAAGCTTCCGCCTTCGCCACCAGGGGCACCATGCTTCGAGGCAGTCGAGCCGCTTCGGCCGTGGCCGCGAGCGGGAGTCCTCCTCGGCCCGTGCGCGCCATCTCGGCCTTGGCATGGGTCGAAAGCGCGCTCCGGTCGGTCCGCGCGCCCTCGGTGTGCGCCGTCGTCGTCTGCGGGGTGCGTCGATCCGCGCCCGGCGCTGCGTGCGGCGGGGGCGGTTTGGAGGGAGGCGGACAGTCGGGTGGTCGTGACCGGTCGTCCTCAGCGAACGGGTCGAAGAACTCGCCTTCGCGCACGGCCTCTGTTCCGTCGACTGCCGGAGCTCGCCGGCGGGGCTCCACGGCCGGCCCTTCCGACTGAGACGAGACGGACTTCGCGCTCGTCACGACGTCGGGGGGATCGGCTGGCTCATGCGCCACCGGAGCCTTGTCGCCCGCGGGCTCGGCGGGAGTATCCCGTGCAAACAGCTGACCGAGCCCGCCTCGCGAGGCGCTGGCGCGGCCCCTGTCGTCGCCTCGCCGGAGCAGCTCGTGCGGGATTGCAGCGATGAGGGTGGCACCGCCGTCGTCATCATCGGCCTCCATCGCAGCCGTCTCGACGGCCGACACGGGAGGAGAGGGCGGGCGAGGATCGGTCGTGGGTGTCGGCGGTCTGTAGAGTGGGCGAGGTGCCGTGGGTCCGGACATGGCGGCTGGCTTGTCCGTCACGACGTCGCGGGCAACCTCGGGGGAGAACGACTTCTCCTCCCACTCGGCAAGCGCTTCGTCCCAGTCGACGTCCCCGATGTCCGTGGGGTCTTTGGGGTCGGTCATGCGCCTCCTTCGAGGCCCAGGGCGCGCCTCATTTCCAAGTAGTTCGGCGATACCGCGAAGCGCAAGAGCTCCGTTGCGCGAGCGTTGCCCACGATCGCCTGGGCCAGTCGGTCCAAGGGCACTCCCAGCGCATCGGTGAGGACGAGACTCGGATCCCCGCTGGCGACTGCGGCGATTCGATCCTGAGAAGCCAGCGCTCGTCGACTCCAGGCTCGGGCGTCCGGCATCGTGTTCGCAATCGAGGCGCACAGGGCAGGCAGCAGCTTGCGCGTCTTTCGGGCGAGGGACTTTCCGATGAGCTTGTCGACTTCACCGAGCACCGCGTACGGGGGATGCTCGAAGGGGACATCGGCCGCGCGGCAGGCCGCCGCTACGATTGCCGCAATCGTCACCTCGTCGCGATGACGCATGATCGTCGTCCCCCGGATGATCCCCAACAGCTCTCGCGCGATTCGCGCTCGCGCGAGGGGCGACAACGGCGCGTTCACGCCCGCGCCGACCGCGAGCGCAGGAGAGTCTCCCGCGATTCCCTGAACGCCGAGCGGATCCTTTCCCCCGACGTAAAGCTCGATCTCCTCGATTCCCAGCGCTCCGGCCCAAGCCACGATCTCGTTTCGCAATCCAAGGCCGCTGCGTGGGTCGATCCTGTCGCGTCTGCCCACTCCGCAAACGTGTGCGTTCGGGCCCAGCGCCTCCGCCAGCGTTGGGCCGAGAACGACGAACAAATCGGCGAGCGGTCCGTCGTCGCCAGGCGCGAGAAGAGACCGAAGCGCCGTGTCGGAAATTCTCACTTGCGGGATGCGCGGTTTTCTCGCCGCGAGGTGCGCAAACTCTCGTTCGGACTCCGTGTCGCCTTCACCGAGAGCGGCAAGCACGCCGAGGGCGGCTTGCTCGAGCGTCCGGTCGTCGAGTGCTTGCGCCACGTGTGCGAGCCGTCGCACGGCGCTGGCATCCATCACGTGCTGTTGGACGCTCTCGACGAGCGCGATTCGCGCGCTCTCGAGGAGCGAGCGACGCGCGTCCGCAGGCTGGTCGATCTCGAGCAGGAGGTCGATCGCCTCGCCGTCCGTGGGTGCTTCCGCGATGAGCTTCGCGACGGCCGCTGCCGCGCCTCGTGCGTCACCGAGGCGATCTCGATGGATGGCGATCGCGAGACGGGCCGCCTCCATGCGGCCCGCGCGCTCCGGCCGCTCGTTCATCAGCTCTTCGAGGGTCTTGGTCGCGACGCTCCAGGCCGCCGTCCGAGCGGCGACTTTTGCCAGCCTTTCGCGGACGGGCATCGTCGATAGCTTCGCTTCGTGAAGGGAAAGCAAAACCTCGAGCGCGCGATCGGAACGGCGAAGCTTGTTCTCGTAAAGGTCGACGGCAGCCACGCCGGCGGTCACCCGGTTCTTGGGCGGAGCCGTGTCGAGCATCGCCAGCCGAGCCAAGGCGACCGCGGCCTCCTCGAAGTGGGAGCGTCTTATGTTGATCTCGCCCAGCAGCGCCAGCGCTCCCACGTGATCCGGATCGAGGATGGTCACGTGCTCGAGCGCCCTCAGCGCGCCGTCGTAGTCACCGATTTCGCGCAGCACGCGCGCTTGTTCCCAGAAAAGCTTGAGAATCTCGTTCGGCTCATCCGTGATTTCCAATCGTCGCGCGATGATTGCGAGGAGCTTGTCGTTTTCCTTTCTCTCCCGGGTGCGTCGGAAAAGCTTGTCGAATGCGACCGCGCGGGCCGGGTCTCGGGCGAAGCTCGCCTCCAGTGCACGGTCGGCGGCTTGTTCGTTGCCCAGGTCGAGCGAGAGAAGAGCGGCTTCCTCCCAGAAGGCGGCACCGCGTCGTGGATCGAGGCAGCGCGCACCGAGCTCGGCCGATGCCCGGGCGCGAAGTGCCGAATCGCCGATTTGCTCCGCGCACGCGCGCATGCCTTCCCACGCCGCAAGGTCGTTCGGTCGCGCCGCCGTCACCCTCTCGAACGCCGTGCGCGCTCCGGCGATGTCGGAGGCCGCCAGACGGGACCAGCCCGCCAGGGCAATCGCATCGAGGGCCGCGTCTTCGCCCAGGACCCCGTCGATCTCCTCGAGCACCGCGGCGCGCCGCCTGGGGTCACACCCCGGCGGGGCAAGCTCCAGATTGGCCAGGCGTACCGCTGCGGAGCGACCCTGGAGCAACGCCGCCGGAGCGCTGAGCTCGATGCGCATCTGAAGGAGTGCCGCTCCCGCCAGCATCGATTCGCGCGCATCTCCCTCGAGCGCTTCGGCTGCGGCGAGTCGCGCTCGAACCTCCTGGCGGGTATCGTTGAGGAGGGCGGCTGCGGCCAGCCATTCGAGCGCCGCGGCAAGACCTCCCCCGGCTTCGAACCATTCCTGGGCCGCCCGAGCAATTCCTTCGGGGTCTCCGGCTTCGCGGGCCATGCGGACGCGCTCGGCCGCCGCAAGAAGCAGAGCGCGCGGCCCACACGCGGCGACTCGTGAAAGCGCGTCGGCCATCGCGTTCGCGGGGACTCCGCCTCCGGGCCACGCGATTCGGCCGAGTGCTGCGGCCAGGCTCAAGGCGGCAACCGGCGAGGTGTCGGCCACGCCTAGCGCGGTCCCCGCGGCATCCGGATCTCCCGCCGCGATCTCCACCGCGAAGCGCTCGAGCGCGAGCTGCGGGCCATCGCCGCCTGCGTTCTCCGCGAACTGGATCGCTCGGCGTCGTGCGTCGAGAGAGTCCGGTGCGGCGCCCCAGCCGGCCCACCCGAGCACCAGGTTCCCCGCCGCCGGCGCGCGCGCGGCCGCTGCCTCGATCTCGTCGATGGCCAGTTTGCGTTGACCCTCACGCCAGTTCTGGAATGCGGCCTCCAGGTGGAACGCTGCCGCCACCTCGTCATCCCCAGTCGCCCTCGCAACCGCCGCGGCCGTGCGCGCCGCTGCGGCATGGTCGCCCGCGATGCGTTCCAGGTCGGCGAGGTACATCGCGGCAGCGATGTCGTCCGGGTGTGCTTCGGTGATGCGCCGCAATTGCTCTCGAGCGGCGTTGCGGTCGTCCAGCGCGTGCGCCCGCATCGCCGCCATGAGTCGGAGTGAGCGGGCGAGGTCGGGGTCGGATTCGCCTTCGGAGAGCGCTTCCATCGCCGCCCGGGCGCGCGTCGAAGACTCGTCCGGAGCATCCGAAAGCCGCTGCGGTCGAGCCCCGAACGCGTCGACGACGTTTGCCAGCCAGGTCCCGCCGGGCGCGGCGCCGAGATCGCGTACGGCTGCGTCGGCGCCCTCGCCGTCGCCGCGCGCCACCCGCAACCGAATGAGCTCGGCGTGCAAGGAGACGGCTTCGGTTTCGCCGACGCCGGCGGAGAGGAGCCGGCGCGTTGCGTCCTCGTATCCGGCCGCGTCTGCGGCGAGGCTCGCGAGCATTCGCGCAAGACGAGCCTCCGTTTGAGGAGGGGCGCCGAGGGCCGAAGCACGTGCGAGCGCGGCCTTCGCAGCAGGGGGATCGTTGGCGCGTATCGCCCAGACGGAGGCCGCAAGCAGGAATGCTCGGACTCGCGCTTCGTCCGTCTCGAGGTGCTCTGCGAATCCCTCGAGCTGAGATGCAAAGGCTGCGGCGGGTCCATTGTCGGCCAGGACGTCGAGCAATAGGGCGCGGGCGGGCAGGCAAGCCGGATCGGAGTCGACGGCTCGCGACAATGCCTCGACGGATCCGTTGATGTTGCCATAGGACGCCGCGTGCTCGGCGACCCGCATCGCCAGCGCTGCGGACAACGCTCGGTCCTTCTCCGTCGTGAGTTGCTGCGCTGCAATCTGGGCCGCCAGGGCCGTATCACCGGTCTGCTCGGCCCATCGAATGCGGGCGCGCGCCACCGCCGCTTGCGCAAGGCGCCCGTCGTCCCCGGTCATTCGCCCGGTCGCAGCCAGGGCGCGTTCGAGGGCTGCCCCCGCTGCGTCTTGTTGGCCCAGCAGTCGCCTCATTTCGGCCGCTCGCAGCCATCCGTCGACGGCGCGTCCGGAATCCTGGGCCCACTTGGGCACTCCCAGGGCGTCCCCACGCGCCGGGTCGTCGAGCGCCTGCTGAACGAGCGAAGCCGTGGTCTCCAGCGCGGACGCGTACAGATCGGTTCTCGAACGCGCCTCTGCCGTTCCGACGATTCCGGGGCGGTCGTGGACGATCTGTTCGAGAACGTTGACGGCGGTCCATGTTCCCGAGGCATCGAGAGCGCGCGCCTCCTCCAGGAGCGAGAGGGCCGCTTCCGTTTCGCCCGCCTGCGCGGCGATACGGGCGCGATCCACGAGAAGCAGCGCTCGCCAGGTGGGATGCGACGTGAAACGCGATCGTTCGGCCAGGGCTTGCTCGCGAGCCGTGGAGTCGGCGGTCCGGCCCGCGAGCAGCTCGAGCTCGAGCCAGGCCCTCGCGGCCTCGCCTGCAGGCGCGCCCTGGACAAGCGTCGCTTCCTTTGCGACGGCGGCGGCGGCGGCGACGTCTCCCGTGACGTCGGACAGATAGGCCGACTGCATCAACAGCGCCCGGACACGTTCCTCGGGAGCCACCGCCGACTCGACGAGCGCCTCGAAGAGGCGCGCGCCGACGCCCCTCAGATGCGATCGGCCCTGGAGAAGCCTCGCGATGCCCTCGAGCGGCTCACGAAACGCCGGATCGGATTCGTATGCGGCGAAATAGTCTCGCACGGCCGCCGAGTCGTCTCCGTTGCGCTCCTCGATCTCGGCGATTTCGGCGAGCAGGCGCGCCCGCCGTGTCGCGCCGAGCTCCGCATCCAGCTCGGCGCGCAGTGACCCAAGTGTCTGATCCGACGCGCTCTGCGGCTTGAACGCCGGGGCAGTCGGGGTCGGAGCTCCGCTGGACGTGCTTGCCGGATTGGGGTTGGCCATGCGCGAGGTGGGCGCGAGATGATCGTGGCAAAGCGTATCGCACTCACCCGCTCTTCCGCATGACGAAATGCGGTGCGCAGCTCCCCGCCCCTCGGAGGCGGTCCACACACGGATTCAGGTGAGGCGCGGGATGGGCACCGTCGCAGATTGAGCGACTACGGACTACGAGAGCGCCGCTCCCGCCGATGCGGTTTCCGTGGGCGAGCGACCACAGACTGCGAGCCCCGCCGCGCCCGGCTCCAGGGGGGGGCGATGAGCGACTAAAGAAACTGCGCGAGCTTCTCGTTGACCTTGGATTCGATCGTGCTCTTAAGCACTCGGAGTAGCAGGGGAAGATCGATCTGGACTCGAACGTCCTTGTCCGTCACCTGGACCGTCCCCTTGGTTCCCTTCGCGGCTCCCCGTGGGGCTTCGAACGCAATTCGGTCACCTTCCCAGCGCCACTCGAGATCCAGTTTTTGCTGCATCGATTTCGCGAGATCCTCGGCGCGCGCCCTCGCTTCGTCCAGCGAGAGCGTATGGGTGCGATGTACGTCGATCGTGGCCATTGGCGTATCCCCTTATTCGAGCGCTATTCGAGCCTTTTGACGATCCAGTACCCTCGCGGCGTATCGACGGGCCCTCCCACCCCATCGACGGGCAAGGTGAACAGAACGTACTCCGGGGCCGGCTCCAGGACGCCCACTTTGACCGTGCCGATGTCATCCGCCGATCCGGCGTCACCCTGCTGAACGGCTGCTCGAAAATCGTGTTGTGCCGTGGCCGCCAGCTTCGCGGCCAGGTCCCGGGCCTCGGCCCGCGTGCGCGTCGAGGGTCGCTCGCCGTTCGCGCCGGGTTGTGCGCCGACATACGACACCAGCACGACTCCGAAACGCAGCTGTCGCGGCGCGTTGAGCGGCAACGGGGGTACGGGTGTCCCGTCGGGCAGCAAGCTGCCTGGACCGGCATCGCCGGCGATGCCCGGGACCCCGAGACTGGCGGCAAATGAAGGACCTGCGTCGTCTCGGTCTCTGCCTCTGTAGGCAAACAGGAGGCCACCGCCGTCGTCGACCTCGGCGTCCAACGCTGCTCGGGACGGGCCATCCCCTTTGGTTGGATGGAAGTCGCGCGCAACGAGCCAGATGGCAAAGGCGACGACGGCAATACCGACCAGCACGGGAGCCCAGCGCGGCATGCGTCGACCCTACTTCGGCAGCTGCGGCGAAGAGCGCAAATCGCTCGGGGTCGCCCCGTCCGCGGGCAATTCGTCGTCCGGGGGGGGCGAGGGAGGTCCGAACTCCTCGTACGGTCGCTGGGTCGCGGAAGGAGGATCGCCGTAGAGCTCCAGTTCTGCGGCAAGCCAGTTTTCCCGGGCGACAAGCCGCTCCCGCTCAAGTCGGGCCTCCACCGCGGCGGCCTCGGCGTCCTTGGCGTCGGCCGCCACGAAGGGAACGGCCTCGAGCTTGCCCAGCTTCTGCTGGATTTCCGCGAGCTCCTTCCGGATGACGACGGGATCGAGCTGCGCCCGCTCGGCGTACTCGCTGGTGAGAATCACGAGCTTGTCGGGACCGGCTTCGGCGAAGCCCGATCCGATCGCACAGCGATGCGTCTCGGATCCCTTGCGATACGTCACGATGCCCGTTCGGAGGGCCGCGAGGAGGGGGAGGTGCCCCGGGAGGACGCCAAATTCGCCCTGGACACTCGGGGCGGTGACCTCATCCACGGATTCCGCCAGCGGCCGGCCGTGCGGGGTGACGATCTCGAGTGCGATCTTGTTGTCGGTCATGTCGAGAAGCCCGGGCGGCTCAGCTCTTGGCGGTGAGCTTTTGGGCCTTCTCGATGGCCTCGGCGATATTTCCCACCATATAGAAGGCTTGCTCGGGAAGGGCGTCGAGCTTGCCCTCGACGATTTGCTCGAATCCCTCGATTGTTTCCTTCAGCGGCACGTACTTTCCGGGCGTACCGGTGAATTGGGATGCAACGAAGAAGGGTTGCGACAGAAAGCGCTGGATCTTGCGTGCCCGGGCCACCGTGAGTTTGTCGTCCTCGCTCAGCTCGTCCATGCCGAGGATGGCGATGATGTCCTGCAAGTCCTTGTATTTCTGGAGAATCGCCTGGACGCGGCGGGCGACCGAATAATGGGCGTCTCCGATGACGCCCGGGTCCAGCAGCGTGGACGTCGAGTCGAGTGGGTCGACGGCAGGGTAAATGCCGATCTCGGTCAGCGCGCGGTTGAGCACCGTCGTGGCATCCAGGTGCGCGAAGGTCGTCGCGGGGGCCGGGTCCGTCAGGTCGTCGGCGGGAACGTAGATGGCCTGGACGCTCGTGATCGAGCCTTTGTTGGTGGAGGTGATCCGCTCCTGCAGCGCCCCCATCTCCGTCGAGAGCGTTGGTTGGTAACCCACGGCGCTCGGAATGCGACCGAGCAGAGCCGACACCTCTGAGCCGGCCTGCGTGAACCGAAAGATGTTGTCGATGAAAAGGAGGACGTCCTGGTTCTCCTCGTCCCGAAAATACTCGGCGACGGTGAGCGCGCTGAGAGCGACTCGGGAGCGTGCACCAGGCGGCTCGTTCATCTGACCGTAAATGAGAGCAGTCTTGCTGATGACTGGCTCGCCCGTCTGGAGCTTCGTCTCCGTCATCTCGATGTACAGGTCGTTTCCTTCGCGAGTGCGTTCCCCGACGCCTGCGAAGCAGCTGACTCCGCCGTGCGCCTTGGCGACGTTGTTGATGAGCTCCTGGATGAGCACCGTCTTGCCGACGCCGGCCCCTCCGAAGAGCCCGATCTTGCCGCCCTTTCGATAGGGTGCGAGCAAGTCGATGACCTTGATTCCGGTCTCGAAAATTTCGATCTTCGTCGATTGCTCGACGAATTGAGGTGGAGGTCGATGGATCGGGGCCCTCATCTTGGCCCGCACCGGCGGCCCGTCGTCGACCGGGTCGCCAATGACGTTGAGAATCCGGCCCAAGCACTCGGGTCCGACCGGCATGGCGATCGGCCCGCCGGTGTCGCGCACTCCCATGCCGCGAACGACGCCGTCGGTCGTATCCATCGCAATCGTGCGGACCGTGCCCTCGCCGAGGT
>DASPUY010000305.1:0-4594 GCA_035622655.1 Polyangiaceae bacterium
GGACAGCATGCAGCGTCCGGAGAAAGGTGCTTTTTCCGTTTGCGCCCTTGCCGAAAAAGAACGCGAGCACGTGTTCTCGAATCTCGCCGGTCAGCGCGTAGCCCGCGAGACGCTGCAGATACTCGACCATCTCGGCATCGCCGCCCATGACGCGGAGCACGAACGCGTCCCACTGCGGGCACTTCGCCTCGGAGGCGTAGGCGACAGGCGCGAGCTTCGTGATTAGATGCGAACGGCCATGCGGCTCGAGCCGGCCGGCTTTCAGATCGATCGTCCCGTTCAAGACGTTGAAGAGCATCCGATCCGCATCGAGGTCGGAGTGAGTGATCGCAATCCGTATGTCGTGCCGCGCGAGCGAGACCATGGCCTCGATCGATTTGCGCGATTCCATCTTGAGCGCGTAGCGGATCACTCTCTTGCGCTCGTCTCCGTCCATGCCGTCCGCGGCCGCGTGCATGGCTCGAGCCGTGGCCTTCGCGGCGCGATACACGGCGCCGGTATCCGCGGCCCATCGCTGGCCGTCCCACGCCAGCCACTTGCCCCACGTTCGAACGAACCGCAAATCGTGACCGTGAAGGGCAACGAGGCGCTCGGCGTCGCCGCTGTCGGTCCACTCGAATCCGTAGACGACGTCGCCCGCGAAGACGGTGCCGTCGCTCACTCCGCCACCGTCCCCGCCGTCGAAACCTCGCTCATGAGCTGCCGGAACTCGTCTCGGTCGCCTTCGATTCGCTCCGCGACCTCTCGGAACTCGGCTTCGGCCTCCTCGAGTAACTCCCGGGCTCGATCCCAATTGGCGCGTGCCCTGTCGGCGCACACGAGCGCGACGCGCGCCATCTCGTCGCCCGCGGCGAGATAGCCTTTCGCCTCATGAAGGGTGACCAGCGGATTACTCACCACCGCACCCGGTCATGGCGCTACTCCCCTCTGCCTGAGCATCTCGGCGTAGGCGTATGCGTTTGCTGCCTTCGCAGTCCGCTCGAATTGATCACGAGCGATAACCGCGCGCTTCTGCCTCTCGCCGAAAGCTCCGTCGTAGGCCGCGGGCGGCTCGTCGGTCATCAGCCCGCCCAACCTCGCGAGCCCGGGCACCCGATGACTCCGAGCCTCGACGCACCCGGCGCACATGCGTGGATCGCCATCGATGGCGATGACCGGAGTCGCCTTGGCATCGAGCCCCGTGCCGCAAATGGCTCTGCCGTCGGGCTCGAGCTGGTTGTCGCCACCGGCGGACTTGAGTCCCAGTTCCACCGGTTTCACCGGTGCCCTGTGACCCACCCGGTGGCGCCGGGCCGGTTCTTCGCCCGCCGCAGATCGCGCTGAGGACGAGCGGAAACGAGCGCCCCGGGGAGTGGGACGCGCGCTGCCGGGCTGGGGGTGTCCGCCGGTTCGGGGCGAAGGTCGAATCAGCGGGGCGTCCGATAGCTTTTCTCCAGGACGAAGTGTTCGGCGCGCTCCGTCAGTCGTTCGGCAATGACCTGGGCATTGAGCGGGTCGGGAAAGACCTGCGTCCAGTCCTTGAAAAGTCGATTGGTGGTGATGGCCGTCGATCGGCGATAGTCGTATCGTTCGCTGATGATTTGGAAGGCGAGCTTGGCTTGGGCCGCGTCCATGGTGAGCACGGCGAAGTCGTCGATGACGAGCAGGTCGGCGCGCACGTAGCGTCGGGCGACGCGCTCGAGCGCGCCATGCATCTCGGCGGCATGAAGCTCGTTGAGCATCTTGGGCGCGGGGGCGACCAGGACCCGCTTGGTCGCCTGGCACGCCTTGTAGGCCAGGGCGCGGGCCAGAAAGGTCTTCCCACTCCCGGGGACGCCGATGAAGAGCGGATTGATCCCCTTTTGGAGAAAGCCCAGGTCGTGCAGCGCCAGGTAGCGCGTGCGGATCTTCTTGCGGCAGCCGGAGAAGTCGAAGTCGAACGCGTCGACAGTGTTGATTTCCGGAAAGCGCGCGGCGGAGATGCGCCTCGCGACGGCGGAGCGGATCCGGCTCGTCTTCTCCTCGTCGGCAAAACGATGGGTGACGTCCAGGGGAGACAGATTCTCCTTGGTGGCCTGAGCGAGCAGCGTTTTGGCGACGGTGGCCATGCCCGGCAGGCGAAGCCAACGAAGTTTTTCGATGAGAAGCTCGATCGAATCATGCGTATTCATCGGGTCTCCGAAGGGGCCGGGTCGAGCGTCTTGCTCGGGCGGTCGTAGACGGTCAGATCGGGCTCGGGCAGGCGCACGCCCTCGAGCTCGGGGATGTGGAGCCGAAGCGGCTGGGGCTTGGGCACCAGGCCTCGCTTGTGGCGCAGGACATATTCGACGTACTCGGCGCCGACGTGGCCGGTGACCATGACTTCGTCGATGGCGCTTCGAACGGCAGCGACGCCGAACAGCTCGACGAGGTAGACGAGGCGTCCGGACTCGCGCTGGATCGATCGCCGGCCGGCGGCGAGGATCGTGAAGTAGCGAACGCCCGTCGTCTCGAGCTCGGCGAGGGCCGCAGGGAGGTGGTCGGCTCGAGCCCTGGGGCGCTGGGCTTCGAGCTTGCGCCGATGCGAAGGGTCCTCCACGTCCTTGCCGATTTCCCATGAGCGGACGTGAAGCGCGACCTGTTTGGTCTCGAGAAACACGGCCACGGCGTGGTCGTTGCCTCGAACGAGCACCGATTGGCCGACCAGACGCCAGGGGACCGAGTAGGTATTTCGATCGAAGTCGACGCGGCACATTTTGGTGACACCGGTCGAGCGCTTGTCGTCGGTATCGAACCGAGCGGCGGAGAGGGGTTTGAGAAGCGGTTTTTCTTCGTGCTCGAAAACGAGCGAGGGAACCTTACCGGTCACTTCGTGGACGCGGTGATTGGCGAAATCATCCCGCCATGCGATCGCCTGCCGATTGAGGTCGAGCAGGTCGAGGAAGCGTCGCCCCGGCCAGAATCGTTCTCGGACGAAGCCGATCGGGCGCTCCACGCGTCCTTTCTCGTGAGGGCTCTTGACGTTGCAGGCGCTGACTCCGAAGCCGCCGCGCACGCGGGCATACTCGAGCAGGTCGCGATTGAAACGGGTCGCGGTCGCGCAATGCGACAGCACCACCGTCTTCATGTTGTCGTAGAGGCTGATCGTGGTGAGGCCGCCGAAAAAGTCGAGCGCCCGATCCATGCAGCGCAGGAACGAGCCGAACGATTGGCTGACCGTGAACTCGAGATACAGGTAGCGGGAATAGGCGAGCACCGCGACGAACGCGCTGACGCGACGCGGGCAGCCGGGGATCGCGTAGCCGAAGTCGCCCCAGTCCACTTGCAGCATCGAGGCCGGAGCAAATTCGAGCGTGAGAAAAGCCTTTGCTTCTCGCGGACGCAGCCGCCGAACGCGGTCGCGTACGATCGTGATGCCGCCGGCGAAGCCCAAGCCGCGCAAGCGTTCCAGGATGGCGGTGGCCTTGAGCTCAGGGGTGTCTTCGAGCCATTTCTGCAGCGTGAGCATGTACGGGTCCAGCAGCGAGGGCGGCGGACATCGCCGCGGCCGGACGTTGGGGCGTCGCTTGCCGAGGACGGCGCGGACCGTGTTGCGCGATATACCGAGCTTTCGTGCGATCGCTCGGACCCCAAGACCCTCGGTGAAGTGAAGTCGCATGATCTCGGCGACGCCATCGTCGGCAGGGCGGGTCGTCATCGGCCCTCGAGCATGCGTGCCCATCGGCGTGCATCGCGAACGTCGACGCGGCAGCGCAATCGGACGGGCTCGAGGTGAACGTCAGGACGCGGCGGCTGCTCGACTTCGAAGTGCAGCGTCCGGAGGCCGAAACCAAGGCCATCGACCAATCCAGTCCACGATTCGATCAGCTCGCTGTCCGCAATGAGCGCAACATGCAGCCGGCTCTGAAACCAGAGCGACAGCCCCTCCAAGAGCGTCGTGAGCGCGAGCCGATGGATCGACCGAGGGCTGCCGAGCTTCGCCGCCAGCCTCTCGTCCTGGCCCTGCCGCACAAGGAGGCTCGTCTGCTCGCTCGTCGCCCGGATCGTGACCGTGATCGGTGTCGCGCTCATCGTCCGGGCGCACCATGGTCCCGAGGGCCAACTTCTCGGAACCCTGATCCGTCACGCGGGCGCGTTGACCGTCGCGGTAGGTTTGCTGTCGATCGCGATGATCCGCCTGGCCCTCGGGACTCTGCTGATGGCGACGATTCGCTTCTCGCCGCGATCGGGCCCGAGCCGAAGCCGCGCACACGTCCGAGCAATAGGTCCTGCGCCGTGCGCAGGGCAGGCACGACAGAAACCACTGCCGGCATTCCGCGCACCACGACCGAATCACGACGACCAACCCTGCCTCGCGTCCCGCGACGCGAACGCGAAGAAGTTGACCCACGCTCTCGAACTGTGGGACACGGGCACCCGTCAGTGCCTCGCATCCGCACGACATGAAGGTCCGGCGCCAACCGGGCCTTCACTCTTTTTGTCCTTCGCATCCGCTCGCGACCGGCGGTCTATCCCGTCCGCGTCCCCAAGACGCAATTCTCGGCGAGCCGGGTCACCCTGCCGCCAGCGGCCGCCTGGGTCACTGGATCACCGGCGATCCCGTTGAAAGTGGGACTCAGATCGGCCGGTGGTGACA
>DASPUY010000306.1:0-3965 GCA_035622655.1 Polyangiaceae bacterium
AGCGTCCGCGCTCGTTGTCGTGCGAATCGCGCGCGGTCGGGACGTCCGGCCCGCTGCGCCTCTCCGACGACCTCCACGAACTCCGCCCATGCAGACGCCGTCTTACCGATGTGTTCATGGCAGACGGCAAGCGCCGTCAAGGTTCCGGATCCAGGATCGAGGCGATAGCTCTCGGCCAGCTTCGGGCATGCCCCCTCGTAGTCGCCGCTCGCCATTCGTTTCTTGGCGTCCTCGAAGAGTGTCTCGGCCATGGCCGCGTCTTTCGACGTTGGCTGGGCTGAAGCCACAGGGCCGGCGAGCAGCCCCGCCGCCGCGACGAGCCAGACTCCGCGTCGGGGCGCCGAAAATCTATTTGCGCGAGTCGATGACATGGTCGAGCTCGTCGTCGGCCGAAACCGGCACGGTCGCCACCGGGCGGGCAGCTGCGCGCTGCGGTGCGCTCCGTACGGGAGCAGCGCCCGCGTTCGGGACGGGCACGGCGTCGACGAGGGGGCCTGCGCGTCTCACCGAGGCCAGCGGGGCTGCCGGCGGCGAGGCGACCGGCGGCGAGGCCACTGGCGACGTGGACGTCGGGGTCACCGCGGACGCGCGTGGGAGGTGGGGGTCGGGCGCGAGAGTCCTCCCGGGGGCCTCGACGCCACCGCCGGGAGACCCGGCCGGCCCATTCCCCAGGAGACGACGCGCAACCGGAGGGCTTCCGTGTGCGGCCGGCTCCGCAGCGGGCAAGGGCACGCCGCGCGGCTCGGGACTGAGGCGCGCAATGGTCACGACCAAGAGGGCGGCGAGCGCGACCGCGAGCGAGGCCACGACGACGGTCGTGGAGGTCCGCCGCTTTGGGCGCTCGAGGCTCATCGGCGCAGAGCTGTCGATCGTCCCTTCGCCGGCAAGGCCCGGTTGCCCCGAGGGAAAGAGGACGTCGAGGCCCGCCGGCGCGCGCCGCAACGAAATCGAAGAGACCGAGGGCGGTGTCGAGGGTCGGCTCATCGGCGGCGGATGGTCGGAGTCCGGCAGGAGCATCCGCTCGATCGAGGCGAGGCGCGACGCACGTCGGGCAAGCGTCACTCCCGCTGTGGCCTCCACCCACTCTCCGACAACGAACGCCGGGGCGCCCGGCACTGCGTCCTGCAGCGCGCGCGCCATTTCGCGCGCCGTCCGATACCTTCGCGAAGGCTCCCTATCGAGGGCCCGCATGACCACGGCATCCAGCGATGGAGGCACCTTGGCGCCGGCGCGGCTCGGCGGCTCGACCTTGGGGAAGAGCACGTTCGACAGCGTCCGTGCGTCGTTTTCTGCAAAGAACAATCGCCGCCCGACGAGGGCTTCCCAGAGCACGACCGATGCGGAGTAGATATCGCTCGTCCGGTCGACGACTCCCTGAACCTGTTCGGGCGCCATGTAGCTGATCTTGCCCTTGAGCTGGCCGTCGCGCGTCGTTTGCAGGCGGCCGGATGCCTTGGCGACGCCGAAATCGAGCACCCGGGCGATCCCGTCCAGGCCGACCAGCACGTTGTGCGGCGACACGTCGCGATGCACCAGGCCCAGGGCCTCTCCTCGGTCGTTGGTGGCCTCGTGCGCGGCATGCAGACCCTCGAGGATGCCGACGAGGATCGACACGACGATCGGCACGGGGA
Organism: Polyangiaceae bacterium; assembly: GCA_035622655.1. GTDB lineage: Bacteria > Myxococcota_A > Polyangia > Polyangiales > Polyangiaceae > Palsa-1150. Next base: position 1,632 of record DASPUY010000306.1, read on the forward strand.
TGAAGCGGCCCATTTCGCGCGTGGTGCGCCAAAGCTTCGCAAGCGACTCTCCGGGGACGTACTCCATGACGAGGAAGAGCTCGCCGGACAGGGCGACCACGTCGAGGGTCCCGATGACGTTGGGGTGACGAACGCGCGCAGCCAGGCGCGCCTCGTCGAGGAACATCGAGACGAAGTCGGGATCCTTGGCGAACTGGGCATGCAGCCGTTTGATCGCAACCGTTCGCGAGAACCCGACGGGGCCGAGCAGCCTACCGATGTGGACGGTGGCCATCCCCCCGGCCGCGATCTCGTCGTACAGGGCATAGCGCCCGACGACTCGGACCCCGCTGATCGGGCTGGAATGGGGGACCATGGATTGCTCACCGTAACAAAGCGCGAGGCGCCCCGCGAAGACGCCAGGGAGAAATTCGGCTCACTATTTTTGCTCCAACGCTTCCAAAGAGGAGTCCCCGATCCGTCCCCGATGGCGACCGTGCAGGACCGAGGTCTTGCTCGGGAGTGGGGGCTAGCGGTCGAACCGATCCCTGCCGCCCGCGCTTCCCGCCGGGGGGCGCCCTCAGGGCGTGATGAAAGCTACGTTGTCGACCCACAGGTCGAATGTGAGCGGCGGCGTCGTCGCGTCTATTTGGAAAATAACGCCGTAGATGGCCGATGTGTCGAGCGACGGAAAGAGCGTACCGGTGCCGAAGGAGTTCTGCTGCGTCGTGTCCGCGAAATAGATGACCTCCTGCGTCCACCCGGTCGTCAGGGTCATGAATTCTCCGAAGTAGTTTCCCGACGCGTTCGTATTGGCGTCCGGAAACCCCACTCGAAGACGCGTCGCCGAGCCCGAGCCGACATGAGCGTCGAAGACGATTCCGAGATAGCCGCTCGCGTCGTACGTGGACTCGACCCCGGCTTCGGGTCCGGTCGGCGGATCGTTGAGCGTGAAGCCCATTCCCGCGAAGCTCGTGAAACCCGACCCCGATGTCTCCGCCGACCACATGCTGCTGCCGAGGGGTGGCATGGTGGGCGAGGGCAGGAACGGCGGGGGCGGCAGCTGAACACCCCCGTCGGTCCCATCGTTGTACGTGAACCACGAGCCCGAACGACCGTTGGTCGGGATGATGTGCCCATCGTCGCTTTCCAGGTTGTCGATCAGCTCCGTCGACAGGGCGGCGTCCCCACTGTCGTCGGAGGTCGACTCCTCGGATTCGGAGGAATCGATCGCCCCGGCATCGACGGTCGAATCCTGCGGCGCGTCACTGGCGTTTGCGTCGGGAGCGTCCACGGGCACAGTGACGTCGAGCACCGCACTGCCGTCGCCCGGGCCCGCGGCATCCACCGGCGCCTCTCCGCCCGTCGTGGCGTCGAACGAGCCGGCCAGCGATGAGCCGACCGACCCCTCCGACGGTGCTGCTCCGGCCCCCGCGTCGGAATCGGTGAGCTGGAGATTCTCGATTCCCGCGACCAGTTCGCAGCCGCCGATCAGCATCGTCAGCCCGACGCCTGCGAACGAAGCCGCCAAGCCGATGCCTGGAGGCAGATGGGACAGTCGCCTCACGCGCTTCTCTCGATCTGGCGCACGGGCAGGCTGTGCGCGGCGGCAGTCTAGCGCGCCAGCTGCCATCGCCCCGGCACATTTTGCTTGAGCTGCGGACCCGCTTCGGTGCAACTATGCCGCACTCAAGCCCGGGTCGGATCGGCCTTCGTCAGCTCGGGCGGCCAAAGCTGGGGACCCCTGGACCAATTGCGACCCGCTTTCCCGGGGAGGGCGGCGGGTCGTCGAGGCTGAATCTCATGCGTGCAATCACCCTTGCCATTTTGATCACCGGAGCGGTCGTGACCGGCTCCACCACGGCGGCGGCGCAGGCGGCGAATCCCGCAACGGGCGCGCAGGAGCTCCCGCCCCCCGCGGCCAATACCCAGAACAGCTCCGGGGTGCCGGGCGGGTCTCCGCCGGCAGCCGCCCAGCCAACGGAGCCCGTCGAGGCCCTTCCACCGCCGCAAGCGGGGGGTCCATCGAGCGCCGAAGCGTCGGCCATGACGGGGACACCGAATCCGAGCGCCGTGGGCACTGCGCCGAGCCCGGACGAGTGGCGATTCAGCTTTCACGGATATTTTCGTGCGCCGTTGAGAATCGGTGTCGGCCATCGGCCCAATTGCGCGCCGGGCATGACCAACGTGGCCCCGTCGATTCCCGAGTACAGCCAGACCTGCGCGGAGCCCGGCCAGAGCCGGACCACGTATCACTCGCCGTATGTGCCTGACGACCAATACCTGTCGTGGAACTACGACCGGCAATGGGAACAGGCCTGGACGGAAATGTTCTTCAGCTATGGAAATAACCAT
>DASPUY010000307.1:0-12704 GCA_035622655.1 Polyangiaceae bacterium
CTTTGGCTCGCGCCTCGTTCCCAGCGACTGGCGCGGCCGGCTCAAGTCATCGCCGGTTCGCGTCCTGTGTTTGATCACGGTGGGCTTTCTGTCCGCGCTGCACGTGTGCGTCCTGCACGCGGCGCTGTCTCCGGTGAAGACACTTGGTTCGGAAGTGTGGGTGCTCATGGGGGCGTTCTTCGTGATGCTCGGGCAGATCTTGCCGCGCACCCGGCGCAATCCCTTCCTGGGCGTGCGAACGACGTGGACGCTCACCTCGGACGAGAACTGGGCTCAGACCCACCGCATGGCAGGTTATGCGTTCACGCTTGGGGGGGCCGCGGTCGCGGTTGCCGGGTTGCTTCGTGCGCCAGCGCTCGCGATGGCGGTGCTGGCGGTCACGGTCCTGGCTCCCGTAGTTTGGTTGTGGAGGTTCGCGGCGCGAGAGGCGTGAAGGGCCTCCCGTGGAGCGCCGGGGCTCGTCGCATCGATGGCGCGGCCGCGCGGGCGCCGGGGCGCAAGGCGGACTACGAAAGCCCCCGCTCGAGGTCGGCGATGATGTCGCCGGGATCCTCCACCCCCACCGACAGACGAATGAGGCCGTCGGCGATTCCGATTGCCTGACGCTGTTCGGTCGTCATCTCGTAATAGCTCATGATCGCCGGCTGCTCGATGAGCGTCTCGACGCCGCCGAAGCTCACGGCGATTCTGGCAAGCTTCATCGCGTCGACGGCGGCGCTGGCCGCCGTGAGCCCTCCTTTGACGATGAAGCTCACGACCCCGCCGAAACCGCGCATCTGCGCCCGGGCAACCGGATGAGTCGCGTGGGAGGAGAGGCCCGGATAAAAGACGCGTTCGATCCGAGGATGCCTCTCGAGCCAGCCGGCCACGGCGAGAGCAGTGGCGTTCTGCTTCTCGACTCGCAGCGCGAGGGTCTTGAGGCCGCGGCCGACCAGAAATGCCGCATGCGGATCGCACATCCCGCCGAGGATGCCGCGCAAATCGCGGACGATGGAAACGAGACCGGTCGAACCGCACACGACGCCGGCCATGACGTCGTTGTGACCTGCGAGGTACTTGGTCGCGCTGTGCACGACCAGGTCGATCCCGAACCCCGCGGGCCGGCAGTTGACCGGTGTGGCGAGGGTTGCGTCGATCATCGACTTGACGGTGCGTCGGGCCCGGCACGCGGCGGCAACTCGCTCGAGGTCGATGCACGAAAGATACGGATTGGTCGGCGACTCGCTCACGACCAGGCGCGTCTCGGGCCGCAAGGCGTCCGGCAGCGCGGCGACATCGCCCGCAGGCAGGAGCGTGTGGGTAACCCCGAAGCGCGTGAAGACTTCTTTGACGAACTGGAGCGTACGCCGGTAACAATCCTGAAAGAGGACGATGTGCTGCCCGCCCTTGACGAGCGCGAAGAGCGTGGTCGTCACGGCGGCCATCCCGCTTGCGAACATCGCGGCGTCCTCGGTCCCCTCGAGGGCGGCGAGACGCAGCTCGACCGCGCGGACGGTGGGATTCCCGTAGCGGACGTATTCCCCCCGATCGGGGTTCGAATGCTTGCCGCTGGTGTATGCGGCCACCTCGGCGCTGTCCGCGAACGTGTAGGTGGCCGTTTGCACGATGGGGGTCGGCACGGAGTCGTAAGGCTTGAACTTGTCGTCGCCGGCGTGAACCGCATCGGTTGCGGTGATCGTTTTTCGCTCGGTCATGGAGAGCAAACCTCGGGCGCAATTACGGGAAGCGCAGCCTCCGCCAGAGCGCGCCTCGATTTCAAGAAATGGTGGTCATACCCCTCGAAGATTCGGATGTCGGCGTCGAGTCGAGTGGCGAGCGAGCGCGCGTCGTCGACGCCGCAGAACTCGTCACGATCCCCGACGAAGATCGTCTTTTGGAGCGTCGTGGCGTGGGCCGGCAGGTCGAAGTCGAAGAACCGCGCGCTCGGGGCGACCAGGAGCACCCGATCGACGCCCGATTCGAGCGCCGCGGCGCGCAAGCCCACCCATGAGCCGAACGAATGGCCGCACACCGCGATACGAGCGGACGGCGCGGCTGCGCGAATGAAGTCGATGGCCGCGCGAGCGTCGTCCACCTCGCCTCGCCCTTCGTCGTAAGTCCCCTCGCTCGACCCGACGCCGCGAAAGTTGAATCGCAGCCACGCGATTCTCCCGTCGTCGTGCTCGGACAGGTTCTTGGCGATCGCCAGTGGAACCGGGCTGTGCATGCTGCCGCCGTAGAGGGGATGCGGATGGCAAAGGACGACCGCCCGCACCGCGGGGTCCGCCGCGCGGACCCTGGCTTGCAGCGAGGGAGCGTTGCCTCGGCCGGCGATGCGGACGTCGACTTCGCCCGGGACGTCAACCGCGGGAGAGCGAGGCGGCGCTGGGGGAGGTGGGGGCAGCGCAGAGAGCGGGGGCGGCGCGGCACCAGGCGTCCTTCGATCCCGATCGACCATGGACTATCCGGTGCTGCTCGAGGATGGACGCATCTTGCTCAGGCGATTCGTAGCACCGGGCCGCTGCACGCGCGAAAAGCAGCCTCAACCCGCCCGGCGATCTCCGCGGCCGCGCCCTGAAGACGCAGCAGCTCGACGCCCGCGCCCGGTCCAACGCCTCCGTCGGTCCTCGCGCTCGTGCTCCTGGCTTTCACCTCGACGTTGCCGGATGCGAGTCCCTTCCCTCCGATCGTCACGCGCAGCGGGATCCCGATCAGGTCGGCGTCCTTGAACTTGACGCCAGGCCGTTCGTCCCGGTCGTCCCACAGCACCTCGATGCCGCTCGCTTCCAATGAATCGCGAATCGACCGCGCGGCGTCCAGCACCTCGGGATCCTTCCCCAGGGTCACGATGTGCACGTGATAGGGCGCAACGGCCATCGGCCAGCGGATTCCGTCGCCATCGTGATGCTGCTCGACCGTGGTGGCCACGAGGCGCGAGACGCCGATGCCGTAGCACCCCATCACGAGCGGCCGCTGCTGCTGTTTTTCATCGACGAAGCGGGCGCCCATGGGTTCGGAGTACTTCGTGCCCAGCACGAAGATGTGACCCGCCTCGATGCCTCGATACGCTTGGAGCGTTCCACCGTCGCACCGTGGACAGGGGTCGCCGGCCGACGCGAGGCGAATGTCCGCGACCTCGCCGTGGTAGTCGCGGCCGAAGCCCACGTTCGTCAGGTGATAGTCCGTCTCGTTCGCGCCCGTCACGCTCTTCGTGACGCAGGACGCGGCCCTGTCGACGATCACGCGGCCGGTGAACCCGACCGGGCCCGCAAAACCAACCTGCGCTCCGGTGACACGCCGCACGTCGTTCTCGCCAGCGAGGAAGACTTGCTCGACGCCCGCAACGCGGGCAAGCCTCACCTCGTTGACTTCGTGGTCGCCGCGGACGACCGCCATGATCACGTCCTTGCCCGCCACGTAGAGCAGCGCCTTGAGCATGGTGCTCTCGGCCACTCCCAGATACTTTGCGACATCCTGGATCGCGCCTTGTCCAGGGGTATGCACTCGCGCGATCGGTGGGTCGGACGCAGGGCTCGACGCCCCCTCCGCGACCGGCGCGAGGCCGGGCACGGCCACTTCGAGGTTGGCCGCGTAGTCGCACTGCGTGCAGGCGACGATGGCATCCTCGCCCGAATCGACGAGCACCTGGAACTCGGCGCTCGTCGACCCGCCGATCGCTCCGGAATCGGCTTGGACCATGCGGTACGTCAAGCCCATGCGATCGAAGATGCGAACGTAGGCTCGCCGCATGCGTTCGTATGCGGCGAGGGCACCTTCCTCGCTCAAGTCGAACGAGTAAGCGTCCTTCATGATGAACTCGCGGCAGCGCAGCAGCCCCCCGCGCGGCCTGGGCTCATCGCGGAACTTGACCTGAATCTGGTAGAGCGTCTTCGGCACGTCGCGCCAGCTCTTGATCTCGCGCCGCGCGATGTCCGTGACGATCTCCTCGTGCGTGGGCCCGAGGTGGTAGTCGGCGGCCTTTCGATCGCGGAGACGAAACAGGACCTCACCGTAGAGATCCCAGCGGCCGGTCTCTTTGAAGTACTCGGCGGGCAGCAGGGCCGGCATCAGAACCTCGAGGGCGCCGGCCCGATCCATCTCCTCACGAACGATGCGCTCGACCTTGCGCAGCACCCGAAGCCCGAGCGGCAAGAAGTCGTAGATGCCCGCCCCCACGCGGCGGATGTATCCGGCCCGAGAGAGCAGCACGTGGCTCGCATTGGCTGCGTCGGCCGGAGCCTCCTTCATCGTCGAGATGAGCGCCTGGGTGAAGAGCATCGGGAAGGCGCGCCGCTGTAGCACAGGGCGGCGGTCTCGTCGCCGGGCGGGGTCGGCTCGTACCCGGGAGCGGGGCGGGAATAGCCTGGCGGTTGCGGCCGTTGCGCTCATGCCCTCAGTGCGCGCGCCCGTCCCGCCTCGGTTTGCGCCTGGAGGGTGAAATTGGCCAAGGGCCTGGCCTCAGCATCGAGAGCGATCCCGCCGCCCACCACGTTTCGGCTTCGAGGGGCACCGTGGCTTTACCCGCAGGAAAGGAGCAGCGCCGGCTGCCCTTCGGCATCCTGGCGATCTTCAGCGTCGCGGCGTTGATGCTCGTGGCGACGCTGGGCTTGTCGATCGTCATGTCGAGCCGATTCGCGAAGTCGACCGCTCGGGTCGACCATACGATGAGCGTGAAGGTAGCGGCCGCCGCCTTGCTCGAGACGTTCTTCGAAGCGGAGTCGGGGCAGCGCGGCTATGTGCTGACGGGTCGCCCTGAGTACCTGGAACCCTACCGTCGCGCTCGATCGGTCGCCGCGGAGCGCCTGCAGGGACTGCGCGAGCTCACGTCGGCCAATCCTGCCCAGAGGGCGCTGGTCGCCGAGGTCACCGACTTGACGGCACTGCGGCTCGAGGAGCTGGGGCATGGGATCGAACGACGCGACCGCGTCGGGCCGGACGCGGCACGGAAGCTCATCGACATGGACTCGGGGCTTCACACGATGGAGGCGCTCGAGGCCAGGCTCGACGAGCTGAATCGCATCGAGGACTCGGTGCTGGCGGTGGGCCGACAGCGGCAGCGACGCTCTCAGTCGCTGGTCCTGGCGTCGCTCGACGTTGCCGGCATTGCGTTCGGGCTGTTCCTGGGCCTCTTCGTGCTCTGGACGCGCGCCGCCGAGGCGCGCCGGCAATCCGCGGAATCGGAAGCCACTCGACTGCGCTCGGAAAAGGACGTGCTCGCGGAACGGCAGCGTACGGCGGAGTTTCAGGAACGGTTCATCGCCATTCTCGGGCATGACCTGCGAACCCCGCTCTCGTCGGTGACGATGGGCATCGACCTGCTCCGGCGAACCGCGGCCGGGCGAACCCAGGCGACGCTGGATCGAATCACGTCGAGCGCAGCACGCATGTCGCGAATGATCGATCAGCTTCTGGACCTGACGCGGAGCCGACTCGGCGGAGGCATTGCGATCGATCCCGTGCCGATGAATCTCGAAAAGCTCGTGGCCGAGGTTCTCGACGAGGCGCGAGCCGCACATCCGGAACGAATGTTGCTATTCGAAGTTGCCGGCGACCTCCACGGGCGGTGGGACCCCGATCGCCTCGCCCAGGTACTATCGAACCTCGTGGGCAACGCGCTCGTCCATGGGTCGCGTGATACGCCGGTGCGCGTTGCCGCGCGGGGGGAGAACGACACGGTGGAAATCGCGGTGTCGAACCACGGGCCTGCGATCTCCGACTCCGTCCGGCAAGTCCTCTTCGACCCGTTCCGACGCGGCCAGCAGGCGACGTCGCGTACATCGGGGCTGGGCCTCGGCCTTTACATCACCCGCGAGATCGTCGTCGCCCACGGCGGTTCGATCGACGTGGTCTCGACGGACGGTGACGGAACCAAATTTCGCGTACGGCTCGCGAGAGGCACGACGGCGCCGCCGTCGGGAGCGCCGTATGCCCCGATCGGATGCGCATGAGATGGCTTGGCGGTCAGAGACGGAGATGTCCGTGGGGAGGGGCCGAACACAGGGGCCGGAAGGCTCTTCGTCGCCCGTTCGCGCTTTCGCCGGTTATCTTGCTCCTGCTCCCGGTTCCGTCTCGTAGCAGCGCGTCCACGCCGCCCGTACGGTCGGTGCCGCTCTTCACCATCGCCAAGAGCGAGAACAAGAACCAGGTACAGTACGCAATTCACGTGGACGAGCGGTGTGCACCCCTCGGCAATGTGCCTGTCTTTGCCTACTGGCGCATGCTCGAGCAAGGGCCGGCACGCACCGAGCCGCTTCTCGATCGCGAGCAGCCCGCCTATGGCCTGTACAGTCAATCGGTCACGGCGGTGAGCGGTTCCGGAGGGAAAGTTCGGATGTCACTCCGAGCGGTGTCTGCGCGGCCGATCGAGATCGAAACATGGCGCGACCCGAAGGGCGAATGCCAGGGCTCCGCAACGCTTCTCATCGCGGGCATCATGGCGCGATTGTTCAACGTCTACGTCAAGCTGAAGTGGCCGTTCGGGGTCGAGTACCTGCTCCTCCAAGGATGGTCGCTCGACGGCACGCAGGTGGTGCGAGAAGTCCTGCACCCGTGAAAGCGTCAGGGCGGGTCGTCGGTTCGTGTGCGCTGGAAGTCGTACACGCTTCCGAGGCGCAGCATCTGCGTCAGCTCGTCGAGAGCCTGCAATCCTTCGCGCATCAGGGCTGGATCCGCAAGATCCGCCGGCTGCAGGCGGTCGCGGTAATGCCGCTGAACCCACGTCTCGAGCTCCGCGAGGAGCGCGTCATCGAGCACGACGCGGGCTGCGATCGCGTGCTCCTCCTCGGCCGTGAGGAGCACTCGCAGGCGCAGACATGCGGGGCCGCCCCCGTTGTGCATCGACTGACGCACGTCGAGGTAGTGCACGGCCCGAACCGGACCCCCGCTCGCGAGAACGCGGTCGAGAAATGCATGGGACGGCGCGTCCTCCAGCGCGTCCTCGGGAGCGACGATCGCCATGACCTCGTCGCCGAATGGATCGGGCGCTCGCTCCGGAGATGGGGCCTCGACCTCGGCGTCGCGAGCCGGCGGGGTGGATCGGGCGGGCAACGTGAGTACCTGGGAGTTGAACGGATAGGCCGCGACCGCGGACCCCACCGGCAGCTCCGCGTCGCTCGCCCGGATGACGAAGAGCTCGTCCCCTAGAATCCGGCGGCACTCCTCGATCGCGCCCTCGACACGGGCGAACGCCCGGTCATGAAGCATGAGGAAGCGGCCATTGCCGACCGCGAGGACGTCGGTATGGAACGCTCCGGCATCGATGCCTGCGGGGTCCTGTTGCGCAAAGACGCATCGGTCCGGGTCGAGCGCATGCAGCCGTGCGATCGCCGTGCTCGCCTCCCGTACTTGGCGCGCCGGATGCACCCGCGGGCCCGGCGCCGTTGCCCATCCGGCCCGGCCCCACGCGAAGACGTGCGCGGCGCCCAGGGATGTCTCGAGGCGCAGGTGGTTCGCGGCACCCTCGTCGGCGAGCTGACCACCGCCCGGCAGCGCGTCGTGCACGACGAAGCGCGTTCTGTCCGCGAAGACCGTTTTGAGCACGCGGGTCGTGGTGGGCACTTCGATCGACCGATGGAACATGGACTGCAAGTTGGCCGGGGTGATGTGCACCCTGCGATCGGCCGTATCGGGGGATGGGGCGACGGTTGCCGCGTTTGCGGTCCACATCGCCGATGCGCTCGCGCACAGGCGCAGCATCAGTCCGCCGTCGGTGGTGGCGGCGGCCGCCAAGACCGCTTCGTCGGTGCCGCGAAAGCCGAGCCGCCGCAGCGCGCGCAGACTCGGACGATCGTGCGGAGGCAGGACGGCCTGCGGCACCCCGAGGTCGCGGACGAAGCGCATTTTTGCGAGTCCCTGCCGAGCCGCGGCCCGGGGATTGGAAGCTTCACCATGGTGGGCCACGCTCGCGATGTTGCCGGGGCTGAGCCCGGCGTAGTTGTGCGTCGGCCCGACGAGGCCGTCGAATTGCAGCTCGCGCATCGCGTTCATTAAAGCGCGTTGCAACCGCCTGCGGGCCGGCGACTCTCTCTTCGGCCGGCAGGCCGGGAGGCCGGGAGATCGAGGGGGAGCCTGCGCTCGACGCGAGCGGCTTGGCCGGACGGCCGCACGGACCCGAGCGGGGCCTCACAAGTCGAACCGCGAATAGTTGTCCCGCGGACTCGAGGTGCCGCAGCATCGTCCCACATGCACCCACGCGTCATGGCGCTCACGACGGCCCTTGTTTGCGCGTGGCTGGTCCCGGCTTCCGCTCTGGCTCACGTCGCGGCGTCGCAGGAAACGCACGAATCGGGCGCGGAGATGACGGTGCGGCTCGAGGCGGACGGGACTGCGATGGTGCAGCACTCGAGCCGATGGCGCGTCGTGCGCGGTCCGTTGAGGTACGTCGACATCTCCAACGTCGATCCCGCGGCCACCGTCGAGCCCCTGGTTGCGATTGCCTCGGACGACGGCCGCGCACTGTCCGGCCATGCGGCGCGGCGAGATGCCGACGCCCGGAGCGTGCGCATCGCCCTCGACGATCCTCACGGCGCGCAGCGCGGGACGTTCACTTTCGATCTTCGGTGGCGCATCGACTTTTTCGGCTCCAAAGGCATCGCACCCGACGGATCGACCTGGCGGCTGACGCTGTCGGAGCCGTCGGTGACGGACGGCGTCGACAGCTCGAAGACCATCATCGACCTGCCCTCGGCGCCGGACGCGCCGAGGGCGATATTCCCCGAGACCGGTCTGGTCGACGACGGCGCGCTCTCGACGCTCTCGCGCGGACTCGACCGGGACGTGCTCGAGCTCGTGCGGACCCACGTCGCTCGCGGCGAGTCGGTGGCGTGGACGGTGAGGGTGGATGCCCGCGCACTCTCGCCGCGAGGGACCCGGCCTCAAGGGTCCGCAAGCGCACCGCCTCCTGCGGCTGTGAGGAGCGATCCCCTTCGGGCTGGGGCGATCGCGGTCCTTCTCGTCGCCGCCGGGCTCTCGTTCGGCGTCCTTCTCTACCGCAAGGCGCTCACGATCTCGGCTCGGTGCGAGGCCGCCCACCTGTCCCCACGGCCCTTCGTGCCGATCCCGCTCGCTGCGCGGGGGGTGGGGGGTGGCTGCGCCCTGGCGCTGTCCGCCGGTTGCGGGATGGCCGACAAGATCGCCGCCGCAGGGGTTTTTGCGGCTGCCGCGGTGCTCTTGGCTGCTTGGCGGGCGGCGCCTGCGCCCAAGGTGGCCCGCGGTCCAGGTCGCTGGCTCGCTCTGCGACCGAGCGACGCCTTCTCGCTGCGATCCCCGCCCGGCGACTGGCTCGACGCCGGAACGCAGCGTGGTCGGAGGGTCGCCCTTGGGGTGATCGGGGCGGTCGGCGCGGTTGCGATGGCTCTGCGGCACGTGCGTCCCGAGGCTCCGTGGCTCTTTGCGATGGACGTGGCGTGGCTCGTTCCGCTCTTCGTGACCGGTCGCGTCTTGCCCGACGCCGCATCCGCTCGGGCCGCGGTGGCTCGGTGGCTCGCGCGGGCGCACGCAAGCCTGCGAGGCTCCGCGAGTATCCGAGTGGCGCCTTGGGCGAGGATCACGCAGGATGGATCCATCGACGAGCTACGCCTGCTGGTCATCCCGCGCACGGCGATGCCCGGCCTTGTCGGGATCGAGCTCGGGCTGGCGTGCCGGCGCAGTCCCGCTGCAACGGTTGGCATGCCCGAGATTCTGGTACGCGTACTCGAGTCAAGCGCGGCATCCGCAGGTCTGGCCAAGTGGGCGCCGGCTTCGCGGCTGCTGCCAGGTCGCCGGCCCGACGAGCGGGTGCTGCTTCTGGTGCCGGCGACCCCGACGTGCCGGGCCAGCACGGCCCTGGTGAAGGAGGTGGCAGCCACCCTGACGGATCGACGTCTTGCGCCACCCGCTGCACGGCCACCCCGGGCGGAACGGCGCGCCGTCGGAGCGCCTCGAAGCGGTCCTGACGGAACCGCGGCCGCCGGCCCCGGTCTCTGCTAAAAGCCTCGACGGCGCGCTCATGGATCCGGCCGTGCGTGATGCGGAGCTCAGGGAGGCACTTGCGGTCTACGTCGGATCGCTCGCAATCGATGCGCGGGTCGCTCTGTTCGGGGACGCATCGCTCGGCCTTGGCGATCGGCTCCTCGAGGCCGGAGCCAGGGCGGTGCACGTCTGGGACCCGGATCGCGAGCGGGCGACGGCGGCAGCGGCACGTTCGCCGCGCGGGCTGCACGTCCAGCACTACCCACCATCGGAGGCGGCGCTGCGCGCAGCCGATTTGGTCCTCGTCGTCGACTTGGGCCTGTTCGACGATCCCGGCGAAGTCGTCGCGTTCGCGCGAGCGATGACCGGGGACACCGGAGTGGCTCTGATCCGCGGACAGAACCGCGAGACGACGCCGGAGGCGACGCGCGCCTTCGACTACTACGAGCTCTTCGACTGGGTGGCTGGACCGTTCTCGACCGTGCGCATGCTCGCGCAGCTGACCTTCGACGGCGTGGCTCTGGTCGCGCTCGGGGAGGAGAGCGACGAACCTCCTGCGGTGAGTGTCGACACCCAGCTCGCGGACAGCGACCGCTCGGTGGCTGCATTCGTTGCAGTGGCCAGTGAGCGCGAGATCGCGCTTGAGCCCTATTCGATCATCGAGCTGCCGCCGAGGGAGGGGGAGGGGTCGTCCGAGCGCTGGAGCACCGAGCTGTCCGAGGCCCGCGGTCTCGCGGATGCCTTGGAGCGCCGGCTGGAAGATCAAACGGCGCACTGCGCCGACCTCGAGGTAAAGCTCGCGGCTCGGTCGGAGCGACTGTCATCGCTTGCGGCCGAGGTCGACGCATTGCGCGGGGCCGTCGACGCCGGAGCGATCTCGGCCTCGGAGGCCGAGGACCTGACCCGGCGCGCGGAGCATGCGGGGGCGCTCGCCGAGCGGGTCGATCGGGCGGAACATCGTGCCGCAACGCTCGAGCGTGATCTGGCTCTGTCGGCGGAAGCGCATGTCGCGGAAATCGTTCGGTTGGAGGGCGCGCTCCGCGAGCGCGCGCAGGCGGCGCGTTCCCTCGAGATCGAGCTGGCGCGCCGGGACGAAATCGTGCGCGAGCTGGTGAGCTCGCTCGGAGAGACCGGCGGCGCCGGTCCAACGGGCAGCCCCGGGCGCTCCGAGATTCCCGAGGCCGTCGCAGTCGAGCGGGGCTCGCCCGTCGCGCCCGAACAAGAGCCCCCATCGGCCACGATCGGCCAAGGGGCCGCAGCCCCGGTGGCGGATTCGAACGAAGGTGAGCCTGAGGCGCTATTCGAGGAGAACGTGCGCCTCAGGCAGCAGCTCGACACGCTCGCGCTCGACCTCGCGCGCCGGGAAGCGGAAGCGCAGGGGGCAGCCTGGACGGTGGCGGAGTTGGAGCGCCAGCTCGCGCAGCGGACGCAGGTACGGGAGGAGGCGCGGGCAGGGGGCTCGGGAGATGCGAGCATCGCCCTCTCGCAAGCGCTCGACGAGGTCGACGCGCTGCGGCGTGCGCTTGCTCAGGAGCACGCGACTCGCATCCGGCTGGAGTCCGGCGCGGAACTGGCGCAGGCGCGCAACGAAATCGAGCAGTTGACGGTTCTTCTCGAGCAACAGGCTTCAGCGCAGCGCGCGGTTACGGATCCCGGGACCGGGCGCTCCGGCGAGCCGGTTCCGCCCCTCCCCTGACGAGGGTGCGTGGAATCGTGTCCTGTTCGCCCCACCCTTTCGCGTTGACACGCGTGAGCCGCGGCTTAACTTCCCGCACGGGGAAGGCCAGGCGCATGCGGCGGCCCTCTCACGGCGAGACCTACTCGCACCAGGGACACCCCATCCGACGATGTCTTCCAAGCGCGATTATTACGAAATCCTGGGGGTTTCGCGCGAAGCAAGCTCCGAAGAGTTGCGCAAGGCCTACCGTCGTGAGGCTCTGCAGCATCATCCCGATCGCAATCCCGGGAGCTCTTCGGCCGAGGCGAAGTTCAAAGAGGCCACCGAGGCGTACCAGGTCCTCTGCGACGACAACAAACGTCGCATCTACGACCAGTTCGGGCATGCCGGGCTCGATGGCTGGGTGGGGGGCGCCGACGGCGGGGTGGGCGACGTCTTCTCCCACATGCAGGACCTCTTTGCCGAGATGTTTTCGGGCGGAGGGTTCGGCGGTTCCTCGCGGTCACGACGCGGCGGCGATTTGCGTGTGCAGGTCCGCCTGTCCCTGAAGGAAGCCGCGTTCGGTTGCAAGCGTGAGGTGAGCGTTCGTGCGCCCGCCCCTTGCGACGAGTGCGGCGGAAGCGGCGCCAAGCCGGGCACGAAGCTCGAGACGTGCACGCACTGCCGGGGAAGCGGGCAAGTGTCGAATGCTCGCGGATTCGTCATGTTCACGTCGACATGTCCACGATGCCGTGGCGCGGGACGCACCATCAAACATGCATGTACGACCTGCGCCGGTCATGGAGCGGTGGAGCGTACGAGGAAAGTGGTCGTCACCTTCCCGGCGGGTGTCGATTCGGGGCAGCGTCTTCGCGTGGCCCGACAGGGTATGGCGGCCCCGGGCGGCGCTCAGCCAGGGGACTTGTACGTCGAGATCGACGTCGAGGACGATACGCGCTTCGAGCGGGACGGGGTCGACGTCGTCACACGGGTCCGGATTCCGTTTGCCGATGCGGCGCTCGGGGCCGAGATCAGCGTTCCGGCCCTCGAGCCCGAGTCCGAGACGTCCACCCTTCCGCTCACGATCCCCGCGGGGACCCAGTCAGGTACCGTGTTTGCG
>DASPUY010000308.1:0-3866 GCA_035622655.1 Polyangiaceae bacterium
GACGCGGCGAAGCTCGGCGCCGAGCGAGCCCGAGCCGCGGGCGTCCAGCGCCAGCGTAGCGCGCACCCAGCCGTTGCCTCCGAGGATACCTCCGACGTCTTGCCCCGCGCCGCTCCCCAGCAGATCCAGCCGGGGGGCCGCGTGCCAGCGCACCGTCGCCCCCGTGGTCTGCGACGGCAAGTCGCCGAGCACCGAGAAAAGCGAGGTGGCCGGTAGCAGACGCCCTTGCGAAAGCTGCGAGGCGAAGAGCTCGACGCGCCAGTCGTGCCAGCGCACGGCCGCCGATGCGCGAGCTTCGCTGATGCCCGGGTCGACGAGGTCGTACGAGACGAAGCCGGCGAAGTCGAGCCACCGCGCGGGGGCAAGGGCGAGATCGGCGCCCACCTCCTCGTCGGAGATCTCGCCGTCCTCTCGACGCTGAACGTACGAGACCCCCAGCGATGCGACCGCGGCGATCGTCTGCGCAAGGCGACCACCCGCGAGCCAGTCATAGGCGCGCGGCCCGAATCGCGGTACCACCGGCAGCCCTGCGAACGTCTCGGCGCTCGAACCCCATGGAGAACGAACGATCCCGTCGGCTCCGTCGATCTGGACTGGATGGATGGCGCCTGTCGCGATCACGAAACGGCCGGCACGCATTTCGGCGTAGCCGTGGGGCTCGCGCAGGCGCACCATCAGCACCAGCACATCGCCCGTCCACGATGGCCTTGCTCCCGTCCATACCAACCCCTCGACGTCGAGCCAGGGCTTCACGGTGTCGCTTCCCTGCAAGACCAGGAGTCCCGCCGGAGCCGACGTCCCTTGCGTCTCGGCGATGGCATCGCCCCGCAAGCGCAGCGGATCGGCCTGCGATTGCGGGGGGAGCAGAAAACCCGTGCCGGCAATCGCGAGCGCGACGATGAGCTTCCCCGGGTCGCCCCTGGCGGTCATCGCCTTCGGTTTCGCAGTGGTTTCCGCGATCATCCTGATTGCGTACCTGGTCTTGCGTCCGCCTCTCGTACGCGCGACCAAGCTCTGGCTGCTCCTGGGCCTCGGCATACTACCCATCGGCGCCGCCTTTGCGGGAAACGTCCAGGGGTTCGAGGCGACGAAGGAGCGGAAGTTCTGTGGGTCGTGTCACGTGATGTCCTTGCACGAACAAGACTCCGACGATCCCTCGAGCCGCTCGCTGGCTTCGCGCCACGCACGGAACGCCATGTTCGGGGACGAAAACTGCTATGTGTGTCACGCTGATTACGGCATGTTCGGGACGATCGTGACGAAGGCGGGCGGCATGCGCCACGTCTGGATGAACCTCACGGCGTACCGGGGCGTGACCCTCGCCGGGGCACAGCGGACGATCCGTCTTCGTGAGCCGTGGAAGATGAACGGTAACTGCATGCAGTGCCATTCGACCAAGGCCGATCTGTGGCTTCGCGTTCCTGACCATACGGCGGCGCTCGACGACGTCCGTGAAGGCCGCATCGGGTGCGCGAGCGCGGGCTGCCATGGACTCGCTCACCCCTTCTTCGGAGCGCACTGATGGCCTCGCGTCGGGCGCACCGCCTGCTCGTCGCCGCGTGCATCTGCGCGCTGGTGGCCCTCGGCCTGATGACCTGGCAGCTCTTCGATCCCCGCGTCGTGCCGGTCATCGTGGCCATGTCGATCGGGCAGGTGCTCGGGACGGCATCCTTTGCTGCCTACGTCCTGGTGATCATCGCCGACTTTCGGGCTCACCGTCGTGCGGAGAGGGACTCGCGCAAAGTGCGGTGAGCCCCGGCCGTCGATTCCGGCATCCAGGCCGCATGGTCGAGACTTTCCGAGCCCCGACTCGGACAGCAATGCGCGGCGCCGTGCGAAGTCGAGCTCCAGGCGCCGCCGACGTGCGTCAGCTGCACGAGGCCGAACCCGACCATCAGCGCTCCTGCGGCTGCCCGTACGGTCGCGTGGCGCGCAGCACGCGCGACGACGGCGACGGCCGAGCCCATCGCGACGAGCGCGGGCAGTGTGCCTATCCCGAACGCCGCCATCGTGGCAGCGCCTGCGGCCGCCGATCCGCTCGCTGCCGCGGCGACGAGCGCCGAGTAGACCAGCCCGCACGGCAGCCATCCCCAGAGCGCCCCGAGCGCGACGGCCGCGAACGCCGACCGAATGGGAACGAGCCTTCGCCCGAGAGGTGCAATCCGGCGCCACGCAGGGGCTCCCAGGTGCTCGATCCACTTCAATGCCCGGACGAAGCCCGCGATGTACAGGCCCACGGCGACCATCAGGACGCCCGCGACGAGCCGGAGGGCGAGCGGGGCGCGGTGAGTTGCGCCCAGCGCCGTCATCGTCGACCCGAGCGCTCCAGCCGCGGCACCCGCCATTGCATACGATGCGATGCGCCCGGCGTTGTAGGCAAGCAGGTAAGGGAGCTGCGCGCTCGGGCGCCCGCGCCGCGAGACCGACAGCGCCGAGCAGCTCATGGCGACCACGCCTCCGCACATGACGGCGCAGTGGGCGCCGCCGAGAACGCCCATCAGAACCGCGGAGGCAAGCGCCATCGCCGTCATCGACAGGGCCCCAGAAACGAGCCCGTGACCTGCTTGCTGTCTTCTCCGGATGCCGAGCGCGCCACGCGAACGTGGACCGGCACGCTGCATGCGGACCGATCGCGAGACATCGAAAGGAAGATCGGCACCCGCGCGTCCGAAAGAGATGCGACGGTCACGCTCGGGATTGGTACGACGACACTCATGCCGTCGACGGCGCCGACGTCGACGCGATACGCCTCCTCGGTCGCTCGTTTGTTGACGATGTGAAGCTGGAGCGCGTTGCGTACCTGATCGCCGTCCAGCGTGTACGGCTCGCCCGGCAGACGCATCAGGTGGGCCTCGAAGTCGGAACGTCTGCGCGATGCCGTCAGAGCGACTGCGGTGCCGACGACGAGCAGCACGGTGTAGAGAAAAATCCGCGGTCTCACGACGCGACGCGGCTTGCCCGAGAGACCATTCTGAGAATCGTAGCGGACGAGGCCGGGCGCCCGGCCGAGCTTCACCATCACCTCGTCGCACGCGTCGATGCACGCCGTGCAGGCCACGCATTCCATCTGCAAGCCGCTGCGGATGTCGATTCCGGTCGGACACACGACGATGCAGCGCTTGCAGTCGACGCAGTCCCCGGCGCCGGCGGTTCCCCGCTTTCCGCGCGGCTCACCGCGCCGCGCATCGTAGCCCACGACGAGCGAATGCTCGTCCATGAGCGCCGATTGAAGCCGACCGTAGGGGCAGAGCACCACACAGAGCTGTTCGCGGAACCATGCAAAGTTCAGATAGAGGGCGCTCGTCGTCGCGACGACCCACGCGAACGCCTGCGGGTGGGCCGACGGGGCGTGACGCACCATTTGCAGCGCTTTCGGCAGCGAGACGAAGTAACTGAGCACCACGTGCGCGACGACGAGCGCGGCCAGGACGTAGAACGCGTGGGTCGTGATCTTTCGCGCCGCCTTTTCGAAGTTCCATGACCGGCGGTTGCGGCGCATGCGCGCCTCTCTCGGACCCTCGATCCAGCGCTCGATGGGGCGGAACACTCCCTCGAGGAAGACTGTCTGCGGGCACGCCCATCCGCACCACACGCGTCCCGCGAGGGCGGTCACGTAGAAGAGGCCGAAGCCGACGCCCGTCAGAAGGAAGAAGAGCAGCCACGTGTCCTGTGCGTTGAACGTCGTCCCGAAGAGAAAGAAGTGCCGTGCGCCGATGTCGATGAAGACGCACGGATGGCCGCCGATTCGTATCCACGGCAGCGCGGCCCACAGCGCCATGAGCGCGCCGAACGCCGCGCGCCGTGCGAGCTGGAAGCGACCGCGAACGTCCGCGGGCTGGATCGCGTGCCTGCGTCCGTCGGGCGGG
>DASPUY010000309.1:0-25030 GCA_035622655.1 Polyangiaceae bacterium
GTTCGCGCAATCTGCGAAAACGACCCGGCCGCCCGCTCGCCGCTCGAGGTGTTGCTCGTCTACCCGGGGCTGCACGCCGTGTGGCTGCACCGCGCCGCTCACGCGCTCTGGCGGCGCGACGTCAAGCTCGGGGCTCGGCTACTTGCGCATCTCAACCGGTTCGCGACGGGAATCGAGGTGCATCCTGCGGCCCAAGTCGGGCGTCGGGTGTTCATCGACCATGGCATGGGTGTCGTCATCGGCGAGACGGCGAGGGTGGGGGATGGGTGCCTCATCTACAAAGGGGTCAACCTCGGCGGGACGAATCTGGAGCGCAAGGTCCGTCATCCCCAGGTGGGCAACAACGTCGTCATCGGGGCGAACGCGTGCATTCTGGGCGCCGTCCACATCGGCGATTGCGCACGGGTCGGAGCGGGCAGCGTCGTGGTCAAGGACGTTCCTGCAGACGCGACGGTGGTCGGAGTCCCGGCGCGCATCATCGTTCCGAAGGACGCCCGGTTCGACGCGGCTCTCGACCATGCGAGCTTGCCCGATCCGGTGATCGACATGATTCGCGCGCTCGCCCACCAGAACGAGCTTCTGCGAGAACGCGTGGCGGTACTCGAAGGCAAGCTGGGGGTCTCGCACATCGAAGACGTTTTCCACTTGCCCTACGACGGCGACGAGCTGCCCCCCGCCGACGGTGGCTGACGGCGAATGGCGACGCATTCCCCGAGCGACGAGCAGCTCGTCAGCAAGAACCGTCGCGCGTTCTTCGACTATCACATCACGCAGCGGTTCGAGGCCGGGCTCGTGCTTGCCGGAAGCGAGGTGAAGTCGATGCGCGCCGGGAAGGTCGACGTCTCCGACGCGTACGTCGCCATCGAACGCGGCGAAGCGTGGCTGCGCCAGATGTTCGTGGCGCCGTTCGAGGCCGCCAGCGCATTTCCCCACGAGCCCCGCCGGCCTCGCAAGCTCCTCCTGCACGGCCGGGAGATCGCGGAGCTCGAGCGGGCGCTCGGCCGCGAAGGGCGGACGGCGGTGCCCCTTCGCGTCTATTTCAAGCGCGGGCGCGTCAAGGTCGAGGTCGCGGTCGGAACGGGAAAGAAGACGCACGACAAGCGCGCCGACATCGCAAAACGTGACGCCGAGCGCGAGGCGCGCGCCGCTGTCCGGGCCCGCAACCGATGAGCGAGAGCCGGATTCGGTGGCCCGGCGGCGGCGAAGCCCGAATCGTCGCGCTCGAGGCCGACCGGCTGGTTTTGCATTCGACGGCCGCATGTCCTCCCGGGTCGCGCATCGAGGGTGCTCTGGACGCCGCCGTGAGCGTGCCGCTGCGCATCAAGATCCTCGCCTGCCGGCGGCAGCCGGATGGAGAGTTCGTTCTTCACGGCCGTCTGCTCGACGTCACCCGAGCCGATCGGATGGAGCTCGAGCGCATCGTTCGCGGCGGCCCGTGCGAGGCGCCGCGAAAGTGAGCTGACCGGCGAGTCGGAGGTCGGATACGAACACGGACTTCACCGTTTCGGTCGCACCCTGCGCACGCTGAGGAGGATGCTCACCGCGACGATCCCGACCAGGGCCAGCGCGCTCGCCCGCTCGGGAAAATGCAGGGGCGGAGCGCCGCCGAGCAGGTTTCGAACGTGCGCGCGTGGCGTGAAGAGGGCCGTCGTGCCGTCCTGCGCACCGAGCAACCAGTCGAGCACGAGGGCGATCGGGCGCCCGCCCCCGCGGCGACCGAACGCCGCCCCGCACGCAAACCAGCACGCGTATGCGGCGCCTCCGAGTCCCCCGACGTACGCGCTGACGAGCGCGTCGTGAGCGCGCGGGGGGTCGCCTGCACCGTGAGCAAGCGCGGCGACCGCGCCGCAGAGTGCAGCTCCGCATGCGCAGCACGCTGTCGCTCCGACTCCGACGAACGCGAGAGTCGCCCATGCCGGTCGGGCGCCGAGGGCGACGTAAGGCGAAGCCGAGGCGGCAAGGGATCCGGCGCCCAGCATCGCGCCGACGAGCAGGTAAACGAGAAGCGGCAGGATCACCGCGCCGACGACGTCGACGAGGAGGTGGTCGGCCGGATGGGCGGCGTCCTGATCGCGCGCGAAGAACGCGATCGCCAGCGCGAGCGGGAACCAGACCCCCAGAGCCAGCCAGGTGCGCGGGGTCCGAATCAGTCGGGCGAACGCACCGAATGCGAGGGTCACGAGCATCATGACGCCGGCTCGGGCTCGGAACCGGTTCGCGGCGCTACGGCGATCTTCTCCGTGCCGCCTTGCGCGGGCGGGGGATGGATCGCCGCCGGTGCATTGGTCCATGCCGCGCGCAGATCGCTCGAGGGGTCGGACTCCCAGCGCATTTCCACGATTTCCGCTCCGGCCTTGACCGCGCAGCTCGCCGCCGCTCGAGCGACGCCGACCGCGTCGTGGCCGCGCACCCGCACCACCACCCCTTCTTGAGTCAGGGCCGTGACGGCAGGGTCGCGAGCCAATCCCGCGGCGAGCAACCGCGCATCGGCTTCGTCCGGGCTCACGAGCACGAGCTGAGCGCGACGGAGATCCGAAAATCGCGGGTCGGTGAAAGTGGGCCCGGAGACGATCGCTCCCCGATCCATGACGACGTGATCCGTAGCCAGCTCGTGCGCGTCGCGCGCCGAAGCGGTGGTCAGGACGATCGCGCCGTCCATGCGTGCCTTCGCTCGCAGCGCTTCCGCGACGAGACCGGCGGCGCGCGGGTCCATCCAGGTGATCGGCTCCTCGATCAAGACGACGCGCACACGGGTCGACGTCAGTGCTTCCGCGAGCGACACGGCGCGAGCTTCACCTCGGGAGAGCGATCGTACCGTACGTTTCTCGAGCGCCTGGATTCCCAGCTCGGCCAGTCGCTCGGCCGGATCGCGAACGGCTTCGGAGCGCAGGCGGGAGGCGACACCGAGCATTTCGTCCACGCGCAGCGCGTCCGGCAGAGACGGCTCGAGTGGAATGCGAGCAACCTCTTTTCGCGCCAGCGCCGGCGATCGACCCAGCACCCGGACGCGCCCGGCTCGCGGAAGAGCGATGCCGGCCAGCAAAGCGAGCAGCAGCGCTCCCCCGTCCTCGCGGCCGCCGATGATCGAGTGGACCCCCGGGCCCCATTCGAGGCTCACGCTCGCAAGAGCCAGAGGCGGGCGCCGCGCTCTCACGTTCTGGATCGAGATCACGCGTCCCACCTGGCTTGTGCGCGCGCAGCTCGCGAGCTCACGATCGCCCATGAGATCGCGATGAGCGCCCCGAGGACGGCAAGAGCGCGAGCGGCGTGCAGGCCCTCGCTGCGTGGCGATTCGATGCCGGCGCGAACGGCGTCGAGAGCTGCGGGGATCGACGTGAGCTCGTGCCACCCGACGGGAAGGACCGTGGAAGTCCACGAGGCCGCGAGCTCGGGGAGCACGAGCACGGCCAAGAACGACAAGTAACCGGCCACACGCGACCCCTGACCAAGCGCGGCCAGTGCCACCGGTCCGATGGTCGCGGCGAAGGTGACACAATACGCGACGGCGCCGCAAGTTGTTTTCAGCGCGGCAAGCGCCGAGCCCGACGCGGAAATCGACCACATGGCGGCCACGAGCGTCGCTCCTCCGGTCGCGAGCCCGACCATTGCCGCGAGTGCAACCATTCGGCCGAGCGCATAGTCGCGCGTCCGAACGCCTCGCGCGCAGACGAGCGCGATCACTCCCTGCCGGGCGTCGTTGGTTATCGCCCGAAGCGCTCCGGAGAAGGCGAGCATGATTCCGACACTCCACGCCCCGACCATCGCCGTCAGCACGGGCACCTGCACCGCTTGCGCCGGTGCGGCGCGCATCGAGAGGAGGCCGGCCGCGATCGCGCCGAGTGCTGCGACAACCAGCGAAGCGATCGTGGCCGGCCGCCGCCATAGCAGCCAGAGGCCCAGCGCCACGACTCGCGGGCGGCGGCTCGATCCACGCATCCGTCAACGACACCATACCGACATGTGAATCGCCAGTCGCGCGATGGCGGCACGGCGTGTCAGAATGCCGCTCCGGACCGCGCCGAGGCTCCGGACGGGCGGCTGGTTTCCGATGGTCCTTGCCAAGCGTTCCGCCGCCGTCGCACTCTCCTCGTCGACGCGCCGGTTCGCGCCGCTTGCGACCGTGCTTTACGCCGTGGTCGCGGCCGTCGCATTCGAGCGGGGGCGCGACACGGGCGCGCTCTGGGCGGGCCTCGCGGCGCTGGGGGCAGGCATCCTGGCGCTCCGGCGCAGCAGCGGTCTGGGTCGCGCCGTCGGTTGGGGTCTCGCCATGGCCATCGCGTCACTCGGGGTGCCGAGCGGTGCGAGCCGATTGCTCGACGCGTGCGCGGCGACGGGCGTGCTCGCGTCGGCGGTCGGAGCCTGCGTGGCGATGGCGCGTCTGCCATCCGGAGACCGCCTCACGGCGCTCGGCGCGGGCTCTGCCGCGCCGACGATCGGGGCTCTGGTGGTCGCATGGTCCGCAGCCATCGTCTCGTCCGTCGGGGCGCCGGGCGGCAGACTCGTCTGGTTGACGCACCATCCGCGGGCGTGGACGTGGGCGGCCTTGTTGGTCACGGTCGTCGCCCTCGTCGCGAGGGCCGAGAGAACGCGCAAGCGCGGACGTCTCGAGCTCGGCGTGCCCGAACGCATGCTCGCTGCGCGGATGCTCCTGTCGATCGAGCTTGCCGGCGCGGTGCTGGTCGCGGCCTTCGTGGCGGGCCCTCCCGAAGGGGTCGCGCGCGTCTCGCTGGCGCTGGCCGCGTGCGTGACTGCCGGGGCGGCGCTCCACCCGGATGCGATTGCAGTGGCGCGCACGGCCAGGCGAGCGGTCGGGCTTGCCCTGGTCGGAGGGAGCATTGCCCTCATCGGGGCGGTCGCCGTCGAGGGTCGCGCCGCCGGTGCCTGGGCGATCACGCTCGCGACGGCACTGGCGTGTCTCTGGTGGGGCGCGGCCTCATCGCGCATCGAGCTTTTCTTTCAGCCCTCGCGGGGTGCCTGGCTCGAGGCGTTCGATGCCGCGAAGGTCAAGGCTTTGCACGCGGATCCGCGGCAAGCCGTCCAGGGCGCGCTGCTCGCGCTGCGCGCGCCGCTCGCCGTCGCCGGGCCGTCGCCGGAGCTCTGGACCTTCGCCCCGTCGCGTGCAGCTTGGGTCGATGCCGCGGGGTACGCCCACGAGCGTGACGCCGAGCTGCCCGAAACGCTCGTGCCTATCGCCCTGGCCGAGCCGTACGGGGCGCTTCGTGCGGAGGCGCTCGAAGCGCTCGAAGTGAGGCGGGCCGAGCTCCGACCGCTCTGTTCGTGGATGAAGGATCGGGGGGCGATCCTCGCGATGATCGTCGCGTGCGAAGACGAGGTGGAGGGCGTTTTGGTGCTGCCGCGCGGCCCCCGTCGTGAGCCCCTGACGCTCGAAGAAATCGTGGCGGCAAAAGCGGTCGCTGATCGGGTCGCCTTCGCCTGCCGCGCCCGCGGTACCGAGCTGCGTCTGCTGGCGCGAGCGCAGGAGAGCATCCGGGCCGCCGCGAAGTCGGAAGATCGAGCCGACCGGCTCGAGCACGATCGCGACCTCGACGCGCACCGGAGCATCCTCGCGACCGAACGACTGGCCAGACCGGCCACGGTCGGGATTTACGCCACCGAGTCCCGTATGGCGCTCGAGGCGCTCGAGCGGCGCACGCGGGGAGGCGCCCCGATCGCGGTGGTGGCGGCGGCGGGCGTCGACGCCGTACCGTATCTGGCTCGCGCTCATCTCGCGGGCTCACGGGCTCGCGGACCGTTCGTGCTCGTCGAAGGGGCGAGCCCACGCGAGCACGACCTGGCGCGATGGACCGATCCGTTGCGGTCTCCCCTCGCGCTGTCCGATCGGGGGTTGCTCGTTCTGCTCGACGTCGGCGCACTCCCGGTGGACGTTCAAAGGCTCGTTGCGCAGGCGTGTGCCGAATCGCGCGCACCCTGGGCGCGACCGGATCGGCTCGACGTGCAACTGGCGCTCACGAGCGCGTGCGAGCTCGGCGATCTCGCTGCCAGCGGCAGGCTCGATCCCGCACTGGAGGTCCGCCTGGCGGATGCCGCGGCAGAGCCGGTTACCCTCCCTCGGCTTTTGGAGCGACCTGAGGATTTCCGCGCGATCCTGACCGACCGGCTTGCTCGCGAAGGGCTGCGGGTGCGTGGGCTCCCCGTCGGAATCGCTCCGGCCGCGTATGCCCGTCTTGCCGAATATGCATTTCCCGGGGACGACGCCGAGCTCACTTCCATGGTCCAGCGCCTCGTCGCTGAATGCAAGACAGACACGGTATGTGTCGCAGATCTCGACGCCCTCTGTCTGCCGCCGCCGAACTTCCAGGGGAGCGAGCGCACCGATTCGAGCCTTCGAAAAGATCCGCTATCGGCGTGAGGGCGGGGCCGACGGGGGACGTCTCGCACCGCTCGGTGCTGGGCCTGGTTTCGATCGGCTCGTCCGCAAGCTGTGCTTGTCTCGCTGCTTTCGAGCGTGTTACTCGTCCGTGCGAGGACTGCGGCGGGGGTCTGGCTTGCCCCTCGCGGTAGAAGCGCGTGCCGGCAGACGCTCGTGCCGGTCCGAGCGGAGGAGACGACGTCTGATGCACACGCTACACCGAATTGCTGCGAACGCGCTGCGCACGATGGGTCTCGCTGCGGTGGTGGGCAGCGCCTTCGGCTGCGGGGGTGAGGAGAACCCGTACAAGGCGCAACCGGCTTGGTCGGGGAGAGCGGCGAGCTTGCCGGTGCCGCCGTCGCTGCCGAGCACGCCGATCAAGCAAGGGGACGCCTTCACGGTCTACGGCGCCATCCATCAGCTCCGTAGCCTGATCCACAACAAGGACGTCACGGCCCAGCCCATTTCGATCATGGGCTACGTCGTCGATTCGAACATTCCGCGAGCGCCGGATTGCGCGGTCCACAAGACCGGAAAAAAGGACCCTGACAATTGCAACCCGGAGGTCCCGAGCTTCTGGATTGCCGACGAGCAGGCAAACACCAAGGGCCCCAAGGTACGGGTCGTCGGCTGGGCCCGAAACTTCGCTGTCGTCTACGACGCCATGGTCGCGTACAAGAAGGTGAAGCCAGGTGATCAGCCCAAGGAACCGGTTACCGACGACATGCTGAACGTCAGCGTGCCGTTTCCACTGCCGGCCGTGGGGGCGAAAGTCAAGATCACGGGCGCGTACAACGTTGCCAAGACCGTTGTCTCGGACATGGTGAGCGAGCCGATGGGCGGAGTCATGGCGCTCCAAAAAATGGACACGCTCGAGCCGGCGCCGGAGCCGGCAAAATTCGCGAAGCCCTTACCCTAGGGCTCGGGCCGAGCGCGCAGTCTCCACTGTTGTCGGGACGATCAGCGACACGCGAGGCTTGCGCGGTCTGCGCGCTCCGTTATGTTAGTGGCGCTCACGGACGTTTCCCCGGCAACGACTGCTCTCTCGACTCAATGGGAACGCGGCTCGCGCTCGAAGGCAACGCAACGTGTGGCTGCGGTGCACCGCCGCGGCGGCTTGGCTCCTGATTCGCGGCCGATGGGAGGCAAGCTTGGCTGGCGCTCGGTTAGAGCGCGTGTTCGTGGCCGCTAGCGAGAAGAGAGAGACCTATGGGAACGCGTCTGTACGTTGGCAATTTGTCATTTTCCTCCACGAACGAAACCGTACGGGAGGCATTTTCTCGTATCGGAGAGGTTACCGACGTTCATATCGTCACTGACCGCACCTCCGGTCAATCGCGCGGCTTCGGCTTCGTGACGATGAGCACACCGGCTGAGGCGCAGAAGGCGATCGAGGCGATGAACGGAGCGACCCTCGACGGTCGTCCGCTCCGTGTCAACGAGGCGGAGGAGCGCCCGCAGCGCGGCGGCTTCGGAGGCGGCGGCGGTCACGGCGGCGCAGGCGGCGGTGGGGGGGATCGCCGTCGCGGTGGTGGCGGGGGCGGCGATCGACGCAATCGCTGGTAATCACAGCGCCGCGCACTTTGGCTGCGGGGCGCTCGGGCGGCAACGTTCGCTCTGGCGCCCTCGGCGATTTTTCGTGAGCTCGGGACCGGCGTCCGGGCTCGGCACGCTATTGTAGAGATCGACTGCGCCGGTGCTACACCGACCGTGCACTTATCAAGTCGGCACGCCGGTCGTCACGACGGAACTTGTCATTCGAAATTCAGCAACGTTCCGGCCCGCATGAATCCGCGCCGCGAGGCGCTGCGCAGCCCGACAGTGGGCCCTACGCACGAGGTGGGCGATGAGCAATCCGAGCATCCAGAAGCGGCAGAAGGAACGTGACCGCCAAGAGCACCAGCGCGTAAAGGCTGAGAAACGCAAGCAGCGTCGCGAGGAGCGCGTCACGCGGACGCCGAGCGTCGGTGGAGAGGACCCCGACATCGCCGGAATCGTTCCCGGGCCGCAGCCTCCGGCGGAGGAATGAGCCAAGGCTTTATCCACCGCGGCAATTCGAATTGGAAAGACTTACCGGCGCGGACCGTTGGATTTGACTCAAAAACGGGATTCGCGTGTCCGGAGAAGCGACAAGAAGCGGCGGAAATCCGCGGCCCGATGAACCGCCATCGCGTCGGGGTGCTGCGGGCAGTGGCCCCGATGAAAAAGTCGCGATGCGCGCACCAGCGCCCACGTTGCCTCTGAAGTGATCGCATCCGGGGGCATCGGGTCGGCGCGCAAGGCGCCGGGACTCGTCCGGCGTTGCTTCGGGTCGAGTCGACGGATTACCCTGTAAAATTATCGGGAGGGTCTTCGGATGCGTCTTCTCCGTCGGGGTGGCGAATTCTCGCGATCATGGTCGAGCCCTGCGACGGCTCTCGCTCTGGCTCTGGCGTTGGTGCTCGCTCCGTCCGGGGCGCGCGCGGACGACACGGCCGCGCCGACCGCGAGCACGGCGGGGCGCGCGCCTCCGTCGCCTCCTCCACTTCCTCCGCCTCCGCCCCCGCCTGCTTCTTACGCTTCGCCCGCCCCGGATGTGCCGCCCCCACCTCCACCCGGCGCGAGCCGCCCGCTCATCGTCTCCGATTGGCCGGAAGACGAGCCCGCGCCCGCCGGCTATCACTGGGGCAAGCGCGTGCGTCGCGGGCCCATCATCGCAGGCGCCGTGCTCTTCGGCACGTTCTACCTCATCAGTGCCTTCGTCGGCGCGGCCGGGCAGACGGTGGGAGACAGGGCCTACGGATGGCTGTACCTGCCTGCCCTCGGGCCCTTCGTCGAGATCACCAACTCGTCATCCGCCCTCGGCACCGTGACGTTGATCATGGACGGCGCGGTCCAGTCCGGTGCTCTCGCGCTCCTCGTCTGGGGAATCACGTCACCGGCGCCGGTCCTCGTGAGAAACCAAATCGATGCTCCTCGAGTGATGCCGGTCCCGATGATTCTCGGCAGAAACGGTTCGGGCATGGGCCTGGTCGGAACGTTCTGAGCCGAGCGGCGCGCTGCGCCGCGAGTGCCGTGCCCACCAGGCGGCTGTCCGCCACGCGCGGCTGCCCTATACTGCGCGCGAATCGGGGCGACGATTCGGATGACCAGCGCCAGCCCGACGGCATCCAACGTGGGTTCGATCACGGGCGCCAATCCTTTTCGCGCTCACCTCGAAACGGAGCGCTCGCCGGTCGCGTGCGTGTTCGTCATCTTCGGCGCCTCGGGCGATCTCACCCGGCGCAAGCTTCTGCCGGCGCTCTACAACCTCGCGGTCTCGCGCCTGCTCCCGCCTGGAATGTCGGTTCTCGGGTTCGCGCTTCCGGAGATGAGCGAGGATCGGTTTCGGTCGTCGATGCACGACGCGGTCGCGGAGTTTTCGCGGCGCAAGCCCGTCGACGAAGCGGTGTGGGGCGACTTCGCCAGCCGTCTCCACTATATGTCGGGCAAATTCGAGGATCCGCA
Source organism: Polyangiaceae bacterium (assembly GCA_035622655.1). Taxonomy (GTDB): domain Bacteria; phylum Myxococcota_A; class Polyangia; order Polyangiales; family Polyangiaceae; genus Palsa-1150. The sequence continues at coordinate 9,857 of DASPUY010000309.1, forward strand.
CAACTTTGCCAGGCTCCGCGCGAAGCTCGACGAGCTCGATCGGACCAACGGGACCGGGGGCAATCGGATCTATTACCTGGCAGTGCCGCCGAGCGCGTTTCGCGTGGTGAGCGCGAACTTGGCCGGCGCTGGGCTCGTCGCCAATCCGGAGGAGCCCACAAGCTACACGCGCATCATCGTGGAGAAGCCGTTCGGTCGGGACCTGGCCAGCAGCGACGCCCTCAATGCGGATCTGCACCGAGTCTTCGACGAATCGCAGATTTTTCGCATCGACCATTACCTCGGCAAGGAAACGGTGCAGAACCTCGTGGCGCTCCGTTTCGGAAACGCGATTTTCGAGCCGCTCTGGAACAGAAACCATATCGATCATCTTCAGATCACCGTGGCCGAGGACATCGGGGTCGAGCTGCGCGGCAAGTTCTACGAGGAAGCGGGGGCGATGCGTGACATCGTCCAGAACCACCTTCTGCAGCTCCTGATGGTGACGGCCATGGAGCCGCCCGTGTCGTTCACTGCGAACGAGGTGCGTGACGAGAAGGTCAAGGTGCTCCGCGCGCTGAGGCCGATTGCCGGCGCCGACGTGGGTCGGCTGACGGTGCGCGGGCAGTACGGGCCCGGCAATTTTGCAGGGCATGCCGTGTGCGGCTACCGGCAAGAGCTCAACGTCAGCCCGTCGTCCAACGTCGAGACGTTCGTGGCAATGCGCCTCGAGGTGGACAATTGGCGTTTCGCCGGCGTCCCCGTCTACGTGCGCGCGGGCAAGCGTCTGACCAAGCGAGTCACCGAGATCAGCATTCACTTCAAGCAGGTACCGCACGCGCTCCTGGGCCGGCGCGCCACTCCCGCGGATTCCGGCCTTCAGATGAACGTACCCAGCGGCGACGCCAGCCAGGTCGATCCCGACGTGCTCGCCATACGGATTCAGCCCGACGAGGGCATCGGCCTGCGGTTCGTCGCCAAGGTCCCCGGACCTTCGATGACACTGCGCCCGGTCACCATGGATTTCCGCTATGGCTCGGCCTTCGGCGGCAGCGGCCCCGAAGCATACGAACGGCTCATCCTGGACGCCATGCTGGGCGACCCCACGTTGTTCGCGCGCGTCGACGAGGTGACGGCGGCTTGGCGCTTCGTGACGCCCATACTCGAAGCGTGGAGCGACGCCGGCCCGTCGCCCTTTCCGAACTACGCCGCCGGAACGTGGGGCCCACAGGCCTCGTTCGACCTGATCGAACGAGACGGTCGGAGCTGGAGGCGCCTGTGACGACGAAACTCGCTCTCGATTCGATCGAGCCAGCCATCGCGCAACTCTGGGAGGAGGAGGCACGACGGTCCGGCGCGCCGCGAATCGAGTTCATGACGCTCGTTGCTCTCGTCAGCGACATCGCTCTCCTCGGGCGCGCCAACAAGGTCATCGAAGAAGTGGTCCGGTTGCATCCGTCGCGCACGATTGTGGCGACGTGGTCCGACCGCCTGGACGAGACCATCACGGCGGAGGTCGGACTTCACCGCGTCGGCAAGGACGGGGCTGCGTGCGGCGACGCCATCGTCCTCGATGCAGCCGGTGTTTCTCGTGACTGGCTTCCGGACAGCGTCGATCGACTGGCGCTCGCAGACCTTCCAGTCTGCCTCTGGTGGGTCGGGGACCTGCCCGATTTCGATCACCTGCTCGATCGAATGCTTTCGTGCGCGGACCTCGTCGTCGTCAACTCGGAGGAGATGGACTTGCGCGATCTCCGGAGACTCTCGGAGATCGTGGGACGCGCGCGAGATCGATACGCGCTCAGCGATCTCACGTGGGTCCGGCTGCGGCCGATCCAGGAGCTCGTCGCTCGCTTCTTCGACGACGAGTCGTCGCGCGATCGGCTGCGATCGCTGCGGCGGGTCGAGATCGAATTTTCGCCGCGGGAGCGCGACGTCGATGTCGCCAGCACACAGGCTGGGCTGTTCTTCGGCTGGATGGCCAACGCTCTGGGCCTTCGTCCCGAAAGCGTGCGGTGGGTGAAAGGCGACGGCTGGGCGGAAGCGACGCTCGAGCACGTGGTCGCGCGGTTCGCACGGCGACCTCGCCCCGGCCTGCCCGCCGGCGCCATCGTCCGCATCGCTCTGGACTGCGGCGACGCGATGTTCGAGATCGAGCGTCAGGACGATCCGTGTGTGTTTCGATGGTCGCGCCGGGTGCCGGGCACCCCGATGCCGCCGCAGAGCCTCCGCATCGTAGATCAGAGCGAGTCGGCGCTGCTCGCCCAGAGTCTGGACGTTCCGCGGAGAGATCTCCTCCTCGAAGTGAGCCTGCAAATCGGCAGTCGCATCGTGCAGCCCGTCGCCCCGAGACTCTCGGCTCCCCCGTCGGGGACGACGCCGTGACGCCGCGTCAGAGGCGGCGATTCAGCCGTTCGCTCTCAAGCGGAAGCGCCGCGCGCGCTCGTAGAGCTTGAGCGACGCGATCGAAATGTCGGCGATCAGCGGGCCGAGAAGCAGGCCCATGACGCCGAACAATTTGATCCCCCCGAAGAGCGATACGAACGTCAGCCACGTCGACATCGCCTTGCTTCTTCCGACGAAGCGCGGCCGTACGAAGTAATCGCAGAAGAGAACGACGGCCACCGCTCCCCACGTCAGGACGAATGCGCCACCGCTCGGATGGCCCTCGAGGATGAGGATCACGCCCGCCGGCACCCAGATCAGCGTCGTGCCGAGCGCTGGGATGAGCGAGGCGACCGCGGTGATGGCTCCCCAGAATGCGGGATCGGCCACGCCGGCGATGCGAAACCCCACCGCAGCCACGGCTCCCTGAACGAGCCCCGTTCCGAAGTTGCCGATGATGACCGAGCGTCCAACGCGCCGCAGCTCCCGCAGGAGATGGCGGGTATGGTGCGGATTGAACGGAAGCAGACGCTCGGCGTGCATCGCGAGCCGCGCCCAGTGGACCAGCACGAATCCCATGGTGAGCGCCATGAAAAAGAGCGCCAGGAGTCCGTCGAAGACCATGGCCAGCGTCTGCGCCGCCCACCCCGCGAGCCACGTCGTCAGCGCGCCGAGCTCGCCTCTCAGCTTGTCGGAGAGGCTTGCCGACTGCAACTTCAAAAGTGCGAGCGGGCCGGTGCTTGCGAGTCGGGAGAGGGCTGACGCCGCGATGCCGCCGGGAGCAAATGCGTGCGGCAGCGTCGCCGCGATCGCGACGCCCCGGAGCACGAGCAATGTCGTGAGCGCCCCCACGCCCCCCGCGACCAGCGCAGTCGCCGCGGCGGCGACGAGCGCCGCGCTCAGCACGCGCCGACGTGTCCGCTTCGCCAGTCGCCGGTAAGGCTGATACGTTGCGAACGCGAGAAGCGTTCCCATCAGCACGCCTGCCCCGAGGGGCGCGACGACCCAGAGAATGGCCGCTGCCGCAAGCATGGCGAGAGATCCGAGCGCGCGCGCTTCGGCCGGCGCGTAATGCGCTCGCACGTCGGCGGCTCTCTGAGCTCGATCCCTGGCGGATTCCACCCGATCAGTCAACGCAGCAAGACGGCACGAAGAGCAAGGATCCGGCCGAGGAATGGGGCCGCCGGCGGATCACGGCGTGCGCACGCCGGCTGCCACGGTGGTCGGCCTGTCGGAGTGGGTATCTGCCCGCAAGGCTTCGGCGAGCGAGCGGCCCGCCAGGGCTCCGAGCAATGCGGCAACCCATGTCGCGGCCACGAGCTTCACTGACGACGATACGCGCATGAGCGACTGACTACGCAACCGCCGGACCATGCTTCGGGGGCCGCGAGCATCCGCGGCGCAGCCGTTCGCGATCGCGGGGAGCCTTCGCGACTTCTTCGCAGCGCAGCCGTGCCTCCCATCCCTCGCGCGGCCGAGCCGTGCCTCGGGCGTTTCGGAGGCAGACGGACGAGGTGGGACGCACGACGCCCGGAGCACGGGTGGCGTACGATGCGGGTCGTGGGCATCGAGCAGGCATGCCGGATTCCCACCCTGGTGGGGGCGACGGCGATCCTGCTCGGGTTAGCGTCCGCCCAGGCGTGCGGGGTGCGGCCGGCCGAGCCGCAGGGTTTCGCAGGCCGCGTCGAGGACAAGCCTTCGCGTCCGCCCGTGCCGCCATCGCGTCTCCCCGGCAACGTCGAATGGTCCGACTACGAAGGCTCGGACGGCTGCGAAGGGTGCCACTGGGAAATCACCGCAGCATGGCGGCGGTCACCGATGCATCGCATGACACGAAACCTTCCCGACGCGGAGGTCCGCGCGCCGTTCGACGCCGCACCCTGGCGCTTCAAGAGCGACACCGTCGTGCTCGAGCGGCGCGGTCAAGATCGCTTCGTTCAAGTGCGGCCCGCGGAAGGCCCCGCGAAGGAGTACCGCGTCACGCGCGTCCTGGGGGGCCGCACGCGCGAGGACTTCGTGGGGGTCGACGTGGCCGGCGGGGACAGAGAGGTCGTCCTTCCGGTCTCGTACGTTTTTGCGAGCGGCACCCTGCGATACAAGGGCTACTCGGTCATGGTGCCAGAGCGTGCGACGCTGCGCGCCGGGCCGGATTGGAGCCGGACCTGCATTTTCTGTCACAACACCGTTCCGGAGATCGATCGCCTGATCGGCGCCGTCGCGGGTGAGCGGCCACCGTCCTACCAGGGCGAGCAAGTGGACCGCTGGATGCCCGCGGATCGGCAAGCCCGCGTGCGCGTCACCGACGCGGGGGGATTCGCGCGCGCACTGAGCCGCGAGATTGGTCGACTGGAGGCAAGTACCCCCGCCGGCTCGAGTGCTTCCACCGGCTTTCTCGAGCGCTCGGGCGCGACGCCGCGCTCGCTGGCGCGTGCCGCGATCGAGGCCGTGCGCTCTTCGTTCGACGGCGCCCACCTGGTGGAGGTCGGCGTCGGCTGCGAAGCCTGTCACGGGGGTGCCCGCGCCCATGCGCTCGATCCCCGCGTGCGACCGTCGCTGACCGCCTCTGCTCCATGGCTGAACGTCGAGCTTCCGAGCAGCGATCGCTCCGATGCCATCAATCGCGTCTGTGCGCGCTGCCATCAGGTTCTCTTCTCGCGCTACCCGTTCACGTGGGAAGGCGGCAGACGCGATGCGCTCGCGGGCGGAAGCCACATTGCCTCGGGGGAGGCGCGCGACTTCCTGCTTGGCGCCTGCTCGAGCAAGATGGCCTGCACCGACTGTCACGACCCGCACGCGGGAGACCCGCCCGGTGGGCTTCGCGCCATGGAGACATCGAGCGCCAATCCGAGGTGCACGCGCTGCCATTCCGACCTGGCCGACGCCGGCCGTCTGCGAGCCCATTCTCACCACGATCCAGGAGGACCGGGGCGCTCGTGCATCGCGTGCCACATGCCGCGCAAGAACATGGGGCTCGACGGGACGCTCACCCGATACCATCGCATCGGATCGCCCACCGATGCTGCGAGAGTGCTTGGGGATCGGCCGCTCGAGTGCGCCCTCTGCCACGTGGACCGGACCGTTCGTGCGCTGGCCGATTCAATGCAGAGGTGGTGGCCGGTACGGTATCCGAGCGAGCGTCTCGAGGAGCTCTACGGTTCGCTCGATGCGAACGTGATGCGCGCCACGCTCGAGCGAGGGAAGCCTCACGAGAAAGTCGTTGCCATCGCGGTGCTCGCCGAGCGAGGCGTGCGGGACGCCGCGCCCCGGATCGCGCGCGAGCTGCTCTCGGAGTACCCGCTGGTGCGAGAGTGGGCGCATCGCGCGCTGACTTCCCTGACGGGTCGTTGCAACGTGGACCTGGCCGCGGACGACGAGACGATTGCGGCGCAGGCGCGTGCCTCGTGCGCCGCCGGCTCGGCCTTGCCGACGCGGCCAAACCAGACCGGCGTCCGCTCGGAGGAAGACCCCGAAGATTGATGTGCTAAGGAGCGGCCCCCACAGTGGCATCTTCCCGCGACCGTTTCGCTGCCCTCTACGCTCGGAAGCCCGTCGTGCTGGCGCCCATGGAAGACGTCACCGACGTCGTGTTTCGCCGACTTTGCCGCAAGCTTGGCGCGACGGTTGCGATGACGGAGTTCGTCAACGTCGAGGGGCTGCTCCGCCGCTGTCGCAACGCGCGCCGCAAAGTGACGCTCGCAGCCGACGACGACCTGACGGGAATCCAGATCTACGGCTCGAATCCCGCGCGTCTCGCGGAGGCGGCCGAGGCAGCCGAGCGGGCGCAGCCGCTTCTCATCGACATCAACTGCGGCTGCTGGGTTCCGAAGATCGCCGGGCGAGGTGCGGGCGCGGGCTGGCTCCGCGATCCGAGCGCGATGGTCGCGATGGTGCGGCTCGTCGTCTCGCGCGTCTCGGTCCCCGTGACCGTGAAGACGCGGATCGGTCTCGGACCCGAGTCGCACATGCCCATCGTCGATCTTGCGCGTCGCCTCGAGGACGCCGGTGTGGCGGCAATCACCATTCACTGTCGCACGGCGCAGATGGGACATGGCGGGGCGGCGGATTGGTCCTGGGCGGCGCGGGCGCGCGAGGTCGTGAGTGTCCCCGTGCTGGTCAACGGCGATGTCCGAAGCGCCCAGGACGCACGTCGGGCCATCGACGAAACGGGGTGCGCCGGCGTCATGGTGGGGCGGCGCGCGATCGAGCATCCGTGGATTTTCCGCGAGGCCAGGGCCTACCTGGACCGCCAAGCGCTCATCGGCCCGCCGACGGTTGAGGAGCGGGTCTCGGTCTGCGTCGAGCACATGGTCGCCAACGTGGCGCATCGGGGTCTGCCTTTCGGCATCCACTGCACGCGCCGGCATCTGTCGGGATATCTCAAGGGGCTCGCGGGCGCGGCGTCGCTCCGGCAGAAGCTGAACGCCTGCGACTCGCTCGACGGGTGCCTGGCGATCTTGGACGGAGCCAGCGCCGCCGCGGCGTGACCCCATGGGGCCTCTCGGACGCGCCGAACGGCTCGCAGCGCTAGGTTTCCTGAGGTTGCCGCGGCGTGTACTCCGCCGCATCGTCGGAACCCCCATCCGCTCTCCAGAAGGCTTCGAGCTCGACCTCCAGTCCCAGGCGCTGCTTTGGCTGGTGCGAGCTCGACGAGAGCCCGAAATGCACGACGCGCGTCTCGAGAAAGCGCGCAGGCGGCTGGACCACAATGCGGCGCTCCTCGCGCCGACGAATTCGACTCCGCTGCACGTCTTCGACCGAGAGATCCAGGGGGCCGCGGGGCCGCGTCGCTGTCGGGTGTATCGGCCCTTCGCCGTCCCGGGCGGCGTCGTGCCCGGGCTCGTATGGTTCCATGGCGGCGGCTTCGTGCTCGGCTCACTCGCGTCCCACGACGGCGTTTGCCGTGCGCTGGCGTGCCAGGCCGGTATTGCGGTCGTGGCGGTCGACTACCGACTGGCGCCCGAGCATCGCTTTCCCGCGGGACTCGAGGACGCCATCGCAGTAGCCCGCTGGATCCTCGATCACGGCGAAGCCCTGGGCCTGGACTCTCGCAGCATCGCCGTGGGCGGAGATAGCGCGGGCGGCAACTTCGCGGCGGGCGTCACGCAGGCTCTTCGGGGAGCGCAACGCGAGCCGTCCTTCCAGCTGCTCGTCTATCCCGCGACCGATGCGACGCGACGGGAGCCATCTCACGTTCACTTTCGAGACGGATTCATCCTGACCGACAACAGCATCGACTGGTATCTCACACATTACCTGGCCGACGCCGAACTCACGCGAGATCCGCGCGTTTCCCCCATCTTCGCCCGAGACGTCTCGGGCCTGCCTCCAGCGCTCGTGATGATCGCCGGATTCGATCCGCTGCGCGACGAGGGGGCCCTCTACGCCAGACGTATGACCGAGGCGGCGGGCGACGTCGAGACGGTGTGCTCCGAGGGGTCGATGCACGGCTTTCTGAATACCGCCGGCGTGATCGACGAGTCGGCGCGGCTCCTCGGTCTGGCCGCCGACCGACTGCGTCGGCGGCTGTTCGCCGTCGCGTGACGCATTCAGGCTCTTGCGAGCAGGCGTCCGAGAAGGCCCCCTGCGGCGCAGCCGGCCACGATCACCGTGCCGTGGCCGATGAGCACGTGAAACTGGCCGCCGTCCGGGCAGACGACGCTCATCATCACGGTTGCGAGCGCTCCGCACGCGGTCCCCAGTGCCAGGGCTCGCCACGTCGCCGCCGAGGCGAACGCGCGGCGAAATGCGTAGAGGCCGATGGCCAGCGGCCCGACAACGAACAGCGAGCTTATGCCCATGCATCCGAAGGCGTCCGGCCAGAATGCCTTGTGGTGGGTGTCGAGTGGTGCGGCGATCAGCGTCGCCGTGACGAAGAGCAGAACCGCTCCCCCGGTCGCGCCTGCGATGGCCGCGACAGGTTCGCCGAGGCCTCGCGCGCCGCGTCGCATGGCGGCGAACGTCGCCGCGACGCTCGCGACGAGTGGAATCAAGAAACCGGCGACGATGGTCGCCTTCGTTCGGTCCCCGCGGTGGGCCTGGAGCACGACGAGCCAGAACGCTTCGTACGCGAGCGCGGCCGCGAGCGCGATGCCACGCACGACATGGACGCGCGCGCGCGAGGGCGCGTAGAAGTCCGGACGCGGGGCGGCCGGCACCGACGCCAGCGCGCCTCCGTCGAACGGATCCGGAATGCGCGAAAGCAGGCGGGGGTCGCGTTCGCCCTTCATCGCATTTACCGTTCCCCTTCGGCAAAGTCGCCGAGCGCCTTGCGCAATGCCTCGTACGCCCGGAACGCCCGGACCTTGAGGGCACCCTCGGTCGTTCCCACGATCTGCGCCGCCTCGGCCACGCTCAGGCCCTCGAAGCGCAGCAAGACGAACGCCTCCCGCTGCAGGACCGGAAGTCCCGACAGCGTACTGCGCACGATCTCGAGCATCTCGCGCCCGGCGAGCGCCTCATCGCCCCGGGTCTCGGGAGACGCGTGCGTCTGCGCGCAGTCGTCGTCCATGCGAGACGCCTCGGCGGTGACCGGACGCGCGCGCGCGCGCCGGACGTGATCGCGAAATACGTTGCGACCGATGGCGAGAATCCAGGGAACCGCCGCTGCGCCACGTCCGAAGCTGCCGCGTGCGCGGTGGACGCGTAGAAACGTCTCCTGCGTCAGATCGTCGGCAAGCGTCCTGCTGCCGGACAGTCGCAACAAGAAGCGATGCACGCGAGGTGCGCCGCGAACGTACAGCTCGTCGAACGCCGTATCCTCGCCTCGCGCGTAACGATCCATCGCGCCGTCGAGCGCGAGATCGCGCACGTCGTCGCGCTTCGTCGTGCCGGCGACGAGGACGCCGGGCGGAATTCGGGTGTCGGTCGGCTCGACCATGGGCGGTGCTGCGGGTAGGGCAGCACTTTCTCCGAAGGCCCTCGGAAGCGTCAACACCGCCGCCCCCCACGCCGAAACCAAGGCGCTCGCGGCCGATTCCACGAGATCGCATACGCGCCCCGGCCCGGTCGGTTACGCCACGGCAGTGAAGGATGCATGCTCACGCGCTCAGGCAGCCTCGGCCGAGGAGCGTTATCCTCGCGCGCATCGACATGAAGCCCCATCGAAGCGGCGCTCACCGAGGCGTTCAATCCCTGTTGGCCGTCGTCCTCTTCCTGCCTCTCCTCGCTTGCCGATCGAACGCGGGCGGGACCCCAGCCGATGCCGAGCCGTCCGGCGGAATCGCCCCGGATGGGGGATCCGGGGCCGGAAGCTGTCGCGTCTACGAGCCCGCTCACCACGCGCTGGCCACGTGCATCGACTACCTCGGTTCCGACTACACGGCCGCAAACGCGCAATCGGTCTGCATCACGAATGTCCGGTCCGGTCCTTCGGAGTACTCCGCTTCGCCGTGTCCAGCGACCGCTCGCGCAGGCAGCTGCGCCATGAACTCGGGGACCTCGATCGCGACCGTATGGCGTTCGTATCCCCCGGCTTCTGCCACGGCTCAAGCGGATTGCGCTCTCGCCAAAGGAAAGTTTACCCCCCACTGAGGCGCGCGGGCTCGACCCGGGCGGCGTGCCACGCGCTATTGCCAGTTTGCAGGGACGTTCTCAGCGCGAAATTCAATCGAACATGACGCGGGAAAAGACTCCGCTCGACACCCACTCGCGAAACCAGGCCATCACCCGTTTCACGGCGACGTCCTCGGCCACGTCCCCGAACGCCAGAGCGGCCCGTTCGAGCGATACCCCGAGTGTTTCGCCCGACGCGAGAGCCTGAAGCAAATCGCACATCGGTTCCGACAGATCCATTCGCCAAACCGTGGTGCCGCTTCGGACCACGGCGGCCGCTGCGGGAGCGGCTCCGGGAACGCGCAGAGCCTTCCCCTCACGGAGCGCCTGCAGATACGTGTTGACGGGATACGCGAACCTGAGCAACCGAAACGCGGGCGTCATCTCCAACCGCGCGTCGGCCCATCGCTCGACCGGCACGTCGGCGAGCCCCGACGGGGTCAGCGGATCGACGCTTCGCGCGTGAATCACCTCGACGATGGCCCACTCGAGCGCTGCGAGGTCGGCCAAGAAGCCCGCCGAGATTCCAGCGCCAGAGAGCTCGGAGGCGAGATCGGGCCCCATTCGATCGCGGCAGAATTCGCCCATGAGCCGGCCGTACGCATTGAGGCTCGGCGAGGTCGACGGGTGATGGGCGACGTAGGCTCGGCACAGGATCTCGAACCGATCCTCTCCCAGCGTCGTCTGTAGCGACGGGTAGTCGTCAGCCAGGCATTCGACGAGGCGGGCTACGTATGCCCGGCGGTACACACCCAGCCGATCGCGCGCGGAAAGGCTCGGGCCGGCTGTCAGGATGGACTCCACTTCCTCCGCGGTCGGCTCGAGCTCGTTCGACAGCGACATGACGGCGTTCGCGAACCATGCCTGGCGAGAACGCAGCGTGGGGCTGGTGCGCTCCTTGTCCATGGGGAGCGCCCCGGCTCGCCGGGTCTCGCGCTCCAGCGCGTCGGAGCGAGCCGCGGGGCCGTCCGTTCTCGGCGCAGGCGCGGTCGGTGGCCGAAGGCCATGCGTCTCACGAGCGACCGGCGTGGCGCTTGCTCGCTCGCGCTCGGCGACCGGTTCGGCGACGGCGTTTCGCTCGGGGACCTGCGCGCCAGGGTTCACGTCGACGCCTCCATGAACTGGCGGGCGCGCAGCGCTTCCGCGTGAGCTTCCTCGAAGGGCGGAATCTCCGCATCCCATTCGAGCAGCACCGACACGCCGCCCGCGCGCCGGTAGGCGTCCCCCAAAAGTTTCCACACGTCGTCGATCACCGGTCCGATATGCGAGTCGATGATGTGCGTCCCGTGATGGGTGTGGCCGGCCACATGGAGCTGCACGACACGATCGAAGGGTATGGCCGCGAGATACGCCCGAGGATCGAATCCGTGATTGAAGGCCGAGACGTAGATGTTGTTCACGTCGAGGAGGATGGCGCAGTCGGCCTCTTCGGCGAGACGCGCCAGAAACTCCCACTCGCGCATCGAGGCGCCCTTGAACTCGACGTACGTCGAAGGATTTTCCAGCGCAATCGGTGCCCCGAGATAATCCTGCACGGAGCGCACGCGCTCGGCCACGTGGGCGAGCGCCTCTTCCGTGTACGGCATCGGCAGTAGATCGTGCGTATTTTTGCCCGCAACACCCGTCCAGCACAGGTGGTCGGACACCCAGCGCGCCCCGGTCCGATCGCGCAACGCTCGCAGCTCCGAGAGATAACGGCGATCGAGGGCATCCGTCGACCCGATCGACAGCGACACGCCGTGCATCACGATCGGGTATCGCCTCGCGACGGCGTCGAGGTAGTCGAGAGGTCGCCCCGACGTTTGCATGTAATTATCACTTAGAATTTCGAACCAATCGACGGAAGGCTCGCTTTCCACGATGTGCGCGTAGTGCGCAGTGCGCAGGCCGAGCCCGATTCCGAGATCCGGTAATCCGAAGCGGTTGGTCATGACGACCACGCTGGCGGGAAACCTCGGTGCGCCGGCGAGAGACATCCGCCGGCGCCGTCCCGAGGAACTTCATGTGCCCTTGCAGCCGCCCTGGCCCTTGCAGTCGTTCTGGCCCTTGCAGGCGTGCTTGTCCGTCTTGCAGCCGCCCTGGCCCTTGCAGTCGTTCTGACCTTTGCAGGCGTGTTTGGCCGGCGCCGCCGCTGACGTCGACGTCGCGGTGGAGGTGTCCGTGCTGGAGCCGGCCGCGGCCCCGGACGGGCTCTGCGGAGGCGGGGTTTCCCCTCCACAGCCGGTTGCGCCGAAGAGAATTCCACCGACGGCTGCAGCGATCAAAGAGTTCGTTATCTTCATGATATTCCTCGTGAGTTGACGTTTCAGGCCCGCACCGGGTCGTCGGGCCGCAATCCCAGTACGCGGCTCGCAGCGCTTCGTTTCACTCGTTTCCAATCCGACCCGTGCGGCCGCGAGGGTCGCCTTTTCGGCCTGGGTCCGTCAATCGCTTCGAGCGTGCCCCGGACGGGTGATGCCCCCGCGCACGAAGGCGAGCGGGGCTGCGTCGTCGAACCCGACTCCGGTCGGCGCCCGGTGGACTCCGAGGCGCGCCCAGAGCGAGGGAAGGTCGATGGTTCCCGGAGCGAGCGCCATTTCGCGATAAAGGTCGGTAAGACACGACGTTCCCGTCGCCCGATCGCCGACCTCGAGGAACCGCGTGACGTCGAGCGTGCGTGAGTCGTCGAGAGGTATGGCGATGAGGGCACGCAGAACGTCGTCGAACGACCGAGCGCCGGAGGTCGCTTCGCGGATTCGAACGTCCGCAACGAGGCAAAAGAGCGCCCCACCCCAGTAGGTGCGCCCCCACGTGTGAGTCCGCTCGAGCCCCTGATCGTTCGCTTCGGGAAGCCCTTGCGGCAGCCCGTCGACCAGCTCTCGCCAGAATGTCTCGACGGTCAAGAGGCCCGCGCGCGCTCGCACGATCGGCTCGACGTATGTCGCGATCCCTTCGTCGAGCCAGGCGTGGATGTGGCCGAACGACGGCAGTGTCGCGTGAATCAACTCGTGGGTCACCACCCAGTCGTCACGCGTCCCTTTCGCGGTCAGGCCCGCGGCGGTACGGATGACGACCGCGGGCCCGCCGCCGCTGATGGTCTCTCCGCGCGTTTCGCTTTCCTGGCCCGGTAGGACCGCGACGAGCGCGTTCGAAACCGGGAAGGTGCCGTAGTAGGCCGACAACCCGGACACTGCGCGGCCGACCCAGGCGACGACATCGTCCTGCGAGAGCATGCCTCGCTCGACGTGACCCGGCGCTGCGGTCGCACCCGAAGTCGGCCCGGACGCGGGGCCTGCAGACGCCTCGTCGGTCGAGCGGGCGGTCGCGACCTGCACGGGGACCTCGCCGCTGCGAATGATCGCGAGATCGAACCGACCGAACACGGCGAAACTGGATTGGTCGAGGATTTTGGTCGCGCCGTCGAACGTGCGCGCGCTCGGATTCGAGGGTGCAAGCGCGGTCGCAAACTGCGCCCCGTCGTCGGTCGTGACGCGAATCCGGAAGCGGTCTCCCTCGGCGGCAACCCGGGGGTGCAGCAGCCAGGTCGAGGGTGGTGCGACGAGGAGACCGTCGGAGGCAATCGCCGTTTCCACGTCGTCGATCTGCGTCGCGGCTTCTCGCAAGGCAAACGAGTAGCGGATCCAGCACCCGTCGCGCGCCTCGTGACACGGCGCCCGCCATGCTTGGCCCCTGCGCGGAAGGGGCTGCCATCCGCTGTCCGCATGGTACCGAGCGTCGCGCACGAAGGGCGTGGCATCGGCGTCGATGTCGAGGGCGTCCGAGGGGCCCGGCGCGAACCGGGCCTCGATCTGGAGAACGCCCGACGCGGGGCCCTCGGCGTTCACGTCGTACGTCCAGACGACGGAGTGGTGCGTGTCATGCGGCGTCTCGACCTGGAGGGTCCTCGGCGCACAGTCCGCGGCGCCGGCGCCGAGAGCACCGCCGCCGAGTCCGCCACAGACTGCGCCCATGAGCGCCGCCGCGCGAGCTCGCGCGTACCCGACGGCACCACTCTCCGGGTAACCTTGGGGCCGGAGCCTCGTAGAGCCGAGCAGTGCCTGACCCCGCAGGCGACCCCCCCCGGTCGCGAGCGCGCCGGTCCCAAAGGGTGCCTTCATGACGAACCTCTCGAACGTCATCGTCACCGCATACGCCGCCCTCCTGCGTGCGCTCGACCACGTTCGGTGGCTCGCGCTGCTTCTGGCCCGGCTCGCAGTGGGTCTCTTGTTCATGTCCACTGGCTGGGGCAAGGTGCACAATCTCGTCAAGGTGGCGGGTTTCTTCGAGCACCTCGGCATCCCGGCCCCGGCATTCAACGCGGCACTCGTGGGCTATAGCGAGCTCATTTGCGGCACGCTTCTGGTGGTCGGACTGTTGACGCGATTCGCCACGGTGCCACTCGCCATCAGCATGATCGTCGCGATTTGCACGGCAAAAGGAAGCGAGATCCACGGCCCCTTCGACCTCGTCGGAGCCGACGAGTTCACGTATCTGGTGGTGCTCATCGTGATCGCGGTGCTGGGCCCAGGCTCGGTCGCCCTCGATCACTTCGTCGCCCGTCGATTGCCTCGCTCGAGCTCCTGACCTTCGCCTAGCTCCCCGAGCCTCGCGACGCTCTCGGCAGAGGGCCCCTGGCGTTCGACTTGCTTCATCTCCTTCGCGTAGAGGAGGACCGCGGTCATGGCGAGCTCGGCATTCTCGGCCAAAGCGGGGGGGTCGAGCGAACGACCCCCCGCAGCGCCAGGTCGAGAGGACGACCCGAAGCGCCGCTCGCGCGCGTCGGCCGTGCGCGCTCAGGCGGCCATCGTTCGAGCCCTCGCCGACACGCTGGAGCTCTACGCGGCCGGTGGAAGCGCCCCCGAAAGCCTGCGCGAGCAGCTGGTGGAAGAGCTGGCGCGCCTGGGGCTGCGGCCGTCGCGCAAGGTATCGGGCGGGCGTTAGCGCCGGCTTGCCTGGCGGGTCCACGAGAACGCAGCCGAGCGAGCGTCCGCGAGTCGAGGCGGGAGCGACGCGCTCAGGGCGATCGGGACGACCCTCCGATCAAAAAAGAACAATCAGAAAAGAATGTGAATGTACGGCGGACACGTACCGGCGCGCATGTCCTCCGAGTCTCACGTGCGTCACGCGAAACGCGGATGACACGATTTGATGAGCCCACCCGTTTCTGCCGTGGCACCTAAGTGCCTGAGGTACCGTAACGATTCCGCCTGGATCGGTTCGTCGGTCTGCCGCGGCACGCGGCGATGCGGCCCGGGTTCTCTCGGGGGGGTCCGTCCGCAG
>DASPUY010000310.1:0-4567 GCA_035622655.1 Polyangiaceae bacterium
CGTCACCGGTCAAGTGCTGCGGGTCAACGGCGGAATGCACATGTGAAACTTCAAGCGTGCAGCGGTTCCCCCCATTTTCGCGCCACTGCCGCTCGACTCACAATCGTTTTACCCATACGAGGCCAAGCTACCCATGCCGACAGATATTCCGAGCGAGGTCAAGCGGATCATCAAAGAGCAACTGGATGTCGACGAGAAGGACATCAAGCCCGAGTCGAGCTTCATTGACGACCTGGGCGCCGACTCCCTCGGCCTCGTCGAGCTCGTCCTCGCGTTCGAAGAAGCCTTCGAAATCGACATTCCCGACGAGGACACGGAGAAGATAAGAACGGTGCAGGATGCGATCGACTACATCGAGAAGCACGCTAAAAAGTAAAGGGGGGAAATGCGGTTGGGGACCGCTCCCAACCGGATGAGCTCTCGAATGGAATGCGTCGTCATCACCGGTCTCGGACTCGTAACGCCGCTCGGAATCGGAACCCGCGAAAGCTGGAGCACGCTACTGGAGGGTCGCAGCGGGATTGCTCCGATCACGCTCTTCGACTGCTCGACATTTCGTGTTCGCATTGCGGGAGAGGTCAAAAACTGGGAGCCCACACGCTGGATCGAGCGCAAGAAGCTGAAGGAGATGGACCGCTTCATGGAGTTCGCGGTCGGCGCGTCGTCTATGGCCGTGTCCGACGCCAAGCTCGAGCTCTCGGACAGCGAGCGTGAGCGCGCCGGTTGCTTCATCGGGAACGGCGTCGGAGGGTTATTTTCGCTCGAGCGCACGAAGGTGACGCTGCTGACCAAGGGCTCCGCCAAGGTCAGCCCCTACGCAATCCCCACCATCATTGGCAATCTTGCGGCTGGACAGGTGTCGATTGCGCACGGGTTGAAGGGCCCGAGCTATTGCACCACCAGTGCGTGCTCGAGCGGTGCCCACGCCATCGGGGAGGCTTCCGAGTGGATTCGCCGAGGCAAAGTCGACGTGATGCTGGCGGGGGGAACCGAGGCGACGATCACGCCGGTCGGAATCGCCGGATTCGAGGCCATGCTCGCGCTCAGCAGACGAAACGACGATCCACCCCGAGCCAGCAGGCCGTTCGACATGGGTCGCGACGGCTTCGTCTGCGGCGAGGGGGCGGGTATCGTCGTGCTCGAGTCGCTGTCGCGGGCCAGGAAGCGCGGGGCACACATCTACGCCGAGGTGACGGGATACGGCGCGTCGAGCGACGCCTATCACCTGACGCAGCCCGCACCTCTTCATGAGGGCGCCCAGCGAGCGATGCGCATGGCCCTGGAGGACGCGCGCATCTGCCCGGATAGTCTCGACTACGTGAACGCGCACGGAACTTCGACGCCGATCGGCGACCTCGAGGAATCCCGAGCCATCGCCGGCGTCTTCGGCTCCCACGCCATCGACAAGAGACTCTGGGTCAGCTCGACCAAATCGATGATGGGGCATCTGCTCGGAGCTTCCGGCGCCGTCGAGACCGCCGTCTGCGCGCTTGCCATTTCCGAGGGGCGTGTTCCTCCGACCATCAACCTCGTCGATCCGGACCCCGAGTGCGCGCTCGACTATGTCCCCAACGCCGCGCGCGAGCGGCGTGTTCGGCATGCAATGAACAACTCGTTCGGATTCGGAGGAACGAATTGCGCTCTGGTGCTGTCGCGCTTCGACGGTTGACGATAAGCTCCGAGCCCCAATGACGCGGGCAGACGACGCGTGGTAAGGCCTGGCCGTGAGGTGTCCGTTCTGTTCAAAGCTCGACAGCAGGGTCATTGACTCTCGCACCTCTGCGACGGGCGACGTCATTCGGCGACGCCGCGAGTGCGAGGGATGCGGGCGTCGCTTCACCAGCCGAGAGCGGGTCGAGGACGTGCTGCCGGTCGTGGTGAAGAAGAATGGATTTCGCGAGCCCTTCGACCGGGAGAAGGTGCTTCACGGTGTTCGGCTAGCTTGCAACAAGCGCGCGGTACCGATGGATCGCATCGAGCAGTTCATCGACGAGCTCGAGCGGCAGCTCATCGAGGGAGACGCCAAAGAAGTCGACAGCAAACACATCGGCGAGCGCGTCATGAACCTCCTGCGCGGGCTCGACGAAGTGGCGTACGTGCGGTTCGCGAGCGTGTACCGCAGCTTCCGCGACATCGACGAGTTCCGGTCCGAGCTGGACGAGATCGCGCGAACGCGGCGCTCGGATCCTGCCATCGGCGGCGATACCGCAGCGGAATTGCGGCGATGACCGACCCGAAAATAGAAGCCGCCTTCTCGACGGACGACGATCGATGGATGGCGCTCGCGCTCGAGCAGGCGGCATTTGGAGCACCTTCGCCGAACCCCCACGTCGGCGCGGTAGTCGTGAGAGACGGCGTCTTGGTCGGCAAGGGGCACCATGAGCGCGCTGGAGACGGTCACGCCGAAACCATCGCCATCGAGCACGCGGGCGATCGCGCACGCGGGTCGACTCTTTACGTCACGCTCGAGCCCTGCAACCACGTGGGGCGGACGCCGCCTTGTACGGAAGCGATCGTAGCGTCGAAGATCGCCCGCGTGGTCGTGGGCTGCCTCGACCCGAACCCCGACGTGATCGGGGGAGGCGCAGGTCGGTTGCGCGAAGCCGGCATCGTCGTCGACATCGGGTGCCGCGAAGCCGACGCGCGACGTATCATCGCTCCTTGGTCGAAATTCATCACGACGGGGTTTCCTTACGTCGCGCTGAAGCTTGCGCTGTCGCTCGACGGCAGAATCGCGTCGCGCACGGGCGCCTCGAAGTGGGTCACGGGGCCGGAGGCGCGCGCTCGCGTCCACCTGCTGCGCGCGCAGCAAGACGCTGTGATCGTCGGCATCGGAACCGTTCTTGCCGACGATCCCCGCCTGACGGTTCGAGACGCTCCGGGCAATAGCCCTTTGCGCGTCGTCTTCGACTCTCGTCTTCGACTCCCACTGGCTTCGCGTCTCGTGCAGACGGCACGGGAGGTGCCGACGTGGGCCCTCTGCACCACGGATGCACCGTCGTCCGTGCAAGAGCAGCTCATCGAGCGGGGCGTCGAAATATTGCACGTCCCGCCATCGGCCGAGGGCCGGATCGACCCGGCGGCGGGCCTGCGTCAGCTCGCTTCCCGAGGCATCGTGAAAGCCATGATCGAGGGAGGGGCGGAGCTCGCCGGCAGCTATCTCGCGGGCGGCGTGGTCGACGAGCTGCATGCGTTCATCGCTCCCATTCTGCTTGGCCCCCGAGGTCGTCCCGGAGCGGTCGATTGGGCGGGGCCCGCGACGCCTGCGGAGGCGCCCTGCATCGCGGACCCCCAGTGGGAGGTCTGCGGAAATGATGCCCACGTCTGGGGCCCCCTGCGGCACCCGAGTCGACCACTGCCGATCGCAGCTCAGCGCGCGGGGGGCCCCGGCGCTGGAGCGGGATCAGCCGGCAGAGCCCGAGGGCGGGGCGGGCAAGCTCGAGACGGGGAACAGGGGTTCTTCGCGCACGATCTCGCCATCCGGGCTCGGGCGGATTAGATTTGCATCTAGGATGGCTGTCCGAACGATTTTGCACTATCCCGACCCGCGCCTGCGCGCCCCTGGACGCAAAGTCGAGGCATTTACGCAAGAGCTTAAGAGGCTTATCGACGACATGGCTGAAACGATGTACGCCGCGCCGGGCGTCGGGCTGGCGGCCACACAGCTTGGCGAGGCGTGGCAGATATTCGTGGTCGACTGCGCATCCGAGAACGAGTCGAGCGACCTCCGAGTCTTCGTGAATCCGGAGATCCTGACGGTGGACGGAAACTTGACCTCCGACGAAGGATGCTTGAGTTTTCCGGGTGCGCGCGAGGAGGTCGAGCGCGCGCAGAAGGTGCGCGTTCGGGCGCAGGACGGCGAGGGCCGGCCCTTCGAGCTGGAAGCGGAAGGTCTGCTCGCCGTCGCAATCCAACATGAATACGACCACTTACAAGGTGTCCTAATGATCGACCGTCTGGGCCCGCTCAAGAGGCGCTTGTTGCACCGCAAAATGATCAAGCGTGAGATCGGAGCCGCCGCGCCCGGCTGAGACGCGAAAACGGGCCCGGCTGAGGTCGCCCGGCGCCACGGGTCGTGGAACATACGCATCGGACGACGCGTTTTCGGCCTGGGTCTAAATCATCCCGGCCCCTTGTTCCG
Source organism: Polyangiaceae bacterium (assembly GCA_035622655.1). Classification (GTDB taxonomy): domain Bacteria; phylum Myxococcota_A; class Polyangia; order Polyangiales; family Polyangiaceae; genus Palsa-1150. The sequence continues at coordinate 4,142 of DASPUY010000310.1, forward strand.
TAGTTCTATTCCCCCAGTGCTCGTGACAACTTCCAGTCCCCTCCAACCCATCCGCCCAGGCTCTCCCTCGGACGCGGTCACCACGTATTTCGAACAGCTCGCCCGCGTGCCCCTTCTCACGCGCGAAGGCGAGGTCGATCTGGCAAAGCGGATCGAGGATGGCGAGCGGCAGGCGCTCGTGGCCATCGTCGCGTCGGCCGTAGGCTCCCGTGAGCTCGGCGCCTTGGGTCGCGCGCTTCGCGATCGGAAGCTGCGGCTGCGCGACATCACCCGCGCGACTGTCGACGACGACGGAGGCGACGATGAAGACGGCGCCGTTCGCGCCATTGGAGAGTCACTCGAACGAGCTGGATCCCTGGCGCGGACGCGCCGCCTCGCCGCGCGAACGCGCGACGAGCTCGTCGAGGCGTTGCTCGAGGTCCGGCT
>DASPUY010000311.1:0-4113 GCA_035622655.1 Polyangiaceae bacterium
TTGAACGACTTGAACCGGGGCGGACGAGCGTGCGCAGCGTACACCGAACCGGTGAAGGTCGTCGAGGTGCGCTGGACGCGCCCGGCCGCGCACGAGTAGTCTCGCGCCACGTGGACAGCCCAGGAGAGGCCAAGAGATCGCATGAGCAGCGTCACCTTTCCCGCTGGTTTCGTCTGGGGAACCGCGACGTCGGCCTATCAGATCGAGGGAGCCGTCAACGAAGATGGTCGGGGAGAATCGATTTGGGATCGGTATGCGAAGACCGCGTCGAACATCAAGGACGGCTCGAGCGGCGATGTAGCTTGCGATCACTATCACCGCTGGCGCGAAGACATCGCGCTGATGAAAGCTTTGAAGCTTGCCGCCTATCGATTCTCGATCGCATGGCCGAGGGTGCTGCCCGAGGGACGCAGGAGCGTGAATGAACGCGGCCTCGACTTTTATTCGCGCCTCGTCGATGGCCTGCTGGGTGCGGGGATCACTCCGTACGTGACGCTGTACCACTGGGATTTGCCGCAAAGTCTGCAAGACGGCGGAGGCTGGCGCGATCGATCGACCGCCGAGGCATTCGTCGAATACGTCGATGTCGTCAGCCGGAGGCTGGGCGATCGCGTGAACCACTGGATCACGCACAACGAGCCTTGGTGCAGCGGCTTCCTCGGACACCAGAAGGGCGAGCACGCTCCCGGAGTGCGCGACTGGCCGACGGCTGTGATGAGCAGTCACCACTTGCTCCTGTCGCATGGATGGGCGGTCCCCACGATTCGCCGCAACAGCCCATCGGCGGAAGTCGGCATCACGCTCAACCTGTCCCCATCGATCCCCGCGTCATCGAGCCCCGAAGACGCGGACGCAGCGCGCCGCTACGACGGGTACATGAACCGCTGGTTTCTCGAGCCCCTGTACCACGCGCATTATCCGCCCGACATCGTCGCCGATTACGCGGCCGAGGGGCGCTTGCCCCCAGGGGACATGGCGTTCGTGCGCCCCGACGATCTCCAACACGTCGCCGTGTCCACGGATTTCATCGGAATCAACTATTACAACCGAACCGTCGTCCGCAGCGACCGAGTCCCCGAGGCGAAGAATCGCCCCCGAAGCGTTCTCGTCGCTCCAGAGTCGGAACGGACGGCCATCGGGTGGGAGGTGTACCCGCACGGAATGTTCGAAGTCCTGATGCGCGTTCACCTCGATTACCGGCCGTCGAAAATGTATGTCACCGAGAATGGAGCAAGCTTCCTCGACGGCCCCGATCCCGCCAAGCGCGTGATGGACCGACGTCGCGTGCAATTCCTGCGTGAGCATCTCTTGGCGGCGCGACGTGCAATCGACGAGGGCGCCCCGCTCGAGGGTTATTTTGCCTGGTCGCTGATGGACAACTTCGAGTGGGACCACGGTTACACACAACGCTTCGGTCTCACGTGGATCGATTACGAGACGCAGGAACGGATCCCGAAAGAGTCGGCGTTCTGGTACCGGAAAGTGATCGAGCAGAACGCCGTCGACGGGCGCGAATGACCGCCCCGCTCGTTCGCCTCGCCCCAGGCGCCGACCAGAACGGCCTCGCCAACATGTTGGCCGACCTCCTGCGGCAGAACATGCAGGCCAAGCCACGAAAACAGGCCGACTTCGCCACCCTCGACGGCACGGTGGCGATTGTGGCCGAAGACGCCGACGTGGCGCTCACGCTTTGCTTCGAGCGCGGCGAACGACTCACCATCCACGACGGAATCGTCGGCATTCCGGACGTGACGATTCGGGGCTCGGGAGACGTCATCATCGCTCTCTCGAACATGCCGATGGCGACCCCTCTGGGCCTGCCGATCCCGAATCTGCGTGATCGCGAGTCCGTCGGCGCCGTCCGCACCGTGCTGTCGGCCGTCGGTCGCAAGAAGCTCCACCTCTACGGCCTCGTGTTTCACCTGCCGCTCGTGCTCAAGCTCGGCCGCCTGATGAGCGTCAACGGCTGAATCCTCGGGAACGCCGTCCTTGACGGCTTCGGGTTCGGCCCCTACCTTTCGCCCGCAACCGAAGCACGAGAGCACGATGGCCGTTCACATTCGCCTTTCCCGGACCGGCGCGAAGAAGAGACCCTTTTATCGCGTGGTCGTCACCGACCAGCGCAGCCCGCGGGGCGGGCGCTTTCTCGAGAACATAGGAACGTTCGACCCCGGTGGTGAGTCAGGAAGCTTCGTCGTCGACGACGAGCGACTGACATACTGGCGGGGGCGCGGAGCGCTTCCCTCGCCGACGCTCGATCGACTCCTCAAGCGGCGCGCGCGCGTAGCGGCTGATTCCACGAAAGCCTGAGCCGTCGATGCCTGTCGACAGCGAGCCCCTGAAGGATCTGATTGTGGCGATGGCGGTCGAGCTGGTCGACCATCCGGACGAGGTCGACGTCGCGGAGGTTGCGGGCGACCACAACACGATCGTAGAGCTGCGCGTCGCGCGTGACGACATCGGCAAGGTGATCGGCAAGGAAGGCCGCACGGCCCAGTCCATGCGGACCCTGCTCACCGCGCTCGCGGCCAAGCTGGGCCGCCGCGCTCACCTGGACATCGTGGACTGATCCGCCCGGGAGAGCCGGGCAGACGGCAGCCGTGCTCGCTCCGAACGCCTGGGTTCCGTTGGCCGAGGTCTCCCGAGCCCATGGAGTGCGCGGGGAAGTGAGGCTTCGGCCTTTCAATCGTCACAGCGACTTGCTGCTCTCGCTGGACGAGGTGCTCCTCCGCTTTCCGGACGGTACTGAGCACGAAGTGAGCGTCGACGGCGCGCGCCGCGCGGGGGACGCCGTTCTGATGAAGCTGTTTTCGGTGGACGATCGCGATGCGGCAGACGACCTGCGCGCCGTCGTCGTGTGCGCGAAGCGCTCCGACTTTCCTCCGCTCGAGGCGGGGGAGTTTTACGCATGCGACATCGAGGGCGCGCGGGTCCTCTGCCCGGACAGCGGCGGGGCGCGAGAACCGGGCATGGTCGAGCTCGGAACCGTGCGCGAGCTTCGAACGTACCCGAGCATGGACATTCTCATCGTCGACGCGTCGGACGGCGGGGCACCCTACGAGGTTCCGCTAATCGATTCGATCGTTCGAATGGTGGACGTCATCCAAAGCGTGGTCCTCCTGAGCACCCTCCAGGGGGTGGAGCGCAGCCCGTAATCATGCGCTTCGACGTGGTCACGCTGCTGCCCGAAATGTTCGCCGGGCTCCTGGCCACGAGTTTCGTGGCGCGGGCGATCGACGGAGGCTACCTCCAGGTCAGGGTGCGCAGCCCGCGCGCGTTCGGACTGGGGAAGCATCGAAGCGTCGACGATACGCCCTACGGCGGCGGTTGCGGCATGGTCCTTCGCGTCGACGTCCTGGTGGCCGCGATGGAGTCGTTCGATTCCGACGCACCGGACGGCGTGAGAGGCCACCGTGTTCTCCTGACGCCACAGGGTCGGGTCCTCGATCAGCAGCGGGTCCGGGAGCTCGTCGCTCACCCCGCAGTCATGCTCATTTGCGGCCGGTACGAAGGCTTCGACGAGCGCGTATGCGCACACGTTGACGAAGAGGTCTCGCTTGGTGATTTCGTGATGACCGGCGGCGAGCTGGCGGGCATGGCGATCATCGACGCGTGCACCCGATTGCTTCCGGGCGTGCTCGGCAATCGCGAGTCGACGACGGACGAGTCCCATAGCCCCGAAACCGGACGTTTGCTCGAATACCCACAGTACACGCGTCCGCTCGAATTTCGCGGCGCGCGAGTTCCTGACATCCTCCAGGGTGGCCATCACGCCCGGATCCAAGCGTGGCGGCGCGCACAGGCCATCTCCAGAACCCGGGAGCGAAGACCGGACCTGTGGGAGCGATTTCAGCGCGCGCACGGCGAGGCGAACGACGCGAACGGACAAGACGACGAATGAGGCGCTGCGCGATCGCTCTCGTGCACCATCCCGTGCTCGATGGCCAGGGCGCGACCGTGACGACGGCAGTCACGAATCTCGACGTCCACGATCTGGCACGGAGCGCGCGAAGCTTCGGATGCAGCGACTACTTCGTCGCACACCCGATCGCCGCGCAACGCGAGCTCGTGAACCGTATCCGTGGACACTGGATCGATGGATCGGGGGGACGT
>DASPUY010000312.1:0-15360 GCA_035622655.1 Polyangiaceae bacterium
GGACGCGACGCTGGCGTTCTCGGTTGACGCAGGCGTGGGTCTGTCTCTGCTTCGGGTGCGCATCCAGCCGTGCAGCGGCCCGGCGGCGGGCATGTCCTGCCAGCTGACGACCCTGGAAACCGCCACGGCCCAAGAGGCGCAGGACGCCGGGGTGAAGGTCTGGGCCACACCCTGGACGCCGCCCGCCGGCTGGAAGTCGAACGACAGCACCAGCGACGGGGGATCGCTGCTCGCCCAGTACGAAGACGATTACGCCCAGGCGCTGGTCGGCTTCGTCCAGTACATGCAGTCGAACGGCGTCAGCATCGCGGGGGTATCGGCGCAGAACGAGCCCACCATGGCGACCGATTACGATTCCTGCGTGTACACGGCCTCGTCGCTGTCCGAGTTCATCGGCAACCATATGGGACCCGCGTTCGCGGACGCCGGGCTTCTGGGACCGGGGGGAATGCCCTTCGGCATCATCGCCCCCGAAACGGTGAGCGGGGGCTCCGACTTCAGCGGATTCAGCTCGGCCGTTCTCGGTTCGAATGCGGCTGAGTACGTCGGCACGATCGCCACCCATTCCTATGGCGTGGGACCGCCACTCGCTTCGTCGATTGCCGCTGCGAACAAGGAGTACTGGGAGACCGAGGACTACGACGAGACGACGTTGCCCGACGCCGGACCGATGGCGAGCGGGCTTTGGTTGGCGCAAACGATGGATCAAGCGCTCACGAACGGGGTCAACGCGTGGCACTACTGGTGGCTGTTTCCCGCGAACGGTCCGGGAGACCCGCCGGGGAGCTTGCCCAACGAGAGCCTTTGGGACAACGACTACGTGCCCACCAAACGCCTGTACGTGATGGGCAACTACAGCCGGTTCGTGCGCCCTGGTTTCGTGCGCATCTTTGCGACGTCGCTCCCGGCGAACAATGTCTACGTGACGGCCTTCTCCGACAGTGGTTCGACCCAGGTTGTCATCGTCGCGATCAACGCCGGAACGACCAGCGTGCCGGTGAACTTTCTCTTCGACGGCGTGGCGACCGGCTCGTGGACGTCGTGGATCACTTCGGCGACGCAAAATCTGGAGCAGCAAGCGCTGCCGCAGGCGGACGCAGGGACCGACGGAAGCCCTCTCGCGTACACGCTTCAACCCCAGAGTGTGACGACGCTGACGGGCCTGATCACCGGCTCTGCATCGCCCGTGTCGATCGACGCAGGAACGAGCATCGTCGTGGCGGGGACCGACGGGGGCGACGGCGACAGCCCTGGGAGTAGTTCCGCCGGCGGTCCCAACAGCGGGCTCGCCTGCTCCGTGGGCCGCGCGCCGAGATCCCCGCCCTTTCGCCCGGCCCTCGGGGCTTCGCTCGGCGCGTGCGTGCTTGCACGGTGGCGCTGGCGGCGGCGGCACTCGCGAACACGGTGCGTCGAAGGCGGCGCTTCGAAGCCCGGTCGGCGGTCGTCGGCCTCGGCGTGACCAGCCCAGCCTTTCGCGTCATCCGCTCCGGCCGGCCGCGCCACGGAGCATCGTGTCCGAGAACGGTGAGGTCGGGACGAGGCTGCGTCCGACGTCTCCGGGCTCGAAGAAGTGAAGGCGATCGGGGTCGAAGTACACGAGGAGCTTTTCGCCGACGGTGAGGCCGGCGAGAGCGTGGAAGTGCCCGACCAGCGACCTTCCCGCGGTCGTCTCGAGGTGAACGTACATCGTGTCGCCGAGCGGTTGAACGAGCCGGATCGTCATCGATAGAGCGTTGTCCTTGGTTTCGAACCGGGCGTGGTGCGCATCGCTCAGCGCCTCGGGTCGAATGCCGAGGACGATCTCGGTGCCCGCGCGCTGCGCGAGGGCGGCCCGCGCCCACTCGGGCACCGCGACGACCGCGCTGCCGTCCTCGAACCAGAGCGTCCCGTCTCGCTGCGCGAGCCGCCCGGCCAGAAAGTTCATCGGAGGGCTTCCGAGGAAGCCCGCGACGAACCGGTTGCTCGGCCGATGATAGATCTCGAGGGCCGACGCGCACTGCTGGACCACTCCGTCCTTCATCACGACGACGCGATCGCCCAGAGTGATGGCTTCCTCCTGATCGTGGGTGACGTAGACGGTCGTGCTCCCGAGCTCGAGATGCAACCGTTTGATCTCGGCGCGCATCTCTACGCGCAGCTTGGCGTCGAGATTCGACAGCGGCTCGTCGAACAGAAAGCATTTCGGATCGCGGACGATCGCTCGGCCGACGGCCACGCGCTGGCGCTGCCCGCCCGAAAGCTGCTTTGGCTTGCGATCGAGAAGCCCCGAGATGCCCAGGATCTCGGCCGCCTTTCGCACTTTGGACTCGACGACGGACTTCGGCGTCTTGCGCATCACGAGCCCGAAGGCCATGTTGTCGTAGACGCTCATGTGCGGATAGAGCGCGTAGCTCTGGAACACCATCGCGATGTCGCGATCCTTGGGGGGAACGTCGTTCACGACGCGCCCCCCGATCGCGATCGTTCCCCCCGTCACCGACTCGAGGCCGGCGATCATCCGCAGAGTGGTCGTCTTGCCGCAGCCCGAGGGTCCGACGAGCACGATGAACTCGCGATCGGCGATGGTCAGGTTGAAATCTTCGACGGCCTTCACCCCTCCGGAGTAGACCTTGTCGACGTGGGATAGATCGACGCTTGCCATCGACTCGCCTCACCAGTGAAAGAGTGTGCCGTCGAGCGTGCGGTTCACCGGGAGCGCTGCGGGCACGTACGGATACTTCTTCGCGGCCTCCTCGTCGATCTCGACTCCGATGCCGTGCGAATCGTCGATTGTCATGCGACCCCCGTCGTACCGGTAATTGACCTTGAACACGTCGTGGACGACGTCCGCGTGGGGCATGTACTCCTGGATGCCGAAGTTGTTGATCGCCAGGTCGAAATGGAGCGCGGCGGCCATGTTCACCGGCGACAGGTCGGTGGCGCCATGGAACCCGATGCGCACGTGGTAGATCGACGCAAATGCCGCAACCTTGAGCAGGTGAGTGATGCCGCCGCCGTGGACGAGCGGCATTCGGATATAGTCGACGAGCTGCTCGCTGACGAGCGTCGTGAGGTCGTACACCGAGTTGAAGACCTCGCCGACGGCGAGCGGAGTGGTCGAGCCGCTTCGGACGAGCCGCATGCCCTCCTGCAGCTCGCACGGCACCGGGTCTTCGAGCCAGAACAGGCGAAAGGGCTCGAGGTCGCGGGCGAGCCGCGCGGCCTCGATGGGCGAACAGCGATGGTGCACGTCGTGCAGCAGATGCAGATGGGGCTTGTCGCCGTACGTGTCGCGGACCTTGGCGAAGAGCTTGGGGACGAAGCTCAGGTACGGGGCGGTGTCCCACCGGTGCTCCGCCGCGATGCCCGGGCGGGCCGGCTCGTACGGCGCGCCGTCCGCGCTCACCCCGTAGACCTGCTTGAGTCCCGGTACTCCCGACTGGACGCGAACGGCCAGGAAGCCTGCGTCGACCAGCCGGCCGACCTCGTCGAGCGTCTGCGCCAGGTCCGCTCCGGTCGCGTGCCCGTACACGAGAACCGCGTCGCGGCTCCTGCCCCCGATGAGGTTGTAAAGGGGCGTGCCGAGCGCCTTGCCTTTGATGTCCCAGAGGGCCATGTCGATGGCGGATACGGCGGTCATCGTGACGGGGCCTCGCCGCCAATAGGCGCCCCTGTAGAAGTAGTGCCAGATGTCCTCGATGTTGGCGGGATCTCGGCCGACGAGCGCGGGGATGCAGTGATCCTGCAAATAAGAGACGACGGCCAACTCCCGCCCATTGAGCGTAGCGTCGCCGAGGCCGTGGATTCCGTCATTCGTCTCGATCTTCAGGGTCACGAAGTTGCGGCTCGGGCTCGAGACGATGACCTTGGCACCCGTGATCTTCATGGAACTCCGTGTGGCCGGAGGAGCTTCGGCGGGGCCGAGGGGATGCCCGGGACGTAGTAGTGCTGGATGCTCATGTACGTCTCGAGCGACTCGGCAGGAGGCTCGTACGACGGGGGAACGGACAATTTCGAGAAGGTCTGAAAATAAAGCACGCACGCGTCGCGCCACCACCTGGCTTCCTTCTCCTGAACGGCGAGGAGCGATCGCACGTGCTCGTGACGGGCAGAATCCACGATGCCTTGGAGCGATTCCCATGTGCGTCGCATGGTCCGGACCGTTTCGACCCCCGAATGGTACTTGTGGACGAGCTCCTCCCAGAGCGTCCGACCCGATTTCATCCGCCGGTGCCAGCCGACATGATGAAACCAGAGCAAGAGCGTCTCGGGGCAAGCGTCCGGATGGCCGAAGAGCTCCTGCAGGGGGGCCGCATATTGCGCGATGGCGTTACTCCCCGAGGCGCTCCGATCGAAGCCGAGCCCCTCGGAGTCCGCGCGGTGGAAATAGACCGACGTCCAATCCGGCCTGCCTTGGGCGATCCACGGGCCCGGACCGTAGTGGTGGTCCCATGCCATCAGGTGATGCAGCCCGAGGGGCGTCATGTAGCTCACGACGGCCTCCCGGGAGCCGAGCATCATCGCCCGCACCGGTTGGACGAAACGCTCATCGTTGGTGAACGTCATCCGGATCCATTCGTCGGCGATTGCGTCGGCTCGAAGCGCTGGATCGAACGCGATCCGACCGAAGGCGTACCAGTTGGACTGCGCGAACGGATGGCCGCACCAATTCCGATCCGTTCCGACGTTCGCGACCGCGACGATGCCCGTGGGGGCTCGCCCGTGCACGTCTCCCATGAGGACACGCGCGACCGTCGAGCCGGGCCCTGCAGCGAGCGTGTCGGCATCGAGGGTCTCTTCGAGAAGGGTCCCGAGGTAGGCGAGGTGGGTCGCGAAGCCCAGGTACTCCTGAGTCAACTGGAATTCGGCGGTGAGCGATGTCCGCGGCATCGCACCGAACAGCGGATGAAATGGCTCGCGCGGCTGAAAATCGATGGGCCCATTTTTGACCTGCAGCGAGACGTTCTCGCGAAACTCGCCGTCGAGCGGCACGAGCTCGGCATATGCGTGTTTGGCGCGGTCCTCGTCCTTGCCGTTGCCGTAGATGAATGCCCGCCAGAAAACCGTGCCGCCGTGGGGCGCGAGGGCGTCGGCGAGCAGGTTGGCGCCTTCCGCGTGACTGCGTCCGTAGTCTCCCGGTCCCGGCTGACCCTCGGAATTCGCCTTGACCACGAAACCCCCGAAATCGGGAATGGTGGCGTAAATCTCCGCGGCCTTGGCACGCCAAAAACCCACGACGCCCCGATCGAGCGGGTCGGCGGTGGACAGACCTCCGATCTCGATCGGCGCGCTGAATCGCGCGGACAAGTAGACGCGAATGCCATAGGGGCGGAATGCGGCGGCGAGGGCCGCGACCTTTTGCAAGTAACGCCCGGTCAGCACCAGCGCATTGGCATTGACGTTCGTGAGCAGGACCTCGTTGATGCCGACCGACGCGTTTGCCCGTGCGTAGTCCGTCACTTGCGGGGAGACGAAGTCGGGCAGCTTGTGCCAGTCCCACAAGGAGAAGCCCGCGTAGCCGCGTTCGACGGTGCGGTCGAGGTTGTCCCAGTGCTGGAGCATGCGGTGTCTCAGCTTCGGCCCCCGTGCGAACGAGAGCGCTTCGAGCGTTCCCTGGGTCTGTAGGTGCCGAAGCAGATGAAACACGCCATAGAGAATGCCGACGTCCTCGTTGGCGGCGAGAATCGTGCAAGGAGCGCCGCCCACGACGGATTGACGCACGATGAACCCCTCGCGGCCGAGCGGCTCGAGAGAGCGCTCGAGCGATTGCGCCGGGACCTTCAGCGACGGCGCCCCGACCGCCAGCGACGCCACCGGTGACCCGGCCCGGAGGGTGCCGACCAGCAGGGCCGGCCGGCCGTCGCCGGGCGTGTGTCCGAGAGGGACGGAGAGTCCGAGGAGACCGCCGAGTCCTCGGATCAACTCATTCTTGGCCGCGCGCAACGTCGCCGAGCGATCGTCGAAAACGACACTCGTCCACGCCGACGAATACGGCTCGCGCAGCGTGTCGTCCAGGCGGTCGTAGCGGAGCCAAAGGCGATATCCGTCCTCCGCATTCATTTCGGCTCGCGCTGCAGCGGCTCCGGGGCTTGACTCGGTTTAGTTAAGTATCCTAACTAACTTGACCGCCGAGAGGCCGTCAAGGAGCGCGGCACCTTCATGGGATTTCCGACGCGCACCCTCGCCCTCTTTCTGCCGTCCGCGACGGCTTTGGGGGTCCATGCCGGGTGCGGCGCGGCTGCGCAGCCGGAGCCTGTCGTCCCGAGCGCCCCCGCATCCGACGCCGCGGCGCCCTCGCGCCGCGAGGCCCCCTCCGGAGCAGCCCGCGAAGGCGGCGGAGCCGGGTCTGCCGTGCCCGCCGTTCCCGCGCGCGGCGATTACCACGACGCGCGTTTGCCCGTGGACGCTCGCGTCGCCGATCTGCTCTCGCGCATGACGCTCGACGAGAAGATCGCGCAGCTCGAGTCGGCGAACTGGGACCATACGCGCCTCGACGACTCCGCGACCCACGCGTTCTCTCGCCAGCAAGCCGTGCGGTGGCTGAGTCACGGCATCGGCGCGGTGACTCGCCCCGGCGACCGGCACGACGTCCGGGGCGCCGTCGAGTTCGTGAACGCCATCCAGAAGTACCTGGTGGGGGAGACGCGTCTCGGTATCCCTGCGCTCGTCCACGAGGAAGCCCTGCATGGGCTGGTCGCGCCCGGCGCGACGAGCTTTCCTCAGGCCATCGCCCTGGCGGCGACGTTCGATCCCAAGCTCGTGCAAGACGTCTTCTCCGTCGCGGCTCGCCAGGCCCGCGATCGAGGGGTGAACCACGTGCTGGCGCCAGTGCTGGACGTTGCGCGCGACCCCCGGTGGGGACGGTTCGAGGAGACGTACGGGGAAGACCCGTACCTGGTCAGCCGCGTCGGTGTCGCGGCCGTGCGCGGACTGCAGGGACGCCGGTCGGGGGACGAACCCATCGATGCGCGGCACGTCATGGCCACCGCGAAGCACTTCGCAGCGCACGGGACGCCGGAAGGTGGGCGCAACACGGCTCCGGGCAACGTCTCTGCCCACGTCTTGCGCGAGGTGTTTTTGGCCCCGTTCGAGGCTGCGGTGCGTGAGGCCGGTGTCGGATCGGTGATGGCAAGTTACAACGAGCTCGATGGGGTGCCGTCGCACGCCAATCGCTGGCTCTTGCAGGACGTGCTCAGGGGGGAGTGGGGGTATTCGGGGCTCGTTGTCTCCGATTACTTCGGGGTCGCCGAGCTCGAACGCAAACATCATGTCGTGGCGGACCTCCGAGCTGCGGCGCGCAGGGCGATCGACGCCGGGGTCGAGGTGGAATTTCCGGAAGCCGAGGCATACGCGACGCTGGCCGAACAGGTCCAGGACGGAAGCGTTCCGGTCGCCGATATCGATCGCGCGGCGGCGCACGTGCTGCGCGCGAAATTTCTGCTCGGCCTATTCGAAAACCCGTTCGCCGACGCCGAGCCGAAAGCCGAGCTGCCGTCGGACCGCGATATGGCGCGACGGGCCGCCGAGGAGGCGCTCGTTCTTCTCAAGAACGACGGCCTCTTGCCCCTCGACGCGGCTCGGGTGAAATCGATGGCGATCATCGGTCCCAACGCCTCGGTGTGCCGGCTCGGCGGCTACAGCGGTCGACCGGACCATGCCGTCAGCGTGCTTGAAGGCGTCACGGCCCGTGCCGGCAGCCGCATCAAGATACTCTCGGCGCCGGGCTGCGGCCTGACCCGGGGCAATCGAGGATGGAGCGACGACTTGGTGGAGCTCAGCGATCCGGAAGAGGACCGGAAAGCGATTGCGATCGCCGCGAAGCTGTCCGCCGCGGCAGACGTGACCTTGATGGTCCTGGGCCAAGACGAGCAGCTGTCGCGAGAGGCGTGGGCCGATTCGCATCGCGGCGACCGGATGACGCTCGATCTGGTTGGCCGGCAGATGGACTTGGCCAATGCCGTCTTTGCGACGGGGCATCCCACCGTCGTGCTCCTCGTTCACGGGAGCCCCCTGGCCGTCCCGGAGCTCGCGCGCCGCGCGTCGGCGCTGATTGACGGTTTCTACCTCGGGGAGGAAACGGGGACGGCGCTCGCGGGCGTTCTGTTCGGCGACGTGAGCCCGTCCGGACGTCTGCCCGTGAGCATACCGAGGTCGGTAGGTCAGCTTCCCGTGTACTACGACTACAAGCCATCGGCGCGCCGGCCGTACCTCTTCGAGGAGCCAGGACCTCTCTGGCCCTTCGGCTTCGGACTCGGGTACGCCGCCGTTCTCTACGACGCGCCCACGGTGACGCCGCCGCGCATCCCTCCCGACGGTCGAGCGGTGGTGGGCATCAAGGTGACCAACGCCGGTGCGCGCGCGACGGACGAGGTCGTCCAGCTCTACATCCACGACCTCGTGAGCTCGGTCACCCGTCCCGTCCAGGAGCTCAAGGGGTTTCGCCGTATTCACCTGGAAGCGGGTGAATCGAAGCACGTCGAGATCACCGTGGGGCCGGAAGAGCTCTCGCTGCTCGACGAGCGGCTGCACCGGGTCGTCGAACCCGGCGCGTTCGACGTGATGGTCGGAGGCAGCTCGGCCGACGTGAAGACCGCGCGGCTCGAGGTCGTCGCGACGATGGAACACGGGCGCTCGCCTTGATCGAACGCTTCAGGGTCGGGGTCCGACAGGCGACCAACCCCCCGGGCCGCTGGTGCCATGCGCGTCCCCGGTGTCGTAAGGCAGGGTGGGAGGGTTGTCGTCCGTGCTGTACGGCAGGACCGGATTGATGCCGCGGACGTGCTCATTCCCAGGCTGCATGTTCGTCAGGCCGCGGTTGCGCGGGTTGGGGCTCGGCACGATTCTGCAGCGGTTGGCGGGGCCGTAGCCGGGACAGGGAAATTCGGTCCATCCAGTGCCGCTCGAGCCCGCAGGGGCCGCCGTCGCGACTCGGCCGGAGTACGCGCAGTTGCCTCCGGCTCCGCAACCTGCCGCCGCGAGCGCGGCCGCCGTAAGCACGACCCGCGAAATGCGCATGCAGCCTGGGCTTCGCATCGCGCGTGCCACCGGCCGGGCACGCTCGTGTGCGGCGGGCGTACGGTTGGGTCGGGCGGGACCGAGCCGGCACGGCCCGGGGGTCTGCGGGCGGTGAGCGCTGAATCGACAAGTCGCGCGGCTTCTTCTTCACGCACGTAGGGAGTCGGGCGTGAGCGGGGGCGTGTAGCGCCCCACGAGGACCGAGATGTCGTCCGCCTGAGGTGGCGACCACTCGCGTGCCGCGTGGGCGACGGCGGCGCAGATCTCCTTTACCGGCCGCATCCGGTGAGATTCGATCACGGCGCACAGGCGCTCGACGCCGAATACCTCGCCGTGGGCGCTCATCGCTTCCACCACTCCGTCGGTATAGAGAACGATCAAGTCGCCGCTCTCGAGCCGCGCGCGGGAGTCCGTCGTCAGACCGCCAATGTCAGGGGCGGCCGCAAGCCAGAAACCCTCCGTCCGAATCCGCTCGCATCGCGCAGTTCGGGCGCGGCACAGAATGATCTCTTCGTGGTGCCCGGCGAAGACCAGGCTGCCGTCACGGTCGTACCGGACGAGGAGCAACGTCGCATGCTCTTCGCGATTCAAGCGATGGCGAACGTTCTCGAAGAGCGCACGGTTGAGGGCCGCGATGAGCTTGCTGGGCGCGGCCTCCGCGTCGACCGCAACCATCCCCGCGACGATGCCCTGGATCATCAGCATCACCAGGCCTGCGAGAAGTCCGTGTCCGGTGACGTCTCCGATGCCGATGAGGCACCCGCGCTCGGTCGGCAGGACGTCGTAGTAGTCGCCGCCGACCTCCGCCGCAGGCAGCATCAGGGCGGCCAGCTCCAGGCCGTCCGCCGAGATGTCGATTGGGAGGATGGCGGTCTGGATCCTCTGGGCAATCTGCATTTCCTTGTGAAGCTGATCGCGTTCGGCGCGCTGACGAAGCGCGGTCTGCTGCACCACGGCCTGGTGCAAAGCCGCGCCCTTGAGCGCGGCGCCGATCTGCTCCCTCAGCATCCGCGGAACCGACACGTGCGTGGCCATGTCGAAGAGGGCCAGCCCGAGGTGCTCGCTCCCGAACGTCAACGGCATCAGGAAGTACGACCACCGGCGTTCGGTCTGCAAAAACTCGTCAGGTGCGACGCGCGAGGAGGGGAACACGTTCGTCGCGAAGCCCTGATCTTTTCCGTCGGCCCAGGCGAAAAACGCGCGCAACTGCTGGCGCGCAGCATCCTCGTAAAGCGAGATCGCGGCGCTGCGAATACTGACCGCCGGCAGGACCTCGCGGAGGCTGTCGGTCAGGGCAGGGTGGGTCAGCGCCGTCGCGAGCCGCTCGACGCTTCCGCGCAGGACGTCCTGCGCGTGCTCCGAATCGAACGCTGTCCGCATCTGGCTCCGATTGGACGCGGCCCCGACGACGAGGACCGCGGAGTGCCATAGATCGTCGAGTGTCCGCGCGTGGCGCGGATCGAGTGGAATGTCACGAAAATGGGAGCGCAGCGCACCGATGACGGCGTTGAACTGGTAAATCACGTCGGCACGCGGCTGCGCCGCGTCCAGGACGTGTTCGAGCTCGATCAAGAACTCGCCCCGGCTCCCCGCCAGCTCGCGGCGCAACCCCTCGAGCATTCGGTCGGCCCAGCCGTCGAGGGCGGCGGGTGCGATGGGGACGCAGTGAGTCATCGCATCGCACAGGGCCACGGCGTTGGCGTCGACCTCGTCGCGCGCGGCGCGTAGCGGGCCCGGGGGCGGAGAGGCGCTGGCAGTTTCGCGTGCGCGATAGGCGCATCCACACGACTGCCGGGCGACCAGATCGACGTCCAGCTCGACCCGATCGGGTACCGCCTGCCCGTCGAGCTGTCGAAGGATGGTCTCGACGGCCAACCGGCCGAGCCGCGACAGCGGCTGGCGGACGGTGGACAGCGAAGGGTAGGCGATACGCGCCGACGGAACGTCGTCGAAGCCCGTCACGACCACTTCCTGCGGGATGCGCACGCCTCGATCGTGCAGCACCTCGATGGCGCCCAGCGCCATGTAGTCGTTGGCGACGACCAGGGCGTCGAACTTCTCGCCGCGATCGAGAAGGCGTCGGGTGGCTTCGGCTCCGCTCTGGATCCAGAAGTCGCCTGCTTCGACGAGGTGCGGGTCGAGCGCGATGCCGTGCGACGCGAGCGCGTCCACGTACCCCTCGAAGCGCGCTTGCGCCTCGTCGCCGCCCATCGGACCCCGGATGTAGGCGATGCGCCGGCACCCATGCGTCACGATGACGTGGTCGACCATTGCGCGCATTCCGCGCCGGTTGCTCACGCCGAGGCTCGGGATTCCGTGCAGTTCGGCGGAAATGCTGCACTTCGCCAGAGAGCCGAAACGCCCGAGAAATTGCGTCAATGCGTCGGTGTTGACGTGAATACCGATGCACCCTGAACCCGCGATGACGCCGTCGACGGAATCCGATCCGACGCGTGCATAGATCTCGTTTTGAGCGGCGTCGACCGGATTCGGAGCCTCGAGCGCGCGGCCGACGGCGACCAGCAGGTTCAGGTCGTGCTCGGCGGCACTCTCCTCGACGGCCTGGAGCAATCCGAGCTGGTAGTCTCCACCGAGATAGTCGAGGAGAAGCGCAATCGACGTGCGTTTCTGGAGACGTCTGCGCATGCGTCGCTCGAGGGCTCGTCCGGCCGCCGTCGGCCCCTCAACTCTCGATCGCCTCGATGGTCACGATCTCGGGAGCCAGCCTTCCAAGGGCGCCCAGGCTCGACTCCTGCCAGCGCAGCCGCGCATTGGACATGAAACGAACCCGAGCCGGCTTCGCTGCGGCATGCAGTCGGTAGATCCACGACACGAAGGCCTTGAGGCAACTCGAATTCATGAAGTAAAGCTGCTGAAAGTCGACCACGATCTCGCTGCAGGCGAGACGGGCCGCCTCTTCGTCGACGCCCTTGAGGCACCGCTCGAGCAGCGGAGCCGCGTCGGCGTGTCCGGACCCCGTGAAGCGCACCATCAGTCTGCCGCCGATGGAAAGGGTCTCGAGACTGAAGGTCTCCTTCTTGATCACGTTCAAATGATGCATGCTCATCGAGGCGCTCCGCGGGGCATTTCGGAAGGGCGCCCTGGGGCCAGGCCCTTGCGATCGCTGCACGAAGGGAGAATCGAGGGGTTCACCTCGGGCCGAATTCGCGCACGTGCGGTCACGGTGAGCGATCGGCCATCAACCGCGCAATCCAGCTCCAGGCCGCCTTCCGCGCGAATCCGGGCGAGGCCCAACCCCGAGAGGCCGATCGGCTTCGATGCGGCTTCTACGATCAGACGGTCGTAGTGGTCGATTGCGTCCGATGGCGGTCGCAGGCCGGTGAAGCGACGCGCGATCTCTTCGAGCCGATCGGCGTCGGCTTCGTTGTGTACTCGCAAGGTGAGCCACCGTTCGTCGTCGGAGCGAGTTTCGAGCTCGAGCTCGACCCTCGCGAGCCGTCCCGACGAGTACTTGACCGCGTTCTCTACGAGCTCGAACGCTGCAAGGTGAAGCCGCCGGCTCGCGTCGGCGTCGTGGATCCGGGCGACACAGCAATCGGCCACGAGCAATGCCACGCTGGCCACCGCTCCCGGGCAGAGGAGAAGATCGACGCGAAGGATGGGTTCGACGCCTGCGGCGGCTTCCATGGCAAAAAAGCGGGCCGATACTCAGCGTACGAGCCCGCGACCCGCGGGTAAAGCCGAAGACCGCACGGAACTCACGGCTCCAGTGGGGGTGGCGCACTCCCATGCGCTCCCAGTGGAGCGTGTCCTATGACTCCGAGTGGGAGGTCTCCGATCACTTCGAGTGGGAGACGAGGGGCTCGCGGCGCGTCCGTGGGGGGTCCGGCGCCGAGGGGGGACGGGGTGCGGTGCCGCGCCCCGCGCTGCGTGCGTGGAGGCGACCCGATCGGCTCAGCAAATAGTAAAGCGAAATTCAAAAGAGACGGCCGGGGAGTCCCCATGTGGGGGGCGCTGCCCCGTTCGATGCTCGCCTCAAGTGAGATACTTCTGGACCCAGTTTTCGAGCATTTCCTGTCCGCCCGATCGAGGGACGGGGTCGACCCTCTGGGACAGCACGCGTTCGGAGAGCTGCGCCAGAGAGAGCTTGCCTCCGAGAATGTCCTTCCCGAGCTTCCCGTCCCAACCGGCGTAGCGCTGCTGGACGACCGATTGGAGCTTTCCGTCATCGAGCATGCGATCGGCGATGAGGAGAGCGTGCGCGAGCACGTCGATCCCTCCCACGTGCGCCTGAACGAGATCGAGCGGATCGATGCTCTGTCGCCGCACTTTGGCGTCGAAGTTGAAGCCCCCGGTCTTGAACCCGCCCGCGTTCACGATGCGACGCAGCACGAGCGCCAGATCGAGCGTGTCGTTCGGGAATTGATCGGTGTCCCAGCCGAGCAGCGTATCACCCCGGTTGATGTCGACGCTCCCGAGAATGTCATTTGCGAGCGCGTATGCGATCTCGTGCTCGAACGAGTGGCCGGCAAGCGTCGCGTGATTGGCTTCGATGTTGAGCTTGAAATCTTCGGCGCCGAGGCCGTAGCGCTGCAAAAACGCAAAGACTGTGGCAGCGTCGAAGTCGTACTGATGCTTCGTCGGTTCCATCGGCTTCGGCTCGATGAGGAGCGGCCCCTTGAAACCGATCTTGTGCTTGTGCTCCGCGACCAGGGCCATGAAACGGCCCAGCTGATCGAGCTCGCGCTTCATGTCCGTGTTGAGGAGCGTTTCGTAGCCCTCGCGGCCGCCCCAGAGGACGTAGTTCTCGCCGCCCAGGCGGTGGGTGACCTCGAGGGCCTTCTTGACCTGCGCCGCCGCGTAGGCGAAGACCTCGGGATCCGGGTTCGTCGCGGCCCCCGACATGTACCGGGGATGGCTGAAAAGGTTGGCGGTCCCCCAGAGGAGGCGGACGCCGGTGCGGCCCATATGCTCCGCGAGACCGTCGGCGATTCGATCGAGAATGTCGTTCGTCTCGGACAGGGTGGATGCCTGGGGCGCGACGTCGCGATCGTGGAAGCAGAAGTACCGCACCCCCAGCTTCTCGAACAGCTCGAACGCGGCCGCGGCCTTCGCGTGCGCGATCTCCACCGGCCCGGGCCCCTGATGCCATCGACGATGAAAACTCGGGCCACCGAACATGTCCGAACCGTCGCCGCAGATCGTGTGCCAGTAACAGACGGCCAGGCGAAGATGGTCTTCCATGCGCTTGCCGCGCACGAGACGATCTTTGTCGTAAAAGCGGTAGACGAGCCCGGGCTCGGCATCCGGCCCCCGATAACGAATCGGCTCGGTGCCGAAAAACGGTTCTGTGGACATGACTGTCGTCCTTTTGAGTAAGGCACTTAGCTCAAAAGCGCGGGCCGATGCAAGGGGGCCTCGCGTTGCTGCGCGACGGAACCCTGTTACAGTCGTCGTCGCCGTGTTCGTCAAGGTCGACAGTCGCGCGATGAGGGAGATGAATCGCGCGCTGGTCCTGGACATGATCCGGCGCGAAAAAACCGTCTCGCGGACCGATCTGGCGCGCCGGTCGACGCTCACGAAACCCACCGTCGCCGCCATCGTCGGCGCTCTCATCGACGAGGGCCTGGTCCACGAGGTGGGGTTCGACATCACGCCTTCGCGCAAGGGCCGGCGTTCCCGGCTGCTCGAGCTCAACGATGCGGCGTCGGCATACGTGGGGATTCACTTCGGAGTGCGACACACCTCGGTTGCTGTGGCCGACGCCCGGGGCCGCATCCGAGCCACCAGGGTGATCGATTCCTTCGCAGGGCAGTTCGGACGGGCCCTTCGCGTGCTCCCGTCGATCGTCAAAGGAGCGCTGAGCGAAGCGAAGTTGCCGCGATCCAGACTGGAGGGTGTGGGAGTGGCCATCCCGGGGCTCGTCGACCAAGCCACGGGCACGTGCGTGCTTGCCCCCAACCTGCGCTTTTACGACGTGCCGGTACGCGCCAAGCTCGCGGAGAAGCTGCAGGCACCCACAGTGGTGCGCAACATCACGCAGGCCGGCGCCATCGCGGAGGGTCGTCTGGGCGCGGCGCAGGGAGCCCGGTCGTTCGCGTGGGTGTACGTCGGTAGCGGCATTGGCGCGGCGATCGTCGTGGACGGTAGCGTCGTCTACGGCAAGCAGGGCTTCAGCGGGGAGCTCGGGCACTGCGCCGTCCTCGACAACGGCATCCAGTGCGCATGCGGCGGCATCGGATGTCTCGAGACGGTGGCCTCGGGCAAGGCCATCGAAGATGCGGCGCGTGCGAGTCTCACCGGACAGATGCGGGGCGCGCGGGCGAGGAGGCTCGACGCGCACGACGTCGCCATCGCCGCGCGGGCGGGCGATGCGGAAGCGCGGCGCATCCTCGCGCGTGCAGG
>DASPUY010000313.1:0-2257 GCA_035622655.1 Polyangiaceae bacterium
CAGAGTGATCAATCGTCGGCTTCGCTCGCTCGACTGCTGCCTGCTCGAGGGCATCCCCCTAGGAGAAGAAAGTTCGAGGCAAGACTTGACGGGTCGCTTCATATCAAAGCGGGGTCTGAATCATGGAACGCGATAGCCGCAGACCATCCGTCGATCGCGAGTGCGGGTCCGGCTCGAAAGCGGTGCTCGATCGTCGCGGGACAGGCCGCACATGCCGCGGACACCCTGCCGCCGGGAGGGGTATCCACCACGGGACGCGCCGACGAGATTGGCGGAGATCATTGCCATGGCAATGATCTCGCGCCCCTCCTCGCCGTTGTCCCGCGAGCGCCGCACCCCCCCGCCCTCCGCTGGCCATCGGCGGCACGAGCGGTGCTCTTGGTCAGGTCGCATGCACGCGATTGCGTTCGGCGCCAAGCGCGTCTTTCACAGCTTTCTCCGCGTAACGCGCAAACCGCTGCTGTCGTGGCCCGGGCTGACCGCAGCGCGCTTCGACCTGCTGTCGGCGTTTCTCGAGGCAGAGTACAGCCGGCCTTCGCGTATCGAGCTCCGTCAGAGCGAGCTGCGGCGGAAGCTCGGAGTCTGCGCGTCGGTCGTGTCCCGGATGGTCCGTGCCTTGCGCGAGCTCGGATGGCTCGCGCGACACCGCGACCCCGAGGATCGGCGAACCTGGAACCTGTTGCTCACGCCGTCGGGCGAGCAGATCATCCGGAGGGCGAGGCGACTGCTGCTTCGCGCCATGGAGCGAATCGTCAACGACGCCATTTGCCTGCCCTGGCTTCGCAGTCGTGCCCACTGCTTCGACGCCCTGCTGACCTTTACGGGATATATCGACAGGATCCGATACGGCTTCGCCGACCGCGCGACGCTCGAATATCTATGGTGGCCCACGCCCCTCGACCACTAAAAAATTAGTCCGCCTTCCGCCCGCGCGGAACGCTTCTGTGGGGGGAGCGCAGCCGCTCCACCCCACGCCCTCCAGCCGAAACCGGTTCACCCAATTGCAAGCCGCTTCAACGTTCAGGATGACGTGGGCGGAGGGGGGCGCATCGAAGGAAAGCTCACAGCCGGCTGCCGCGACGTTTCTCGGGCCCGATCGAGCGCGATCTTGAAGAGTACGGGTCCAACGACCTCGTTGATGGCGACCGTCGCGATCGTCAAGGCCCGAAACGGCACGCCAATCGCGGGAAACTCCCGGGCCACGACGATGGAGAGACCAAGGGTCAGCCCAGCTTGCGAGACGAGGCCCGCGGCTCCCCATCGGCGCAGGACCGGCTCGTCCCGCGCAATCCGCGAAGCGGCGCGTGATGCGACCCACGTGGTTAGCGCTCGACCCCCGGCGAAAATCAAGGCGACGGGCCAGAGCGATCGAAGCAGCGGGACATCCAGGTCCGCCCCGGTCAAGGCGAAGAACACGACGTAGACGACGGTCCCCGTCTGCTCGATGTCCTTGATGAACTTGTGGCCCTGGCGAGAAAGGTTACGAACCACGATCCCCGCGACCATGAAGGTCAGCAGCGGATCGAATTGGAGGTATTCGAGGACGCTGCTCACGCCGAAGCCGAGAACGAGAAGCACGACGAGCATCTGACGGTTTACGAGACGCAGGTACGCGGCGATGACCAGGCCCAACGTCGTTCCGATCGCGACGCTGCCGAACAGCTCGTGGCCAAGCTTCGCGAACGCTCCCAATGAAAACGTTTCGCCGGGTTCGATGAGCGGCCGGGCGACTCCGATCACGGCTGCGAGCAGAACGACCACGACCACGTCGGACGCCATGACGAACGCGAGCGTGAACGTCGCAAGCGGTCCGCTGGCCCGGGTCTGGGACAGAATGCCGAGTGTCGCGGAAGGGCTGCGGGTCACCGCCAGCGCGCCCCAGCATAGAGCGACGCCCAGGGCGGCGGCGGGGGCAAGGGCCCGGGCGAATGGCAGCAGAGGGCGGGCCGCGTAAAACATGCCTGTCATCACGACGAGCACGAGCGACGTCTGGACCAGGAGCGCCCAGAGCAGGCTGCGGGCACCCCTGCGCACCGTGACGAGCTCGAGCTCCGCGCCTCCCGCAAGGGCGATGAGCGAGAGGGCAAGGGTGTTGACAGGAGAAAGACTTTTCAGCGCCGATGCGTCGACGAGGCGAAGTACGTGCGGGCCCGCTGCGATACCGGCGGCGAGGTATCCGGTGAGATGGGGAAGGCCGAGCGGAGAGGTCAGCTCACTCGTGAGCGTTCCAGCGAGCAAGAGAAAGCCGAGCGTCGCG
>DASPUY010000314.1:0-5354 GCA_035622655.1 Polyangiaceae bacterium
GGCGTCCACGCAAGACTCGCTCCCGGCTGGTGGTCCTCCTTGGCCGGGCGGGATTCGAACCCGCTGGGTCCCTTCGCGAAGTTTCAGCCCTGTCCTCTACACGGCATCCTCCTCACCCAGGCTTTCCCTGGCGCACCGAAACGCGAGGTGAAGACCCGAGGAGAGCCCAAAAACCAGCCCGAAAAGAACCGAAGACGAGCGGTCGGATGT
The DNA here is from genome assembly GCA_035622655.1 of Polyangiaceae bacterium. Taxonomy (GTDB): domain Bacteria; phylum Myxococcota_A; class Polyangia; order Polyangiales; family Polyangiaceae; genus Palsa-1150. The sequence continues at coordinate 211 of DASPUY010000314.1, forward strand.
CTGGACCAGCACACCCGCACATGCTAAATGCTTACACAATTATTTTATGTCGGCCGCGCGGCGTCGAGAGACGGTGAGAGAGTCGTGACACCCACGATCGGTAGCGTCGTCGCCAACAAGTTTCAGCTCGTCCGTGAGCTCGGACGAGGAAGCATGGGCGCGGTGTGGCTCGCCGATCATCTTGCGCTCGATGTCCGATGCGCCGTGAAGTTCATGACGGGCGACGCGTCGCGCGATCCGAACTTCCTTTCGCGCTTCGCGTTCGAAGCACGCGCGATCGCACAACTGCAGAGCCCGTACGTCGTACGCGTGCTCGACTACGCAGTCGATCACGACGTTCCCTTCATCGCGATGGAGTTTCTCCAGGGGGAAGATCTGTGCGCGAGGTTGAGCCGCGCCGGGCGGCTCGGCACGCAACCGACCTACCGAATCGTCTCGCAAATTGCTCGCGGCCTCTTCAAGGCACACTTGGCGGGCGTGGTGCACCGAGACTTGAAGCCCGAAAACATCTTCCTCGCTCAGGAGGACGAAGGCGAAGTCGCGAAGCTGCTCGACTTCGGTGTCGCAAAATCCACCGCGTTTGCGGTCCACGGAACCGCGACGCAAGCGGGGTCGCTGCTCGGAACTCCGGCGTACATGAGTCCCGAACAGGCGCGCGGTCTTCGCGAGATCGACCACCGGTCCGATCTCTGGTCGCTGGCCGTCATCACGTATCAATGTCTGACCGGCAAGCTCCCTTTCGACAGTCCGACGCTGGGCGATCTATTCGCCCTCATCATGTACGAGCCGATGCCCGTCCCCTCGAGGACGGCGCCGTGGCTCTCCCGTGACTTCGATGCGTGGTGGGCCAAGGCAGCGGCGCGCAATGCCGAGGACCGGTTCTCCGATGCCCGGGAGCTCGCGGACGCGCTGGGGGACGCCCTGGGAATCGATCGGGGAGAAACGGCTGGCCGCACGGAAACGTGGCGAGCAGAACCCGAGGTCTTGATTCCGCCGCCCGAAGCTCCTGCTGCCTTGCCGTCGACGGACGTCGAGCCTCCCGCCAGCCCGGATTCTCGAATCATTTCGACGCACGCTTCCCTTACGCGTTCGCTCCGCGGGGCCCGGCAGCTTTTCAGGGATTCTCCTCGCGCGCGGTATGTGGCCGCGTGCACGGGTTCGGTCTTCGTCGCGTTTCTCCTCGCGCTCGTCGGAACCCGCGGAGAACCCCACCCACCCGTCGCACACGCGGCGAGCATGCCTGCGATCGCGCCGCCCGCCGCGCCAGCGCCGGAGCCGGTGCAGTCGCCAAGGCCGTCGGCGCTGGACGGGATCCCGGTCGAGACGCTTCCGCAAGTCGTGGAACCGAGCTTCAGCGGCTCCACATCGGGGCCGAAAGGCATGGCGAAGAACGCGGGGCCCGGGGGGTTGCAATCCGCTTCGCGCTCCAGCGTCGAATCCGGATCGTCGGCCGCTTCTCGGTCCGGACCTCACAAGGGCGCCCACGGCGCCTCAAAAGGCACTACTGACGACGTCGATTTTGGCATTTAGGGGGAGGCGCGTGGGTCGCGAAAGCTGCATTTCATGAGGCGGTGTTCGTTCCTTGCACGGTTCGTTGCCGCGCTACTCGCGGCGTCGATCCCGGCGATTGCTCGGGCCGAGCCTTCCGACGCCGATCGTGCGACGGCCCGGGCCCTCGCTCGCGAGGGGTACGAGGCGGAAAAGCGAGGGCAATACGGCATCGCGGCCGATCGGTTCGGGCGGGCCGAGGCGCTCGTGCACGCGCCGACGCTCCTGCTGGGCTTGGCGCGAGCCCAGACGGGACTCGGCAAGCTCGTGGAAGCGCAGGAGATCTACGAGCGAATCATCCGCGAGCCGCTTGCGCCCAATGCACCGCCTCCGTTCGAGAAGGCCGTGGAGGACGCCAAAAGCGAGCGCGCGGCGCTGATCCCTCGAATCGCCTGGGTCACCATCGTCGTGAGCGGCGCGGCCTCGCCCGACGTCGTTCTCGACGATGCTCCGATGCTTGCGGCGACGCTTGGCGTCCGTCGCGCTTGCAATCCCGGTGAGCATTCGGTGAAGGCGACCGCAAAGGGGTTCGCGCCGGCGGAGCGCACGTTCATCGTCGGCGAGGGAAGCGAGCAGATGATCTCGATTCCCATGGAGGCCCTGCCTCCAGCCACGCCCGAGCCCGTCGCCGCTGCTGTCGTCACGGCGAAGCGCCCGGCGCCGGGAATGCCGCTTCAGACGGAGCTCGCGATTGGGGCACTCGGCGTGGGCGCCGTCGGGCTCATCACGGGCGGCGCCGCAGGCATCTGGGTGCTCGCGCGCCACGCCTCGCTGAGCAGCGCATGTCCTCAGGGGCAATGCGGGCCGAGCGAAAGCAGCGCGCTCAACACCTATCGGGCGGTCGCGGATCTCTCGACCGCGGCGCTGATCGTCGGCGGCGTCGGGGCGGCGGCGGGAGTTGCCCTCGTCCTGACCACTCCGAAGGGAGCGCCGATCACGGCTTATGCAGGGCTCCTGGGCGCAGGCGTCGAGGGGAGGTTCTGATGCGCTACCGAGTACGCGTCGTGCTCTTCGTCGCGGCTTCGAGCTTGGTCGGCGTCGGCTGTCTCGATGTCGCGGGCAACTTCGAGATCAGCGGCGCGCTGGACGCCGTCGATGCGTCGGGGAAGATCGACGGCACGGTCGAGGCCACGACGACCGACGCAGGTGCGGACGCTCTCGACGCTTCGAGTCCGGGCGACGGGACCATTCCGGACGCCGCTGCGGACCGATCGGCCGACGCCTTCCTCTGCAGCCCTAACGAGTACCAGTGCGCCGGGGCCGAGCTTCAAGTCTGCAATCCGAACCGCGACGGCTGGATCAACAAGCAGTTGTGCGGCTCGGAAGCGCTTTGCAACACGGACGGGGGCGCCTGCACGCCGGCGACGTGTCAGCCGAACGACATGCAGTGTGACGGCGCCGAGCTGCAGATCTGCAACGCAACCTTGAACGGGTGGACGACCACCGCCACGTGTGCATCCGCGGCCCATTGCAACGCCGAGGAAGGCGTCTGCACGGCGGCCCCGTGCACCACGGGCGAGGTTCAATGCAGCGGCGCGATGCTCCAAACCTGCTCGGGCCCGGATACCGGTTGGACGACGACCCAAACATGCGCCACGACCGCTCTGTGCACGACGTCCGGCGACGGCGGGGCGTGCGAAACTCCTGCGTGCGCCGCCAACGAGTATCGCTGCGAGAGCGCGGTCCTTGAGGCGTGCAACACGGGCCGGACGGGATGGTCGACCGTGCAGACGTGCACCAACGCCGCCCTTTGCAACGCGACCGGTGCAACCTGCGTGCAGCCGACGTGCAGCCCGAATGAATACAGCTGCAACGGCGCCGTTCTCCAGATCTGCAACGCGAACCAGAACGGCTGGAACACGGTGCAGACATGCGCGAACGCGGCGCTGTGCAACGCGTCGCAAGCCGCATGCAACGCGGCACCTTGCACTCCCGGCGAGTTCCAGTGCAACGGTGCCGTGCTTCAGGAGTGCAACGCCACCCAGACCGGATGGACCAACGTCCAGACCTGCGTGAGCTCGGGCCTGTGCAGCGCTACAAGCGGCGTTTGCGAAGCTCCCGTGTGCACGGTCGGCGAGTTCGAATGCAGCGGCTCGAGCCTGCAGTTCTGTAATGCGCAGCAGACGGGCTGGACACCGCAGAGCGTGTGCGCGAGCGCCGCGCTGTGCGACGCGACCGCGGGCAAGTGCAATCCCGCCGTGTGCGAGAGCGGACAATACGAATGCAGCGGCGCTGTTCTCGAGATGTGCAACGCGGGCTTGACCGGGTTCACTTCGCTCCAGACGTGCGCGAACGCAGCTCTCTGCAACGCCTCTCAGGGCCAATGCAACGCGGCGCCTTGCACACCCGGCGAGTTCCAGTGCAACGCTGCCGTGCTCCAGGAGTGCAACACCACCCAGACCGGATGGACCAACGTTCAGACGTGCGCCACGTCCGCCTTGTGCGATCTCGCGGCGCAAACGTGCGACGCTCCCGTTTGCACCGCCGGGGCGTTCGAGTGCGCCGGTGCCGTCTTGAACGAGTGCAATACCGGCGAGACGGGTTTCGCGCCGGTCCAGACATGCGCATCGGGAATATGCGACGCGGTGAACGGCCGCTGCGATGTCTGCAATCCGGGTGCGTGGTCGTGCTCGGGGGCCACGCTCAGTCACTGCGCTTCGGACGGACAGAGCGATCCGGTCGCGCAGGTCTGCGCGAGCGCAGCGCAGTGCAACGCCGCCGCAGGCGCGTGCAATCCGTGTGTTTCGGGCCAGCTGCAGTGCAGCGGAAACGTGCTCCAGGAGTGCGATGCGACCCAGACCGGGTGGACGAACCTGATGGACTGCGGAAGTACCGGAACGTGCGATGCCGTCGCGGGCACCTGCGATCCGCTTCCCTCCGACGGGGGGGAGGGTGAGGGCGGCGACGACGACGCCGATGAGTGAGCGGGCATCAAGCGATGCGCTTGCAGCTCCCGAGGAATTCGTGCGCGAAACGGACGTAGTCCGACGCTGACCTGCGGATCCACGCGAGCTCGGCTTCGGTCACGGGTCGAACGACCTTCGATGGGCGCCCGAGCACGAAGCTACGGGGTGGAATGATCGTGCGCGGTGTGACGAGCGTTCCGGCCGCAACGAACGATTCGTCTCCGACGACGGCGCCGTCGAGGATGACGCTGCCGATGCCGATGAGACATCGATGCCCCACCGTGCACGCATGAACGACCGCCGCATGACCCACCGTGACGTCGTCCCCGATGGTCGTGGGTCCCGTCTCGTTCGCGATGTGTACGACGACGTTGTCCTGAACGTTGGTGCGAGCACCGACCCGAATCGGACAGTAGTCGCCACGCACCACGGCGCCGAACCATACGCTCGCCTGCTCGCCGAGGTGGACGTCACCGATGACCGCCGCGCTGTCCGCAACGAACACGTCCCGGCCGAGCGTGGGTCGCACGCCCTTCAGCTCGTGAACCGCCATTGGTAGACCTTACTTTCCTTCCCGCCTCAAGGCGGGCATTCGAGCAAGACCCCCTTTCAAACCGTGCGTGCCGATTTCCGGCACACGGCTTACCGGTGGGTTCTCGGAGGGGCGGTAATTCACGGTCTCGGGGTACG